>NZ_JAWHTE010000002.1:0-324536 GCF_032586175.1 Ovoidimarina sediminis
CTTGATGGTTCAGATGAGCCAGAAACCCTCCGTTACGAAAACCCTTTAATCAGTCCCACAGGTGCTGATCCCGGACACTCAGGCTTACCCTGCGCTTACCTGAAACAGCGATCATATAGCGCTGTTCGCCTAAGTCCTTGATTTCAGTGGTGAGCCGTGCAGGATTCGAACCTGCGACCCACTGATTAAAAGTCAGTTGCTCTACCAACTGAGCTAACGGCCCACTCGGGCGCCGGACGTACCTTCAGCGCCCCGACCCGTCAAGGGCAAATGCCGATCTTCCTCATTGCGCGGCTGCCCCGCCATCTCCCCGCCCTCCCCCGGCCAGCAGATCGCCGTATTCGCAGGGCAGGATCCGGCTCATGGAGTACGCCGCCCCCCGATCCGCCGTCAGTCACGCCGCCTACAGGCTCTACCGCCTTCGCCGCCAGATCGCGCTGACCGGCGTTCTGCCGCTTCTGGGCGCGGTCCCCGCAGCACTCCTGAGCGGGCCGGGCAGTTTCTTCGCAGATCCGATCTGGATCTTCGGCACAACCGGGGTCTGGACGCTTCTCATGGCCGCCCTGGCCATCCGCTTCCCCGGCGGCTGGATCGAGGCGCTGGGCTTCTCCATCGCCGCCGCCGTTGCCGCCTTCTCTGCCCCGCTTCTCGCGTTCCTGATCGGCGGGCTCTATGATCGCGACGCCATCTTGGCGATCGGCGTCATCCTTCTTTTCCTGCCCCTCGCACTTCTTTTCCTGGGCATGGGTTCTGTCCTCGCAGTCGTCGGCGTTCTCGCTGGCCGCCCCGCGGGCGAACGCCGCGCGCGGCTTTCGCTCTACGTGCCCCTGCCCCTCGATCAGGCCCGCGACGGGCTCTTCGTTCTGCCCGAAACCTCGGGCGGCAACCGCCGGACGGGGCCCGTGGATGGCCGGGGCTTCTTCCCCGTCTATTTCTCCTTCGATACGGTCGACGGCTGCACCGGCACACCCGTCACCGAAGAGCACCGCATCGAGGCAAAGATCCTCGAGATGACGGAAACCGAACAAACCATCCTCTACGCGGCGACGCAGGAGGACGGTAGCACCACCACTTCCGTCGAGGTGCAGCGCGTCATGCCGAAGGGCGGCGGCACGTTCTGGACAAGCGAAGAAGTGCACGATCACTTCGACTGGTGCGCCCTCGTCGGCTGGTGGCTGACCGATGCCGGCGGCGACGCGATGACCGACCGGTTCGACGAGTTGATGCGGCAACCCGCGCGCGCGCTGAAGCGCATGCGGCAGGATTCGCCGCTGACCTGGCTTGCCACCCGGATCGGGGCGGGTGGCGACACGGCTTACTGACTCCGCTGGATTCGCGGGCCCCGGGCGTCTATATGCCCGGCCCATGGCACAGGGGCCGACAGACGCACCGCTCGTCTTCAGGAAGATGCACGGGCTTGGCAACGACTTCGTCGTGATCGACGGGCGCGGCGCGCCCGCCGAGGTCACGCCCGCGCTCGCCCGGGCGCTGGGCGACCGGCATCGTGGCGTGGGCTTCGATCAGCTCGCCCTGATCGAAACCGATGACTCCGCCGATCTTCGCCTCACCTTCTGGAACCCCGACGGCTCCCGGGCCGGCGCCTGCGGCAACGCCACCCGCTGCATCGCCGATGCCGAAATGGCGACCCGCGGGCAGGACAGCCTGACGCTTCGCACGGAACGCGGCGTGCTCTCCGCCCGGCGCACCGATGCCGGGCTCGCCTCCGTCAACATGGGCCCCCCGCTCCTTGACTGGCGCGAGATCCCGCTCGCGGAAGATATCGACACGCTCCATCTGCCGATCGAGGGCGATCCGGTCGCCACCGGCATGGGCAACCCGCATTGCACGTTCTTCGTCGAAGACGTGACGGCGATCGATCTCGCCGCCTTCGGCCCCGGGATCGAAACCCATCCGCTCTTCCCAGAGCGCACCAATGTCCAGATTGCCCAGGTCACCGGCCCCGACCGCCTGCGCATGCGGGTGTGGGAGCGTGGAACGGGCATCACCCTCGCCTCCGGCTCCTCGTCCTGCGCCGTCACCGTCGCCGCCGCCCGCCGCGGGCTGGCGGGCCGCGCCGTCACGCTCGATCTCGACGGCGGCACGCTCTTCATCGACTGGCGCGAGGATGGCGTCTGGATGACGGGGCCCACCGCGCATGTCTTCACCGGCACCCTGACGCCCGCCTTCCTGGAAGCGCTGTGATGGATCGGAAAGTGCCCGTCTTCTCCACCCATGGCTGCCGCCTCAACGCCTACGAAACCCACGCGATGAAAGATCTGGCGGCCCGCGCCGGGCTTGAAGACGCGGTGATCGTGAACACCTGCGCCGTCACGCAGGAAGCCGTGCGCAAGGCCCGGCAGGATATCCGCAAGCTGCGCCGCCAGAATCCGGGCGCGCGGATCATCGTCACCGGCTGCGCGGCCCAGACCGATCCGGAAGGCTTCGCGGCGATGGACGAGGTCGATCATGTCATCGGCAACGCCGAAAAGATGGCACCCGCCACCTGGGCCGGGCTCGCCACCGGCGAAACCGAGCCTGTGCAGGTCGACGACATCATGTCGGTCACCGAAACCGCGGGCCACCTTATCGACGGGTTCGGCACCCGCGCGCGCGCCTATGTGCAGGTCCAGAACGGCTGCGACCACCGCTGCACCTTCTGCATCATCCCCTACGGCCGTGGCAATTCGCGCTCGGTGCCCGCGGGCGTCGTGGTCGACCAGATCAACCGCCTCACGGAGCGCGGGTATAACGAAGTGGTCCTCACCGGCGTCGATCTCACCTCCTGGGGCGCCGATCTGCCCGGCCAGCCCCGGCTCGGCGATCTCGTCCGCCGCATCCTCACGCTGACCGGCATTCCCCGCCTGCGCATCTCGTCGATCGATTCGATCGAAGTGGACGAGGCGCTGATGACGGCGATCGCCGAGGCGCCGCGCCTGATGCCGCATCTTCACCTCTCGCTCCAGGCGGGCGACGACATGATCCTTAAGCGGATGAAGCGCCGCCACCTGCGCGACGAAGCGATCCGCTTCTGCGCCGAGGCACGCGCGGCGCGGCCCGATATCACCTTCGGCGCCGACATCATCGCAGGCTTCCCGACCGAGACGGAGGCGATGTTCGAAAACTCGCTCCGCCTCATCGACGACTGCGGCCTCACCTGGCTCCATGTCTTCCCCTACTCGCCCCGCCCGGGCACCCCGGCGGCGCGCATGCCGCAACTCGACGGCGCGACGATCCGCGCGCGCGCCGCCCGGCTGCGCGCGGCCGGCGAGGCCGCCGTCGCCCGCCACCTCTCGGCCCAGGTCGGGCGCACCCACAGCATCCTTATGGAAAGCGCCCGCATGGGCCGGACGGAACACTTCGCCGAGGTTCGCTTCGAAACCGATCACGCCCCGGGCAATCTCGTCACCGCGCCCATCTCGGGTATCAGGGGTGCACAGCTTACCGCCTGAACGCCCGCCCCGGGCCTTCATGTGGCCCGAAATATCCCGGGGGAATCGCCCGGTACGGGCGATGGGGGCAGCGCCCCCTTGCCAATCCTCCGCGACAGGTCCAACCCTCTCCCCATGCACCCGAACCCCGCCTTCCGCGGCACGCCCCGCAACCGGAACCTCGCCTTCGCCCGCGCCCGGGGCTTCGGCATCCTTTCGGTCAGTGCCGACGGCGGGCCGCTTCTCTCGCACATCCCCTTCCTCCTCGATGACGGCGGCGAAACGGCCGATCTTCACCTCGTCCGCTCGAACCCGATCGCACGGTTGCCGAGCGGCCCGGCGGTGATCGCGGTATCCGGTCCCGACGGCTATATCTCGCCCGACTGGTACGGCCTCGACGATCAGGCGCCGACCTGGAACTACATCGCCGTCCACCTCCGCGGCCGGCTCGAACGCCTTCCCGACACGGCACTGGAAGATATGCTCGCCCGCCAGTCCGCCCACTTCGAGAACGCGCTTCACCCGAAACCGCCCTGGACGATGGACAAGATGACGCCCGAAGTGCGCGACCGCATGATGCGCATGATCCTGCCCTTCCGCCTCCGGATCGAGTCGGTCGACGGCACCTGGAAACTCGGCCAGAACAAGCCCGACGCCGCCCGCATCGCCGCCGCAGACGCGCTCGACGGGCACGGCCAGGCCGATATCGCCCGCCACATGCGCGCTCTGAAAGCCGAATGACAGCACACGCCCCCAACACACAGGTTGCACCCATGAAGCTCTATTCCAGCCCGGCCTCGCCCTTTGCCCGCAAGGCGCGCACCGTGATTCACGAACTCGGCCTCGCCGATCAGGTCGAAATCGTCGACACCCAGGGCACCGCGCTCGCCCCCGGCACCCATCCCACGGCGCTCAACCCGCTTTCCAAGATACCCGTTCTCGAACGCAGCGACGGGCCCGCACTCTACGACAGCCGCGTCATCACCCGCTATCTCGACACCCTGGCGGGGGGCGGGCTCTACCCCGCCGCCCCCCGTCTCTGGGACACGCTGACGCTCGAGGCGCTGGCCGACGGCATCATGGAGGCCGCGCTCCTCATGGTCTACGAAGCCCGGCTCAGGCCAGAAGCCACCCGCAGCGCGGACTGGGTCGAAGCGCAATGGGGCAAGGTTGCCTCCGCCATCGCCGCACTGGAACGCACATGGCTCAGTCACCTGCAGGGACGCACCGATATGGGCCATCTGGCGCTCGCCTGTGCGCTCGGCTATGTCGACTTCCGCCTTCCGGATCGCGACTGGCGTGGCACCTCCCCGGGGCTTGCCACATGGTACGAAACCGCGAAACTGCGCCCGAGTTTGGCAGCGACAACGCCCTCTTAAGGCCTCTTGCGGCAAAACGCCCTTCGACGCCCTGCGGGCGATTGACCGCTGGACGACTCTTTGAGGGAGAGCTAGATAGCGCCCCGATGGGGGCTGCATCACGTGCGGCCCCGTTGGATTTGGCCGATCTCGGCCTGAAAATGGAGGTTCACAGTGTCCCACGCTGAAGACCATGAGAGCTCACGCCGGGATTTCCTGTATTACGCGACAGGAGGCGCCGGCGTCGTGGTAACGGGCGCGGCGGTCTGGCCCATGATCAACCAGATGAACCCGTCTGCCGACGTTCAGGCGGCCTCGACGCTCCGCGTCGACGTCTCCGGGGTCGAGCCGGGCACCCAGCTCACCGTTCTCTTCCTCGGCAAACCGATCTTCATCCGGCGCCGTACGCAGGAAGAGATCGAGGCCGCGCGCAGCGTCGATGTCTCCGATCTCATCGATCCGGTGGCACGTAACGCGAACCTCGCCGGCGAGGTTCCCGCCACCGACGAGAACCGCGCCCTCGACGACACGGGCGAATGGCTGGTGATGCAGGGCGTCTGCACCCACCTCGGCTGTGTGCCGCTCGGCGATGCGGGCGATTTCAACGCCTGGTTCTGCCCCTGCCACGGGTCGCATTACGACACTTCGGGACGGATCCGCAAAGGTCCGGCGCCGGAAAACCTTCCGGTCCCGCCCGCTGAATTCGTCGACGAATCGACGATCCTGCTCGGTTAAGAAGGAGGAAGCCCATGTCCGGAATTCCCCACGATCATTACGAGCCGAAGTCGAACGCCGAGAAGTGGCTGCACCGCCGCCTTCCGATCGTCGGCCTGCTCTACGACACCATCATGATCCCCACGCCCAAGAACCTGAACTGGATGTGGATCTGGGGCATCGTCCTGACCTTCACTCTGGTCCTGATGATCGCCACGGGCGTCATGCTGGTCATGCACTACACCCCCCATGTGGATCACGCCTTCGCCTCCGTTGAGCATATCATGCGTAACGTGAATGGCGGCCACATGATCCGCTACATGCACATGAACGGCGCCTCGCTGTTCTTCGTGGCGGTCTATCTGCACATCTTCCGGGGCCTCTACTACGGCTCCTACAAGGCCCCGCGCGAGGTGACGTGGATCATCGGCATGCTGATCTACCTCCTGATGATGGCCACGGCCTTCATGGGCTACGTGCTGCCCTGGGGTCAGATGTCCTTCTGGGGCGCGACCGTTATCACCGGGCTCTTCGGCGCGATCCCGTTCGTGGGCGAAGGTCTGCAGACCTGGCTCTTGGGCGGCCCTGCGGTGGACAATGCCACGCTGAACCGCTTCTTCTCGCTGCACTACCTGCTGCCCTTCCTGATCGCCGGTCTCGTGATCGTTCACATCTGGGCGTTCCACACCACCGGCAACAACAACCCCACCGGGGTCGAGGTGCGCCGCACGTCGAAGGAAGACGCCGAGAAGGATACGCTTCCGTTCTGGCCCTATTTCGTGATCAAGGACCTTTACGCACTTGCCATCGTGCTTCTGGTGTTCTTCGCGATCGTGGGCTTCATGCCGAACTACCTCGGCCACCCCGACAACTACATCGAAGCCAACCCGCTTGCGACGCCCGCGCACATCGTGCCCGAATGGTACTTCCTGCCGTTCTACGCGATCCTCCGGGCCTTCACCGACGAGGTCTGGCTCGTCCAGCTTGTCAGCTTCGTGACCGGCGGCATCGTCGATGCGAAGTTCTTCGGCGTGCTCGCGATGTTCGGCTCGATCCTCGTAATGGCGCTGGCGCCCTGGCTCGACACCTCGTCGGTCCGCTCCGGCCGCTACCGCCCGATGTTCAAGTGGTGGTTCTGGCTCTTGTGCGTCGACTTCATGGTGCTGATGTGGGTTGGTGCGATGCCGGCCGAAGGTCTCTACACCTGGATCTCGCTGATCGCGTCGGCCTACTGGTTCGCCTACTTCCTGATCATCCTCCCGCTTCTGGGCGTGTTCGAGAAACCTCTGGCGCAGCCCGAGACGATCGAAGCGGATTTTCAGGAACACGTATCGAAACATGGCGGCACCACGACCGTGGCCAGCCCCACGCCGGCCGAATGAGAGGATCTGAAAGAATGATCAGACGACTCGCACTCACCACCGCCGCGATCCTGGGCCTCGGCCTTGGCGCGGCCCACGCCGCCGGCGAAGCCGCCCACACGGAGGATTTCGATTTCTCCTTCGAGGGCCCCTTTGGCAGCTTCGACCAGATGCAGCTCCAGCGCGGCCTGCAGGTCTATACAGAGATCTGCTCGGCCTGCCACGGCCTGCGCTACGTTCCGATCCGGACCCTCAGCGACGAGGGCGGCCCCGGCCTTCCTGAAGATCAGGTCCGCGCCTATGCGGAATTCTACGAGGTTTGGGATCCCGCCCTTCTCGACGGCGACGGGGATTTCCGCCCCGCCACGCCGAACGACAACTTTCCGCAGTCGTCGCTCTCGAACGCCCCTGACCTAAGCCTCATGGCGAAGGCCCGGGCCGGGTTCCACGGCCCCTACGGCCTCGGCATCAACCAGTTCTTCAAGGGCATGGGCGGCGCCGAGTACATCGCCTCGCTTCTCACCGGCTACACCGGCGAAGAGAAGGAAGAGGCAGGCGCGATCCTCTACGAGAACACCGCCTTCCCCGGCGGCTACATTTCGATGGCCCCGCCGCTCTACGGCGACGACGTGGTCTACGAGGACGGCACCGAAGCGACGCTCGAACAGGCGGCACAGGACGTGTCCGCCTTCCTGATGTGGACGGCGGAACCCCAGATGATGGCCCGCAAACAGGCAGGCTTCACGGGCGTTCTGATGCTCGCGATCCTCTCGGCGCTACTCTATCTCACGAACAAGCGCATCTGGGCCCCGGTCAAGAAATCGGCCAAGGCCCAGCCGGCCGAGTAACACCTGCCTAACGGAACAATGGAAAGAGCGCCCCCCGGGGCGCTCTTTTCGCTTAAGACGCCCCGGTTCCCCAGCCCCGCCGCCCGAAATAGGCTTTCAGGCTCTCTGGCGGGTCCGACAGAAGCGCGCCGGTGCCGAATGGGCCTTCCGCCCGGCCCTCAGCCACGACGACGCAATGGGGCGCGAAACGCAGCGCATCCTCGGGATCGTGGCTGACCATCAGCACAAGCGCCTCACCCAGCAACTCCGCCACCAGATCCAGCATCTCGTCCTTCAGCGCCGGGCCGAGGGCCGAAAACGGCTCGTCCATGCAGATCACCGGCCGCGCCCGCACAAGCGCCCGCGCCAGCGCCACGCGGCTGACCTGCCCCCCCGAAAGCTCCGACGGCCGCCGCGCGCCATAGCCCTGAAGCCCGACCCGCCCAAGCGCCGCCTCGACCGCGCCGCGCGCGGCGTTCGTCAGCCGCAGATCGGGCGCAAGCCCCAGCCCCACGTTTTGAAACACGGTCAGATGCGGAAAGAGGTTCTGATCCTGAAACAGCGTCGTCACCGGCCGTTCCCCGGGCGGCACGGGGCCAAGGTCGCGGCCGTCCCAGATCACACGCCCCGCCACCGGCGCCAGAAATCCCCCGACCGAGGCCAGTAACGTCGACTTCCCGCCGCCCGAAGGCCCGATCACCGCCACCCGCCCGGGCGCGGCGATCTTCATATCCGCCTCAAGCCGGAAGCTTCCTTGCTCCAGAGAGCAGCGCTCGAATTCAAGCATGGCCCCGCCCTCCCCGGTCAAAGGCCCAGAAAAGGCCGAGGCTCAGGATCAGAAGCAGAAACGCCGCCCCCTGCGCCGCCTCCATCTGATAGGCCCCCATCAGCCGGAACACCTGCAAGGGCAGCGTCGCGCCACCCGGATCGGCGAAAAGCGCGATCACGCCAAGATCCCCCATGGCCAGCGCAGCGGTCAGCCCGGCGGCGAACCCCACAGGCGCGCGAAGCCGGGGCAGCACCACCAGCCGCAGCCACGCGGTCCCTTCCATCCCGAGGCTCGTTGCGAGCCGCCGGTAATCCGCCTCCACGCCCTGAAGCGCGGGCAGAAGGATCCTCAGCACGAAGGGCAGCGCCATCAGCGCATTCACCGCCGCCGTCACCGGCAGGGCCACGCGCCCGGGATCGGCAATGGGAAACACGATCAGGAACAGCCCGGCCCCAAGCACCAGCGACGAGGCTGCCACGGGGAGGAACCCCACCCCCTCGAGCGCCCGGTATCGGACGGCCCCAAAGGCAAGCGGCACCGCCATCAGAAAGGCCAGAACCACGGCGGCCAGCGCCACACCCAAGGATCGGGCGGCAGCGGAGAAAACCGGCCCCTCGAGCGCCAGAAGCCCCGCCGCACCGCCCGCGGCAATCATCGCCATGGGCGTCAGCAGAAACAGCGCCGCCGCCGCGATCCAAACACCGTCGGCCAGCCGCGCCGCCGGGCGATCCCCGTCCCAGCGCCGCACTGCACGGTCAAGCCCCGGCCCAAGCCCCGAGGGCCGCGCCACAGCCAGCGCAAGGGCCGCGCCGGCCACCGTCAGCCCGGTCTGCACCACCGCAAGCCGCGCCGCCCGCGCCAGATCGAACTCGAACCGGAACGCCTGGTAGATCGCCAGCTCCACCGTCGTCGCCCGCGGGCCTCCGCCCAGGGTCAGCGCCACGGCAAAACTCGTGAGGCAGATCAGGAAGACGATCACCAGCGCGCCGGGCAGGATCGCCCGCAGCATCGGCCATTCAAGATGCCGGAACACCGGGCCGGGCCCCATCCCGAGCGAGGCTGCAAGGCGAAACCGCTCCGCCGGCACCTCCGCCCACCCCTGCAGGATCAGCCGCACGGCGAGCGGCAGGTTGAAGAAAACATGCGCCAGCACCACGCCGTGCAGCCCGTAGACCGACACCTGCGGCAGCCCCAGGAAGGCCAGCAGCCCGTTCAGAAGCCCGGCGTTTCCAAACACCGCCAGAAGCCCAAGGACCGCCACGATCACCGGCAAGACGAAGGGCGCCCCCAGAAGCATGATCAGCACCCGACGCCCGGCAAACCGCCGCCGCGCCAGCGCCCGCGCCACGGGCACCGCGAGCGCCACGCTGAAAAGGGCCGATAGAACGGCCTGTGTCATGGTGAACCGGACCGCCGCCCAATCCCGAGCAGAAAGCGCCCCGCTGCCCTCGGCGGTCAGCATCACCACGACAAGCGGCCCCAGCACCATGAGGGCGACGGCACAGGCCGCCGCCCAAGGCAGGGCGCGCGCGCCCGTCACCGCGACAGCGCGTCGAGCCATTCCTCGATCGCCGGCGCCCGCTGCGCCTCGACTTCGCCGGCCGGGATCAGAAGCGCCTTATCCGGGGTGATCAGTTCACCGAACCCCTCCGGCAAGCCAAACTCGGGCGTCTTCGCGGGATACATCCAGTTCGTGGTCGGGATGACCGACTGGAACGCATCGCTCAGAATGAAACCCAGAAATGCATCCGCAAGCTCGGGCTGATCGGTGGCGGCAAGCTTACCGGCCACCTCGACCTGCATGTAATGGCCTTCCGCGAAAGGTGCGGCCCGTTTCGTGTCATCCTCCTCGGCGATCAGGTGATAGGCGGGCGACGTGGTGTAAGAGAGAACCATGTCCGCCTCCCCTTCAAGGAACAGCCCATAGGCTTCCGACCATCCGGGCGTCACCGTCACGATATTGTCCGACAGCGCCTCCCAGACGGCGGGCGCCTCGTCCCCGTAGGCCGCCTTGACCCAGAGAACGAGCCCGAGGCCGGGGGTCGAAGAGCGTGGATCCTGGATCAGGATCGACACGTCGCTGTCGCCAAGCGCGCGGAAATCGGCCGGCGGCACGGCAAGCCGCGTCGTGTCGTGGACGAAGGCGAAATACCCCCAGTCGAACGGCAGGAACACCGGATCGTCCCAGGCGATCGGCAGATCGAGTGCCCCGGGCGCCTGCCCATGCGGCGCGAAAAGGCCGGTTTCGGCGGCGGCGGCGCTCAGGTTCGTATCGAGCCCCAGCACGACATCTGCCTCCGACCGCGCGCCTTCAAGCCGGATCCGCGCCAGAAGCGCGGCCCCGTCGCCCGCGCTGACGAAGTTCAGGTCGCAGCCGCAGGTTTCCTCGAACGCCGCCTCGACCGCGGGGCCGGGGCCCCAGTCCGAGACGAAACTGTCATAGGTATAGACGGTCAGGACGGGCGTGTCGGCCAAAGCCGCACTGCCAGCCAGAAGTCCCGCCGCGATGATGGAAAAGCGCATCTTTCATCCTCCATACGTGGCCCGGACGCGGGGGTCGGTCGAAGGATCAAGATCTTCTTCCCTTCCCTACGCCGGTGCTAACCGGTTCAGGTTCTGCGGGTTCACACGTCATTCCGTGCATCTCAGCCCAACCATGGGCACCCCGAGGTGGGGCCGGTGTATCGCGTCCGGCGTTCGCGCACAAGCGCCTCCGGGGGCGTTGCCCCCATCGCCCGTCCGGGCGATTCCCCCAGGATATTTCCAGCCACATGAAGGGGCAGAGCGGCTTCCATCCCCCGCCGGTTCCCGCTAGAGGGCTAGTCATGAGCCTGAACACCTACGGTCACCTCTTCCGCGTCACCACCTGGGGCGAAAGCCACGGGCCCGCCCTCGGCGCCACTATCGACGGCTGCCCTCCGGGCGTACCCGTCTCGGAAGCCGACCTTCAGGTCTGGCTCGACCGCCGCAAACCCGGCCAGTCCCGTTACACGACCCAGAGGCGCGAGGCCGACGCGGTGGAGATCCTTTCGGGCACCTTCGAGGGTGTGACCACAGGCACGCCGATCCAGCTGATGATCCGGAACACCGACCAGCGCTCGAAGGATTACTCCGAAATCGCCGAGAAGTTCCGCCCCGGCCATGCCGACATCACCTACTGGCAGAAATACGGCATCCGCGATTATCGCGGCGGCGGCCGTTCCTCGGCCCGCGAAACCGCGGCCCGCGTGGCCGCGGGCGGCGTGGCGCGGGCGGCGCTGAAGGCGCTCGTGCCCGGGGTCGAGATCACCGGCTACATGGTGGGCATGGGCGAGAAGGAGATCGACCGCGCCCGCTTCGACTGGGACGAGATCGGGAACAACCCGTTCTGGACGCCTGACGCGACGGCCGCCGAAGACTGGGCCGCCTATCTCGACGGCCTCCGGAAATCAGGCTCCTCCGTCGGCGCCACGATCGAAGTCACGATCCGCGGCTGCCCCCCGGGGCTCGGTGCCCCGGTCTACGGCAAGCTCGATACCGATCTCGCCGCCGCGATGATGTCGATCAACGCCGTGAAGGGCGTGGAGATCGGCGAAGGCATGGCCGCGGGCCGGCTGACCGGCGAGGCCAATGCCGACGAAATCACCATGGGCAATGATGGCCCGCGCTACGCGTCGAACCACGCCGGCGGCATCCTCGGCGGTATCTCAACGGGGCAGGACATCGTCGTGCGCTTCGCGGTCAAGCCCACCTCCTCGATCCTGACACCGCGGAAGACGATCACCAAATCCGGCGCGGCGACCGAGATCGTCACCAAGGGCCGGCACGATCCCTGCGTGGGCATCCGCGCCGTCCCGGTGGCCGAGGCGATGGCCGCGGCCGTGATCCTCGATCACTACCTCCTCGACCGGGGCCAGACGGGCGGCCTGCGCGGCCCGATCGGCTGACCGCCCCTTCATTCTGGCAGAAGTACTCCGGGGGGGCCGGCCGCAGGGCGGCGGGGGGCAGCGCCCCCCTCGTCAGACGCCGCCGGGGCGCACCGGCTTCGGCCTCTGGCGTTCGAGCTGCACCACGAGGATCGCCACGGTTATGATCCCCACGCCCACAAGATCGAGCGGCCCCAGGCTTTCCCGCAGCAACACCGCCGCCACCGCCACCCCGAAAAACGGGTTCAGGAAGTGGAAGGTCGCGGCCCTCACCGCCCCGATCCGGTTCACCAGCATGAACCACACCCACGTGGCCAGAAGCCCCGGCACCAGCGTCGTATAGGCGAAGGCCAGCGCAAGCGGCCATGTCGGCGTGACGAACACGTCCTCCAGTACCGCCGCGGCAACGGCAAGCACCACCGCGCCCACGATCATCTGCAGCCCCACAATCATCAGAACGTTCCCGCCGGACGACGCGCCCCGCACCGCCAGCGTGGCGAAGGTCAGCGCCAGCGCCCCCAGCACGCAATAGACGACGCCCTGCAGGTCGACACCGCCCGACAGCCGCGATCCCATGATCAGCCCCACGCCCGCGAACCCGGCCAGAAGCCCCGTTACCGCCCGCGGGCTCAGCTTTTCCCGAAAGATCACCCAGCCCGCCAGGGCCACAAGAAGCGGCAGGGACGAGGCGATGATCGCCGCCAGCGAGGCCTCGACCGTCTGCATCGCGACGAAGTTGAACCCGAGGTAAAGCGCATTCTGGCAGATCCCGAACAGGATCGTCGCGCGCCATTGCGCCCGCGTCAGGTGCCAGGTCTGGCCCAGGGCCTTCGCGATGGCGATGCCCAGGATCCCCGAGATAAGGAACCGGAACGACAGGGAAGCGAGGGGCGAGGCATCCTGCACGATGATCCGCGCCGAGGTGAAGGCCGACGACCACATGAAGGCGAAAGCCAGCCCCATGAAGATCGCGCGCATGTCCATCGGGCCCCTCCCGTCTTTCGCGGAACGGCTAACAGGCCCCGCCGCAACGTTCCAGAACGAAAAAAGGCCGCCCGAAGGCGGCCCAATCTTCAAGATCCGGTATAGGCCGGGTCAGCCGTTCACGCTGTCCTTCAGGGCCTTGGCGATGGTCATCTTCACCACCTTGTCGGCATCCTTCTTGATCTGCTCGCCGGTGGCCGGGTTCCGCACCATGCGGGCCGGGCGCTCGCGGCAGTAGATCTTGCCAACACCGGGAAGCGTCACGGCGCCACCGCCCGAAACTTCCTTGGTGATGATGCCGGTGATCGCGTCCAGCGCGGCCGAGGCCGACTTCTTGTCGCTCCCCATCTCATCCGCCAGAGCAGCCACAAGCTGAGTCTTCGTCATCGGTTTCGCCATGTCTTTGTCTCCTCGATTCGCCCTTATCTCGGGGCGTCCTCCGCTGTTTTAACGTCATATTGATAGCACACACAATGGTTAGTGGCAGCAAAATAAGGGCTATCAAGCCATTTCGCGCACTTTTTTCGCGAGTTCAGAGGAATGCCGTCTCCTCAAAGCTGCGCAGCTTCCGCGAATGGATGCGTTCAAGCGGCATCCCCGCGATCGCCTCCATCGCGCGGATTCCGATCAGCAGGTGCCGCGACACCTGCGTGCGGTAGAAATCCGAGGCCATGCCGGGCAGCTTCAGCTCCCCGTGCAACGGCTTGTCAGAGACGCACAGAAGCGTGCCATAGGGCACCCGGAACCGGAACCCGTTCGCCGCGATCGTCGCACTTTCCATGTCAAGCGCGACGGCGCGGGATTGCGACAACCGCTGCACCGGGCCCGACTGGTCGCGCAGTTCCCAGTTGCGGTTGTCGATGGTGGCCACGGTGCCGGTGCGCATGATCCGCTTCAGGTCATAGCCTTCATATTCGGTCACCTCCGCCACCGCACGTTCCAGCGCCACCTGGATTTCGGCGAGTGGCGGGATCGGCACCCATACCGGCAGGTCGTCGTCCAGCACGTGGTCTTCCCTGAGATAACCATGTGCCAGCACGAAATCGCCCAGCTGCTGCGAATTCCTCAGACCCGCGCAATGGCCCACCATCAGCCAGGCATGGGGGCGCAGGACAGCGATGTGATCGGTCGCCGTCTTCGCGTTCGACGGCCCGACCCCGATATTGACGAGGGTGATCCCCGCCCCGTCCTTCCGGCACAGGTGATAGCTCGGCATCTGCGGCAGCTTTGCGGGCACCGTCATCGGCCCATCCGACGCGGTGATCACCTGGTTGCCGGGGCCGACGAAGGCGGTATAGCCGCTTTCGGGATCGGCCAGCATCGCGCGGGCAAACGCCTCGAACTCGTCGACATAGAACTGGTAGTTCGTGAACAGAACGTGGTTCTGAAAATGCTCGGCATCGGTCGAGGTGTAATGCGCCAGCCGCGCAAGCGAGTAATCCACCCGCTGCGCGGTGAACGGCGCCAGCGAACGCGCGCCGTCCTCGAAGGTGAAGCCATAGCCATTGACGATGTCGTCATTCGTCGTCGACAGGTCCGGCACGTCGAATACGTCGCGCAGGGTGAACTCCATCGCCCCGTCCTGCGGCACCGTCATCGCCTTGTCGTTCGCCACCGCGAAATGCACCGGCATCGGCGTGATCGAAGGGCCGATATGCACCGGCACCCCGTGGTTATCGATCAGAAGGCCGATCTGCTGGGTCAGGTAATTCGCGAACAGATCGGGCCGGGTGATCGTTGCCGCATAAATTCCGGGCTCGGCCACGTGGCCAAAACTCAGGCGGCTGTCGATCGCCGCAAAGCTCGTCGTGGCAAAGCGGATCTCGGGGTAGAACGCGCGATACCGCGCTTCGGGCCGCCCACCGGCCAGGCTGTCGGAAAACTTCTCGCACAGAAACCGCACCGCGGTGTCGTAAAGCTCTGCCAGCCGCTCTACCGCCTTCGCGGGGTCGGTAAACGCCTCATGCGCCGGGGCGTCGGGGCATTCGATGGGCAGGTTGCGGTCGCGCGCGTTCATGTCTCGGCCTCGAAAAGATCTGTCAGTTCAAATTTCGTCACATCCACCAGCCCAAGATCGGAAATCCTGAGTTCGGGGATCACCACCAGCGCAAGCAGCGAATGCTGCATATAGGCGTTGTTCAGGGTGCAGCCGCAGGCTACCATCGCCGCCACCATCGCCTCGGCCTTCGCCGCCACCTCCGCCGCGGGGCTGTCCGACATCAGCCCGGCGATGGGAAGTTCCACAAGCGCGATCTCCTCGCCATCCTTCCAGACGGTGACGCCGCCCCCCACCTCGGCCAGCCGGTTCACGGCTTGCGCCATATCCTCGCGGCTCGTGCCGACGACGATCATGTGGTGGCTGTCATGAGCAACGGTCGATGCCATCGCCATCCGCCCTTCATAGCCAAAACCGGAGACGAAGCCGTTCACGACACCCCCCGTCGCGCGGTGCCGCTCCACAAGGGCGATCTGGCACACGCCCCCCTCGCCCTCGACCACCCCGTCCGACACGGGAAGCTCGGCGGTCAGCGCCTTGGTCGGCGCCTGGTTCTCGACGACGCCGATCACCTTCGCCCTCACCCGGTTGGCACCCTCGGGCGCGGCAACCTCGAAGGCCTCCGTCGTTACCGGGGCCTTCAGGTGGACCGAAGCGCGTGCCGCGTCCGGCCAGCCGATATGCGGGCACTCCACAACGCACCGGCCGTCTTCGGCCACCAGCACCCCCCGCGCCCAGACCCGCTCGACCGGCAGGGTTTCAAGGTCGGAGGTCAGGATCATGTCCGCCCGCCGCCCCGGCGCGATAGATCCCAGCTCCCGCTCCAGCCCGAAATGCGTGGCCGTGTTCACCGTCGCCATCTGCAGCGCCACAAGCGGATCGCACCCGCAGGCAATCGCGTGCCGCACGACGCGGTTCATGTGGCCCTCGTTCACCAGCGTCCCCGAATGGCAGTCATCGGTGCAGAGGATGAAGTTCCTGGGGTCCATCCCGCGCTCCGTCACCGCCGTGATCTGGCTTTCCACGTCATACCAGGCCGATCCCAGCCGCAGCATCGAACGCATGCCCTGCCGCGCCCGCGCAACCGCATCGGCCTCCGCCGTGCCCTCGTGATCGTCCGCCGCACCACCGGCCAGGTAGGCCGAGAACGCCACGCCCCGATCCGGGCTCGCATAATGCCCGCCCACCGTCTTGCCGGCCCGCATCGTCGCCGCCATCTCGGCCAGCATCTGGGGATCGCCCGCAATCACGCCGGGAAAATTCATCATCTCGCCCAGCCCGATAATACCGGGCCAGGCCATCGCCTCCGCCACGTCCCCGGCCGAAATCTCGAACCCTGTTGTCTCGAGCCCCGGCGCCGACGGTGCGCAGGACGGCATCTGGGTAAAGATGTTGACGGGCTGCATCAGCGCCTCGTCATGCATCAGCCGCACGCCTTCCAGCCCCATGACATTCGCGATCTCGTGCGGATCGGTGAACATCGTCGTCGTCCCGTGCGGGATCACGGCGCGCGCGAACTCCGCAGGCGTCAGCATCCCGCTCTCGATATGCATATGCCCGTCGCACAGACCGGGCAGCACATAGCGCCCTCCAGCATCCACAATCTCGGTGCCCTCGCCGATCGTATGCCCGGCATCGGGGCCGAGATAGGCGAACCGGCCCGCCGCCACCGCGATCTCCCAGCCATCAAGCACTTCGCGGCTTTGCACGTTGACGACACGCCCGCCCCGGATCACCAGATCAGCGGGCGCACGGCCCGATGCCACCGCCACGAGATGCGGCGCAACATCGGCCCAATCCTGAATGTGAAATGCAGTTCCCTTCGACATGGCGCAGAATGCCACGCCCCGCCGGGCGCCTCAAGGCCCGCCGTCAGGCCTCCCGCCGCGTCAGCACGACAAGGCGGTACTCGTGCTCTTTCGGGAAGCTGTCCGACCGTGACGAGGCGCGCTCGAACTTGTCGAGCGCCCGGCCCAGCACCTTCTCCGCCGCCCAGGCCTTCAGCCGGCTCTCCGCACGAAACGCACTGCGGAACCGCTTCACGAAGGGCGCCACATGGGCGTTCTTGATGTGGTCGTGAATGGCGAAGCTCGGGGCGATCGCATCGGTTTCGTCCACGTCGCTTTCGATTGCGAACACGCCCTGTGCCTCCACCGCCTCGCAAAAGGCCGCATGGGTGCCCCGCGTGCCGCCGCCATGGGCGAATCCGGGCCTCCGGAAGTAGTCGAAAATCACGATGCTCTGCCGCGCCACCCGCGCCAGCTGATCAAACGCGGGCTGAAGCTCGATATAGTGAAAGCTCTCTGCAAAGAGGCAGCAGTCGTGCTCACCCCCTTCGTAGTCCTCGAACTTCGCGTCGATCACCTCCGTCCCCGGCGGCAGCTTCCGCCGTGCCATCTCGTTCATCTGAACCGACGGCGACACGCAGGTAACGTCAAAACCGCGCTTGACCAGCGCGCGCGCATTGGCGCCCGTGCCCGATCCGACATCGAGGATGCTCTTCGTCCCTTCCGGCACCGCGCCCACCAGCCGCTCGAAATAGGCCTGCTGCGCCGCGCCGAAGGCAGCGGCCGAAAGCGTCTCGGGCGGGCCTTCCGGGAAATAGCCGTAATGGGCGAACCCGTGCCCGTACATCACTTCCGACAACAGCCCCGCGGCATCGAGTTCAAGCGACTTGAGGTCCATGTTCCTCCTGACCCGCCCGCTTGGGCACCGGCCCGGGGCAATTTTCTGCTTGCCTGCAGATAGCTCCCACCGGAATAGGAGACAATGACCGAAACGCTCCTCACCCTCGGCCACGGCTATTCCGCCGCGGCCCTCGCCCGCCGCCTGCGTCCCGACGGATGGTCGGTGATCGGCTCAACCCGCTCGCCAGAGAAGGCCGAACGCCTCGCCTCCGATGGCGTCGAGCCCGTGCTCTGGCCCGGCGACGGCGACATTTCCGGGGCCATCGAGCGCGCCACCCACATCCTGATCTCCGCCGCGCCTGGGGACGACGGCGACCCGGTGCTGAACGCTCTGGGCAAGAGGATCGCGGCCAACGCGGGCCACATCGAATGGCTCGGCTATCTCTCGACCACCGGGGTCTATGGCGATCACGGCGGCGGCTGGGTCGATGAAACGACCCCGCTCACACCGTCCACGAAACGCGGCCTGCAGCGGGTCGATGCCGAAGCGGGCTGGCAGGCCCTTGCCTCGGCCCACGGCCTGCCCCTTCACATCTTCCGCCTTGCGGGCATCTACGGCCCCGGGCGCGGCCCCTTCTCGAAGGTCCGGAACGGCACGGCGAGGCGCATCGTCAAGGAAGGCCAGGTCTTCTCGCGCATCCATGTCGACGATATCGCCCAGGTTCTCGCCGCCTCCATCGCGCGGCCCGATCCCGGCGCGGTCTACAACCTGTGCGACGACGATCCCGCCCCGCCGCAGGACGTGATCGCCCATGCCGCCACGCTCCTCGGTGTGCCCCTGCCCCCCGAAGTTCATTTCGAAGACGCCGATCTCTCGCCCATGGCGAAAAGCTTCTATGCGGAATCGAAACGCGTGCGAAACGACCGGATCAAGACCGAGCTGGGGGTTCAGCTCATCCACCCCGATTACCGGTCCGGGCTCTCCGCGCTCCTCGCCGCCGAAGTCGGCTGAAGCTGCCGGATCCCCCAGGCCAGCCCCGCGAAAAGGCCGAGGATCACCAGGCCCGTAACCACCGTCACCCCGTAGAACTGAAGCCGCGCCGCAGGCTCCAGCGCGTTCAGGAACGGATAGGGCAACCCATCGGTCACCGGGCCGACGGGAAAATCGTTGAACGGCCCCACGAACAGCTCCACCCATGCCAGGTATCCCAGCGCCACGCCCAGAAACGGCAGCACCGCGCGCATCGGTCGCCGGAACCCGCCATAGATGAAAAGCACGTCGATCCACTGCAGAACCGGCCCGACCCCGTGTAGGTAATAGTCGACCCACAGGGGCAGGGGATCGCCCGCCACCACCAGCGCCGGGTCCTGTAACCACAAGCGCCAGTACATCAACACGGTCAGCCCGTTCGCCACCGCCGCGACCATCACGAGGCGCGACCAGGTCTTCTCGCTCCGCCCCTCGGTCAGGGCAAGCATCCGGCTCGCGGCGACGAAGGAAAGCACAAGCGCCCAGATCGTCAGATAGCGGAATGGTCCCCCGGCATGGCCATAATCGGCTGCCACAACGAGCTGCCGGATCATGAAACCGGCGGCCAGCAGAAACACCACCCAGCGATAGATCAGCACCCAGCGGGCACGCGGATCGACCGGAAAGCTCACTCTGCCCCGGCGGCGCGCAGGATCGCCGCCATCTCGGCATAGCCGCGCGCCTCGGCGAGGGCGAGCGGCGTGGCCCCCTGACGGTCGCCAAGCTCCGGGTCCGCCCCGGCGGCCAGAAGCGCCCGGGCCACCGCCTGGTGATCGGGGCCGCCATCGCCCAGCACGACGGATTCGATCAGCGCCGTCCAGCCGAGGTTGTTCACGTGGTCCAGGGGCGCGCCAGCCGCGATCAGCCGCCGCACCACCTCGGCATGGCCCAGATGCGCCGCCGCGATCAGGGCGGTTCCGTCATAGGGGCTGGTCACCAGCCCGGGATCGTTGCCAAGCGCGATCGCCAGCGACATGATTTCGGGGTCATCCGCCACCGCCGTGATCGTCACCGCATCATAGGCCTGGCCTTCCAGCGCGTTCATATCCGCCCCGGCCTCCGCGAGCGCCCTCAGCGCCTCCGCTTCCGATGCGAAGGCGGCCACGTGAACGGCCGTCCGGCCTCGCCTGTCTCGCGCCTCAAGCTCCGCACCTTCTGCCACAAGCTGCCGGATCGCTGCGGCATCGCCCGCCGCCGCAGCGGCGTGAAGCCCCTCGTACCCCGCGATCTCCGACGCAGAGGGCGGCACCTGCGCAACCGCCGCGCCTCCCGCCAGAACTGCCGCAAGACACGCAAGTACCCGCGCGATCATGCCCGCTGGCCCACGACGGCGACGCCCATGACCTCAAGCACCTTCGCTTCGATATCCGGCGCGCTCATCCCCGCCACCCGGTACATATCCGCCGGGCTCGCCTGGTCGATGAACGTATCGGGGAAGACCATCGATCGGAACTTCAGGCCCGCGTCGAACACGCCCTCGTCGCCCAGAAGCTGCGCCACATGGCTGCCGAACCCGCCGACCGCACCCTCCTCGATGGTGATCAGCGCCTCGTGCCGCGCCGCCAGATCGAGGATCAGCTCTCGGTCGAGCGGCTTTGCAAACCGCGCATCCGCCACCGTGGGCGATATCCCCTTCGCCTCCAGCCGCTCGGCGGCCAGCAGCACCTCGGAAAGCCGCGCCCCGAAGGACAGGATCGCCACGCCCTTGCCTTCGCGGATCATCCGCCCCTTGCCGATCTCGATGGGCGCGCCACGCTCGGGCATCTCGACGCCCGCGCCCTCGCCCCGCGGGAAGCGGAACGCGATGGGGCCTTCGTCGTGCCGCGCCGCCGTCGCCACCATGTGCCGAAGCTCCGCCTCGTCGGCGGCGGCCATCACCACGAAGCCGGGCAGGTTCGCCAGATAGCCGATGTCGAAGCTGCCGGCATGGGTCGCCCCGTCGGCACCCACAAGCCCCGCGCGGTCGATCGCGAACCGCACCGGCAGGCGCTGGATCGCCACGTCATGCACGACCTGATCGTATCCCCGCTGCAGAAAGGTCGAATAAAGCGCGCAGAACGGCCGAAGGCCTCCTGCCGCCATCCCCGCGCTGAAGGTCACCGCATGCTGCTCGGCAATGCCCACGTCGAAGCACCGGCTTGGATAGCGCTCGGCGAAAAGCTTCAGCCCCGTCCCATCGGGCATCGCCGCCGTTACGGCGGAAATCTTGTCGTCCTCGGCCGCCTCCTGCGCGAGGCTTTCGGCAAACACCTTGGTGTAGGACGGCGCATTCGACGGCGCCTTCTTCTGCTCGCCGGTGATCACGTCGAATTTCGAAACGCCGTGGCCCTTGTCGCGCGCGGCCTCCGCCGGGCCATACCCCTTGCCCTTCTCGGTGATCACGTGGATCAGGATCGGCCCGGTCGCCCGCGCCTTCACCGTCCGCAGGACGGGAAGAAGCTGGCCCAGATCATGCCCGTCGATCGGCCCCACATAAGAAAAGCCAAGCTCCTCGAACAGCGTGCCACCGACGGTCATGTGCTTCAGCACATCCTTCGCCCGCCGCGCCCCTTCCTGGAACGGGCCGGGCAGAAGGCTCACCGCCCCCTTCGCCGCCGCCTTCAGCTCCTGAAACGGCGCGCCCGCATAAAGCCGCGACAGATAGCTGCTCATCGCGCCTACCGGCGGCGCGATCGACATCTCGTTGTCGTTCAGGATGACGATCAGCCGCTTCTTCAGATGGCCCGCATTGTTCATCGCTTCGAACGCCATTCCGGCGCTCATCGCCCCGTCACCGATCACGGCGATGGCATCGCCGATCCCGTGCTCCGGCGCACCGCCCAGATCCCGCGCCACGGCAAAACCCAGCGCGGCGCTGATCGAGGTCGAGGAGTGCGCGGCCCCGAACGGGTCATAGGGGCTTTCCGACCGCTTCGTGAATCCGCTCAACCCGTCCTTCTGCCTCAGCGTCCTGATCCGGTCGCGCCGGCCCGTCAGTATCTTGTGAGGATAGCACTGGTGGCTCACATCCCAGATGATCCGGTCCTTCGGCGCCTCGAATACGGCATGCAGCGCCACGGTCAGTTCCACGACGCCAAGCCCGGCACCAAGGTGCCCGCCGGTCTCGCTCACGGCGCTGATCGTCTCGGCGCGAAGCTCACCCGCAAGCCGTTCGAGATCGGCGTCACTCAGGCCCTTCATGTCGGCGGGCACGCGCACGCGGTCCAGCAACGGTGTATTCGGTCTCTCGGTCATCGATCGGTCCGGTTTCGGTTTCGCGCGGACACATAGCCTCACCGGCCCGGCACGGCAACTCTCGCCAAAGACCGCAGGGCGGAGAGAATCGATGACGAAACACATCCCTTGCCCTACCCTCGCCTCTGTTCCACCAGGGCGTGGAGGGGATGATGAGCGATCTCACGATGATCGGTCTCGGGGCGATGGGATCGGCGCTCGCCCGCACGTTTCTCGTCGCGGGGCACAGGCTCACCGTCTGGAACCGAAGCCCGGATCGCATGGCGCCCTTCGAACCCCTCGGGGCGACGCTCGCGCCCTCGGCAGCGAAGGCCGCCGCCGCCAGTCCGGTCTCCGTCCTCTGCATCGACAATTACGACGCAACGCATACCCTTCTCGCTTCCCCGGGCGTGGCCGATGCGCTCTCGGGGCGCATCCTCGTGCAACTCAGCACCGGAACACCCGCCGAGGCCCGCGCCCTGCAGGCGTGGCTGGATCCGCGCGGGATCGGCCATATCGACGGCGCGATCATGCCCTATCCCGACGGGATCGGGGCGGACGACGCCCAAATCCTCTTTGCCGGTCCCGCCACGCTCTACGCCGCCTGCCTGCCCCGTCTCGCCTGCCTCGGCGGCGACCTGCGCCACGTGGGCAGTGAGATCGGCGCAGCCGCTGCCCTCGACATGGCGCTCCTGACGCACCAGCTCACGAACTACCTCGGCGTCTGGCACGGCGCCCGCGTCTGCGAGGCCGAGGGCATCGGCGTCGACAGTCTCGCCGCCCTCTTTCCCCAGGACGATCCCGCCGCGCATCTCGCCTGGCGCATCCACCGCGAAGAGTTCGACACGCCAGGCGCCACACTCGACGTCTGGAACGCCGCCCTCGACAGGATTTTGCAGCAAGCCGAAGACGCAGGGATCACGTCGGAGATCCCGGGCCTCGTCTCAAGCCTGTTCCGCCGCGCCATCGCCCTCGGCCACGGCGCACGCGATATCGGCACTGTGATGGACGTCCTGCGGGGGTCCGCTCCGGCCTGACCTGTCTGCCGCTCAGGCGTTCCGCTCGACGACGAAACGCGCGGCCTCGCGCAGGCGATCCGCACCTGCGCCATAAGGCGCAAGCGCCGCGACGGCCTCGTCCACCAGCACCCCCGCCCGCGCCTTCGCGCCATCCAGCCCCAGAAGCGACACGAAGGTCGCCTTTCCGGCCTCGGCATCCTTCTTCAGCCGCTTGCCCGCAAGCTCCGGGTCGCCCTCCACATCGAGGATGTCGTCGGCGATCTGAAAGGCGAGGCCGAGCGCCGTGGCATAGGCCCGCATAGGGGCCGGATCGGCCCCGCCGAGAAGGGCCCCCGCCTCCGCCGACCAGCGGATCAGCGCCCCGGTCTTGTTCGCCTGAAGCTCGGTGATCTCCTCAAGGCTCAGGGCCCGCCCAGCCGTCTCTGCGGCGATGTCCTGCGCCTGCCCGATCACCATGTCCTGCGCGCCCCGCGCCAGGGCTGCCACAAGGGCGATCCGCACGGCCGGATCGGGATGCCCCGCCTCCCGCGACAGCAGATCGAACGCGAAGGTCTGAAGCGCATCGCCCACCAGCACCGCGCTCGCTTCGTCCCATTTCACATGCACCGTCGGCTGCCCGCGCCGCAGGTCATCGTCATCCATGCAGGGCAGATCGTCATGCACGAGGCTATAGGCATGCAGCGCCTCGATCGCACCCGCGGCATAGACGGCCTGCGCGGCAGGCACCCCGAAGAGCGCCGCCCCCTCGATCACCAGAAACCCGCGCAGCCGCTTGCCGCCGGTCAGCGCATAGCGCATGCCATGCACGACCGGCAGATCCGGCCCCTCCGGCAACACCTCATCGAACAGGGCTTGAATCTCGGCGGCCCGCGCCGCCATCGCCGCCTTCAGGCTCACGACGCGTCGAAGGGTGCGGTTCCCGTGGCGTTCCCTTCGGCATCTGCCTGGATCGTCGCCACCTTCTCTTCCGCCTCGTGCAGCTTCTTCTCGCAATGGGCCCTCAGCGCCGCACCGCGCTCGTAAAGCGAAATCGACTTCTCAAGCTCGACATTGCCCGAATCCAGCTGGCCCACGATGCTCTCCAGTTCCCGCATCGCATCCTCGAAGCTCATCTTGTCAATCGGCGTCTCGCTCATCCGCCCCGCTCCATCAGAACACCCACATGGGCCGCCACGCTGGCCCCCAGCGCGTTCAGATCATACCCGCCTTCGAGTGTCGAGACCACGCGCCCCCCGGCATGAGCCTCCGCAACATCCAGAACGGCCTCGGTAACCCAGACGAAATCCGCCTCGGTCCATCTGAGTGTCGCCAGCGGATCGGCAGCATGGGCGTCGAACCCGGCCGAGATCAGCACAAGCTCCGGCGCGAAATCGTCCAGCGCAGGGATCACCTCGCGCTCGTAAAGCGCGCGCATCTCCGCCCCGCCCGTGCCTGGCGCGAGGGGAATGTTGATCACGTTGTCAAAGGCGCCGCGCTCATCCGCCCGCCCCGTCCCGGGAAACAGCGGCATCTCGTGGGAAGACACGAAAAGCGTGCGCTCCTCCTCCCACAGAAGATCCTGCGTCCCGTTCCCGTGGTGCACATCGAAATCGACGATCGCCACGCGCTCAAGCCCGTGTGCCTCAAGCGCATGCCTGGCCGCGATCGCAACATTGCCGAACAGGCAAAAGCCCATCGCGCGTTCCGTCTCCGCATGGTGGCCCGGCGGACGGCACCCGACGAAGGCATTGGCCACCTCGCCGGCCATCACCGCATCGACGGCGGCGATACAGCCCCCCACGGCCCGCCACGCGGCGGTCAGCGTCCCGGGCGACATATGCGTATCGGCGTCAAGCGAGACCCAGCCCTCTTCGGGCGCCGCCGTGCGGATCATCTCCAGATACCGCTCCGTATGACAGCGCAGCACATGCTCCGCAGTGCCCAGCGGCGCGTCCCGCCGGTCGAGGCCCTGAACCTCAGAAAGCGCCGCCCCGATCGCCTTGAGCCGCGCCATCTGTTCGGGATGGCCCGGCGGCGTCACATGGGCAAGGCAATCGTCATGGGAATAATAGGCTGTGGTCACGGCGGCGGTCTCCGGTTTTGAGCGGAGCGTAGCCATGGGCGCCGCGCGCGTCCAGCAACCCGCACCCGCCCAAACATTGACACATGTCAATTCGTGAATGCGAAGCCGTACTTTCCTGCCGCCAACCACAGCAACTCCGAAACGAGAGGTCTATCACGATGACACGGGACATCCCCCACACCGTCCTTCTCAGAGGCGCCTCGATCCTGGCGCTCTCTGCAATGCTCGCGGTCTCCGGGCTGCCGGCGGCCACACCGTTCTCGCAGGCGGCCCATGCCGACAGCCATGGCGGCCAGGGCCAGGGCTCCGGCGGCGGTCACACGGGCGGCGAGGGCCACGGGGGCGACCACGGCGAGGATCACGCCGAAGCCTCCGATCACGGCCAGCAGGGCCAGGGGCCACAGGCCGGCGGCGGGGGCACGGGCGGCCAGGGCCAGGGCGCGCCCGATCCAGATTCCGAAGGGCGCGGCCCCAAATACGGGCAGGGCTCCGGCGAAACGGGTGGCAAGCCCGTCTGGGCCCAGGAAGGCATCCCTGAAATCGAACTTGGCCGCCTCAACGTCGCGCGTTCGCCTGATCACGTGCTCGAACGCGCCTATGACGAAGCCCTGTCGAACTTCACGGCGGAGATGGCGGAGTTCTACAACCTGACCCTCGAAGAGGCGATCACCGAACTCTCGCTCAACTTCGACGATCTCGTCTTCATCGATTCCCCGCTTCAGAACCTCGCGCTCCTGAAAGACGCGCTCGACGGCGCGTCGATCCTGAACACCCTGCCGGAGGTGTCGAACTCGAACGATACGCTGCTCGCGATGTTCCTCGGAACGGCCTCGGACAAGACGGTGGAGGTCACGCCGGACACGGCCTACGCGGTCTCGCTCATCCTGGGCTACGAGCTGACCGAGGATCAGGCCATTGCGCTCGCCGCCGATGCCGAGGCGATCCGCATCGCGATCCTCGCCGGTCACGGCTGAGCGTCGTTGAAACGATCCGCCTGCCCGCCCCAGCCGGCGGGCGGGCCGCGATGTATACGGGAGTGATGATATGCGCCGCCTGCTCTACCTGATCGCCTTCCTGGGTTGTGCCGCAACGGCGGGCGCCGCCTCGGCCGGAAGCGGCGAAAGCCTCTTCGGCCTGGACACCGCCAGTGTCACCTACGGGCCTTATCTCCGGGGCGAATTCGGGGTCGCCTCGCCCCGGCCGGGCGGGGCCTTCTGGCGGCCGCCGGGCTTTCCCTCGGATCCGCAGATCAGCTTCGATGCAGATGCCGGCAACGTCTCGCTCGTGGGCCTCGCCTTCGGCTATGACTGGCAGAACGGCTTTCGCGGCGAACTCGCCCTGAACGCCTTCGGCTCCAGCGACGTGACCGCCCCCTGCGCGGCGGCCAGCGACGGCTCGGGCTGCGCCAGTCACGCCGACATCTCCAGCGCCGCGGTCAGGACCCGCGCGCTGATGGCGAATGTCTATTACGCCCCCCGCGAAGCGGCCGGAAACAGCTCCCGCATCCAGCCCTTCCTCACCGCAGGGATCGGCCTCGCGCGCACCACAATGTCGGACTGGACACGCACCAATCCGCTTGCCGGCCAGCCGGTCCGCACCTTCGCAGGGGCAACGGGTTCCGAACTCGCATGGTCCGTGGGCGCCGGCATCGCCATCGAACTCGACACCGACACGAAACACCCGGTGATCTTCGAGGCGACCTATCGCTACTTCGATTTCGGCTCGGCCTCGGGCGGCACCGTCCCGGTCGGCCCGGGCGCCAGCCAGCCCGCGGCCCCCTTCCAGTTCGATCACCGAAGCCACGTGATCTCGGTCGGCATCCGCATCCCGCTGCAACGCCTCTGACCGGGCGCCGCCCGGGCCCCTTCATGTGGCCGGAAATATCCCCGCCGGAGGCATGAAAACTCTTCCGGCGCACCGCTGCGGTCCTGCGGCCGAGATGAAGCGGCGCCTAATCGGGGGCAAGCATGTATCCCGCGCCCCGCACCGTCTGAAGGTAGCGTGGCTGCTTGGGGTTCGCTTCGAGCTTCCGCCTGAGCCGCGTGATCTGCACATCGATCGCGCGTTCCTCGACGCCGCCGCCGGTGTCGCTGCCGCCGCGTCCCAGATCCTCCACAAGCTTCGCGCGCCCCACCGGCGCGCCGGGCGAGGCGGCAAAGATCCGCATCAGCTGGCTTTCGGTCGCCGTCAGCCGGATCGGTGTTTCGCCATCCCAGAGCTTGCCCTTTTCCACGTCGTAGCGCAGCGGGCCGAGCTTCAGCACCTTCGGCGTGGCCGGCCCCGCATCCTCTGCCGGCGCGCGGCGCAGGATCGCGTTGATCCGGAGAAGAAGTTCGCGGGGTTCGAACGGCTTTGCCAGGTAATCGTCGGCCCCCGCCTCGAGCCCGGTGATGCGGTCTTCCGTCTCGCCCTTCGCGGTCAGAAGGAGGATCGGCGTCGCCAGCGTTTCGCGCAAGGACCGGCAGAACGTCACCCCGTCCTCGCCCGGCATCATCACGTCGAGCACGATCAGATCGAATTCGAGCCCTTCGAGAAGCCGCCGCGCATGGGCCGCATCCCGCGCCGCCGAAACCCAGAACCCCTGACGCGCCAGGAACTTCTGCAACAGCCCGCGAATGCGCTCGTCATCGTCGACGATCAGAAGATGGGGATCGGCATCCATCAGCCACGCTCCTTCAGCTCGGCGAAATGCCGTCTCATGTCGGGGTCCATCATCGCCTCCAGCACCTGCCGGAAGCCGGCCACCGCCTCGGGCCCCGCCTGGCGGTAGGCCGCGCGCATCCGGCTGCGCTGCGCCTCGCTCAGCTTGCGTTCAAGCACCGCGCCCGCCTCCGTCAGGTAGAGGTGGCGTTCGCGCCGGTCGCGCGTGCCCACCCGTGCCTCGACCAGCCCGTCCTCGATCAGCGTGCGCAGAACCCGGTTCAGCGACTGTTTCGTGACGCCCAGGATGGCGAGGAGGTTGTTGACCGTCGTGCCCGGCGCGCGGTTGATGAAATGCACCGCCCGGTGATGGGCGCGCCCGTATTCGTGTTCGGCGAGGATGCGGTCGGGATCGGCGGTGAACCCGCGATAGGCGAAGAACATCGCCTCGATGCCCTTGCGAAGCTGTTCGTCCGTCAGAAAGAGAAGGCTCTCGCCTGACTGTGCGCCCGTGTCGGCCATGATCCCGTCCGTCCTGCCGAGGTCATTTTATGTCAGTGTTGTTGACATTCCAAGACTCAACTGGTAGCGAATGGCGGGTTTTGTGAAATATTATATCCGGTTCGGACTTATCTCACGCAACTTTTGAAAAACTGCGCGCAAGGAGGCACCCAATGGCTGGCGCATATGACGATCGCGACGGAGTGATCTGGATGGACGGAAAACTCGTGCCGTGGCGCGACGCGAACGTACACATCCTGACCCATGCCATGCACTATGCCTCTGCCGTCTTCGAGGGCGAGCGCGCCTATAACGGCAGGATCTTCGAAAGCGTGAAGCATTCCGAACGCCTGCTGAAATCGGGCGAGATGCTCGATATGCCGATCCCCTGGTCGGTCGAACAGATCGAAGAGGCGAAATACGCCACGCTGAAGGCGAACGGTCTCGAAGACGGCTATGTCCGCGCGATCTGCTGGCGCGGCGCGGGCGAGGATATGGGGGTCTCTTCCGCGCGCAACCCGGTGCGTATGGCGATCGCGACCTGGGGCTGGGGCAACTATTACGGCGACGCCAAGATGAAGGGCGCCAAGCTCGACATCTCGAAATGGAAGCGCCCGTCTCCCGAAACCATCCCGTCCCATGCCAAGGCGTCAGGCCTCTACATGATCTGCACCATGTCTAAACACGCCGCCGAGGCGAAGGGATGTTCGGACGCGATGATGTTCGACTATCGCGGCTATGTGGCCGAGGCGACCGGCGCCAACATCTTCTTCGTCAAGGACGGCGAGGTGCATACGCCCGATCCCGACTGCATCCTGAACGGCATCACCCGCCAGACGGTGATCGGCATGCTGAAGGATCGCCAGATCAAGGTGCACGAACGCCATATCGAACCCGGCGAACTCGAAGGCTTCGAGCAGTGCTGGCTGACCGGCACGGCGGCCGAGGTCACGCCCGTGGGCCAGATCGGGGATTACAACTTCGAGGTGGGATCGCTTACGCGCGACATCGCGGAAGGTTACGAGAAGCTGGTCAGAAGCTAAACCTACCCCCCGCGCGCCGCCCGCGCCGCGTTGTAGATGCATCCGGTCGCCAGCCCCGTGTCGGAATCGAACAGGGCCGATTGCGACCGGCGCGGGATGCGCGCGGCAAGCCAGCGCGCAGCGTCCGTCTCGGGATACCGGTAGGTATAGATGTGAAGCCACGCGTGCCCGAAGAAGTTCTGCCAGAAATCCTTTCGGTAATCCTGGTAATTGGGCCGGTAGGTCGAATTCAGTGCCACCTTCGCCCAGGGATCGATATTGGCCGGGTTCTGCAGCGCACGCACATATAGCAGCACCGCGTTATGAAGCTTCGCCTCCATGTTGCGGGGCAGCTTCACGCCCTGCGCCCGCGCCATCTCCATCGCCGTCATGATCTCGCCGAGTGCCGTGGCGTGGTACCACAGCGCCCGGTCGCCCCGCGTCGTCCTGCCCTTGATCGACCCGTCCTTCAGCATCAGCCGGTCCAGCCCCTTCACCAGCTTCGTGGTGAGGCTTTTCGCGCGCCGCGCATTGCCTTCGGAATAGGCCTCCTCGATCGCCGGCCAGTACCAGCCGGTCTTGAGCCCCAGGTAGATGTTGCTCGGCGTTTTGTGGCGCCCGTCGAAATAGGCAAACCACTGCCGGATCGCCGCGTGATCGGCCGCCCGCGCCTCGCGCCGGTGGTTGGCGACGGAGGCGAAATAGGCCGATCGCGCCGCCGCCATCGTCATCTGCACCTTGCTGAAATCCTTCGAGTCCGACAGATCCTTGCCATCGGCCCGCCGCCATTCGGTGCAGCTGTCGAGAAGCCGGCCACCCCGCGTGCAGCTTTTCGTCTGGGTAAAGGCGCCGGATTTCGCCCAGAAGGTGAAGACGTCGAGAAGCTGATCGGCCACCCGCGCATTCCCCGTCACCATCACATGCGCCGCGGCGCTGCTGGTGAGATCGGCGAGCCGATCCGCGGCGACGCTCGCGGGGATCCGCTCGGAATTGTCCATGCGTGAATTCAGGCCCTTCAGCTGGATCGGCGGGCGCTGTGACAGGAGCGAACCGAGACTGCCACGCCAGTAATTCGGATTGGCCGGGCAATAGGCCGCTGCCCCCTTGGCCCCGAGGCTTCGCGCCCGTTCCAGCACGTCGCCGGGCACGAAACTCGTCTGCGCGGCGGCGGGCAGGGCCGAGGCCAGAAGAAAAGCGATCAGAATGTGGCATCCCCGAAGCATCGGCAGTCCCCCTCTGCGGTCTGCCGGAAGCTTAGAGGGCGGCGGCCCCTGCGCCTACCCCCCGGGCCCGGCGCCGCCCTGCCCGATGACAAGGATCGCGAGGCCCCAGACCAGAAGATGCGGGATGAGCGCGGCGTTCAGCCGCCGGGCGAAGGGCTGTTTCCGCGTCTTGTGCCGCGCCCGGCGCTGTGCGCATTTCGCGCCGAACCAGCCGAGCGTGGCGAGGATCAGAAGACTGGCTTCGGGAATGCGCGGCGCCCCGAGCTTGGCCAGCGCCTTGTCGATCACCATGGCAAGCCCCGCCACGGCGTTCAGGGCGACATAGCCCCCGATGACCAGCGCGGCCGCGCCTATTGCCACCCCTTCGCCCGCACCTTGCCCTCGGTCGCCTGCCGCACGCCAAGCTGACGCTCGCGCAGGTAGATCGCAAAGCCGGCGCCGATGATCAGGGCCGAGCCCAGAAGCATCGGCACCGTTGGCAGTTCGGCGAAGACAAGCCAGCCGATCAGGATCGCCCAGATCATCGAGGTATAGGTGAAGGGTGCGAGCGTTCCCGCTTCGGCGAAGCGGTAGGAGGCGGTGAGGCAAAGCTGCCCGGCCGCGCCGAGGCATCCCGCCCCGATCAGGAACACCCATTCCCAGCCTTCGGGCCAGACCCAGCCGAAGGGAATGGTGAACAAGGACAGCGTGCTCGCCGTCAGGGCGAAATAGAAGACGATGGCCGAGGTGTTTTCGACCCCCGCCATCCGCTTGACGAAGATCTGCGCGAAGGCGGCGCACAGGGCCGAGCCAAGGACAATCGCCGCCCCGATCAGTTCCGATGTGCTGCCTTCCACGCTGAGGCGCGGCCAGAGGATCACGACGACACCGAAAAGCCCCACCGCCACCGCGCTCAGCCGGATCAGGCGCACGCGCTCTCCCAACATCAGCGCCGCGAGGATCACGATCAGGATCGGCGTGGCGAACTTCAGCGCCGTCACCTCCGGCAAGGGCAGATATTTCAGCCCCGCGAAACTCAGCCCCATGGCGACCGAACCCACGAGGCCCCGGGATGCATGGCGCACCCAGCTTGTGGTGCGAAGCGCTTCCACGATCTCCCCGCGCGCCCCGAACCAGGCAAGGAACAGGGGGACGGTCAGGAAGGCACGGAAGAACACGGCCTCGCCCGCAGGTATCCGGTCGGCGGCCTTGATCAGCGCCGTCATGCCCGTGAACAGCGTCACGGCAAGGATCATCAGGAATATGCCCCGCGCCGGGCGCGGATCACTCGGGGTGGCCATACCCCCCGCTTACAGGGCCTTGGGGCCCTTGACGAGAGCCTTAGCTCTCCGCCCGCGCGATCCCGAGATAGCGCTTCAGCCTGAGGCCTCCATTCAGGTGCTTCGGCATACGGCGCAGAACCTGCACCTGCCGCCGCGCCACCGCGCCGGTCATCCGCTCGGCCCTGAGAAACCGCTTGAGCCGTGCGTGCCCCCGGGGCCTTGGCCCGTCGATCACGTGTTTCATGGCTGCTCCTCCATTTGGGGCACCCAAGGTATCACGAGTCGGGCAATCGCCCAAATGCCCATCGGCCGGCTTCCGCCACCACGGGATCGGCGTCGTCCATCAACCGCCCCGCCACGGGCTTCAGCGCCGCCTTGCCGGAATTGCCGATCGCGTAGGCCACGTTCCGCACGAACCGGTCGCGTCCGATCCGCTTGATCGGGCTCCCTGAAAACCGGGTGCGAAAGCCCGCGTCGTCCAGCGCGGCCAGCTCCGCCAGCGGCGGTGCGACCAGATCCTCCCGCGCGGCATAGCGCGCCTCCTGCCCCGCCACGGCGAACTTGTTCCAGGGGCAGACCGCCAGGCAATCGTCGCAGCCGTAGATCCGGTTTCCAAGCCCGGGGCGGAGCGCTTCGTCCACCGGCCCCCTGTGTTCGATCGTGAGATAGCTGATGCAGCGCCGGGCATCGAGCTGGTAGGGCGCCGGAAACGCATCCGTCGGACAGATATCGAGGCAGGCCCGGCACGATCCGCAATGGTCGGTCTCGGGCGCATCGGGCGCCAGTTCCAGCGTGGTGAAGATCGCGCCCAGGAAAAACCAGTTCCCCAGCCGCCGGCTCAGAAGATTGGTGTGCTTGCCCTGCCAGCCGAGCCCCGCGGCCCGGGCCAGCGCCTTTTCGGGCACCGGGGCGGTGTCGACGAAAACCTTGATCTCGCCGCCGCCTTCCGCGATCAGCCACCGCCCCAGCCGTTTCAGCCGCTTCTTCACCACGTCGTGGTAGTCGCGTCCCCTTGCATAGACACTGATATTGCCGGTCTCACGCCGCGCGAGCCCCTCCAGCGCATCACCCTCCGGCGTATAGAGATCGGCCAGCACCACGACCGACCGCGCCTCGGGCCAGAGATCGGAGGGCCGCGCCCGCCAGCCCTGCCGCTCGGCCAGCCAGCCCATCTGGCCGTGCCGCCCGGCGGCCACGAAGGCACGAAGCCGGTCCGCGATATCCACCGCCCCGGGCGCACAGATCCGGGCTTCGGCGAAACCCACCGTGCGGGCTTCCGCGACAAGCGCCGCCTTCAGCGCCGCGCCCTGTTTCATGTGGCCGTAAATATCCCGGGGGACGCCGCCCGCGGCGGCGGGGGGCGGAGCCCCCGGAAAACCCCCTCAGAAATCGAGATCCGCATAATGCTGCGGCGGTGGAAAGCCCGGCACCTGGTCGGCCAGGATGTTCCGGAACGCCGGCCGCGACTTGATCTTGGCATACCAGTCCCTGACCGCCGGCACCCGGTTCCAGTCCACGTCCGAAATGTAATCGAGCGCCGAGAAATGCGCCGCGGCGGAAAAATCCGCCAGCGTCATCGCGTCGCCCGCCAGCCACCGCCGCTGGTCCAGAAGCCAGCCCATGTAATCGAGGTGATACTTGATCGCCTTCGACCCGGCCTTCACCGCGCTCGAATCCGGATAGCCCGACTTGGTGATCTTCTTGTTCACCCGTTCGTACAGAAGCTTCGACGTCACTTCCTGGTGAAACTTGTCGTCGAACCAGCATACGAGCCGCCGCACCTCGTGCCGCCCGGCCGCATCCTGCGGGATCAGCCGGGGCTCGGGACGGGTTTCCTCGAGGTATTCGCAGATCGGGGTCGATTCGGCCAAGGTCAGGTCGTCGATCTTCAGAACAGGCACTTTTCCGGCCGGATTCCGGCGCAGAAAATCCATCTCACGCTCCCAATAGCGTTCCTCGACCAGATCCACCTCGATCTTCTTTTCCGCCAGCACAAGCCGAACCTTGCGGCAGAAAGGCGAAAGCGGAACGTGGTAAAGCCTGGCCATGGGATGCTGCATATTGGGGTTTCGTCCCTGTTTGCCGCGAAATAATGCCGTGTTCAACCGTCATCGCTCCGGCGGCCCCAGGGGCGCCCGGCGGGGGGCACGGCCCGGCTTGTGTAACCAAGTTCACAGACGGCGCTCGCCGATCGGGCCAATCTTCCTTTACATTATCTTAATCGCTCCACGTGTCCGGAGCGGTGGATCAAGCTTGGTGCCAACTGTTCGGCATCGTTAACGAGTAACGCCACGTAGGTGACAGGATGACTGCGCGAGTTTCCGCGGATCCGTTCGAAAGACGAACTCCCTTCCGCCCCGCTCCCCACGCGGGTCAGCAGTCGTATTTCCCCAAGACCGACGATTTGCACCCGGCCGCCCGGGCTGCCGTGTCTCGTCGCCCGCTTCGGGACATGTCCGTCTCCTCACCACCGGCGTCGCGTGTGTGAAAGGTCTGCCCCCCATGCAGCAACTGACCAAATTCCAAGCCCAGGATATTCTCGGCGTCAGCGAATTCGCCACCCAGAAAGATATTCGAACCGCCTGGCGCGCGCTGGTGTTCGACATCCACCCCGACATGCGCAACGGCAACAACGACGAATTCGCCCGCGTGCAAATGGCCTATGAGCGCCTGCGCCGCCGCCCCCAGAACGTGGATCAGATCCGCCGCGAATACGATCCTTCGACCGATGCCCCGATCCCGGGGATGGAGGCGGGTGCCGCCATGCCCCGCCGCCCGGCCCGGCACGAGATCCGCACCCGGATCGAAGAACTTTCGCCGGCCGCCCGCGCGCTCTGCGAAACGATCCTGCGCGACGGCTGCGACGAACGCACGCTCGACAAGACGATCGCCGCAGGCGGTTTCACCGCCGAGGAAGAGGCCGAGATCGACAACATCTTCGGCCACGTGCCCTCGGCGATCCGGCGCAAGGGCCGCCGCGTGTCCTATTTCGTGAAGGCGCCGCTCACGGCGGGGCAGAATCGCGTCGCTGTGCCCACCACGCTCGAGGATACGCGCAAGCCCAAGGCCAAGCTCATGACGTTCGATGTGGCCGAAGACGGTGCCGGCCTCGTCGAAGTGCCCGATCACGTGCGCGACAGGATGTTCCCCGGAACCCGCAGTGTCCGCATCCATTTCGAGGATACGAAGGCCTCCTAGCGTTCGAAACAGGCGGCGCGGCCATCCGCGCGGATGGTCGCCGCCCCGTCGACGATCTGCGCGGCGCGCCGCCGGACGAAATCCGACGGCGCTTTTGCCGACCGGCCCTTGGGATCGGGCAGGATCGCCGCCAGACGCGCGGCCTGCGTCGCGCTCAGATCCTTCGCCGCAACGCCGAAATAGTGGCGGGCGGCCGCCTCCACCCCGAACACGCCCTGATCGAACTCCGCGACGTTAAGGTAGACTTCGAGGATCCGCCGCTTCGACCAGACCAGTTCCACGACCGGGGTCAGGAGCGATTCAAGCGCCTTCCTCGGCCAGCTTCGCCCCTGCCAGAGGAAGACGTTCTTCACCGTTTGCTGGCTGATGGTCGAGGCGCCCCTGTTCGCGCCCTCTTCCAGCGCATCGCGGATCGCGTTCATGTCGAAGCCCCAGTGCAGGCAGTAATTCGCATCCTCCGCGGCGACGGCGGAGCGCACCATCACCGGTGCGATTTCGCCGAACGACACCCATTCGCGCTTCACCTCGCCGTGGCGCAGGCCCTCGGCCAGGATGTAGGGCGTCGTCGGGGGGCGGATCACGGCAAAGACGCAGACAAGCGCCAGAACCGCTGCCGCCACACCCAGCGCCCCCCGCAGAAGCCACGTTCTGACCCGCGCGCGGAGCGTCGGGGTCTTCGAACGTCGCTTCGTACGGGGCCTGCTCTTCTTTGTCTGCGCCGCCTTCGCCATGGCCGTCACATGGCCGCCCGGGGGCCATCGCGTCAACCGCCAAATACCTGAAAACGCTTGCGCGAACACAACCTCTGCGGGCACGCTCCATCCAATTGAATCGGGAGAGCTCCATGGAACTCAGCCTGGAAAGCGCTTTTTCTACAGGGGGGCTGGTGGGGCACCTCGCCTATATCCTCCTGATCCTGTCGATCATCATGCGCAATATCGTGTGGCTCAGGATCTTCATGATCGTCTCCTCCCTCGTCGCCATCGCCTACGCGCTGATCTGGCTCAGCGATCCGGTGTCCTCTTTCTGGGAAACGCTCATGGTGACCGTGAACGTGGTGCAGCTCCTGATCATCTGGCGCGAGAATTCCCGCGCCCGCTTCACGGCGGTGGAGCGTGATTTCGCCGCCCGACGCCTGCGCGGCCTTGCGACGGGCGAGCAGCGCAGGATCCTCAACATGGGCACGTGGGAGACGCTCGAAGACGGAACGGTCCTGACCGAGAACGGGGTGCATCCGCCCGCGCTCATCTACATCGCCGAAGGCACGGTGGATGTGATGATCGACGGCCGGCAGATCGCCACCTGCGGGCCGGGCGACTATGTGGGAGAGATGTCGCTGGTGGGAGGCGCGCCGGCCTCCGCCGATACACGCGTGCGCGGCGCGGCGCTTGTCTGGCGCCTGCCGGCGGCGGCGATCGACGATCTCGACCGCCGGAAACCGGCCTGGCTCGCCGTGATCGAGGCAGGGATCGCCCGGAACATCCGGCGCAAGCTGATCGCCGCGAACGCGGCGCAGCTGGCCTGAGATTGACAAGGGTCAACGCGGGGCGGCCGCCGCTGCGCTAGGATCTTCACAACACCCCGGAGATCCCGCGATGGATATAAATGTTCTTCCCCATTACGACGCCGGCGACAATCCGACCGGCTGCTGCCCGCGTTTCAACCCCGAGGGCTGGGAGGGCCGCAACCTTCATTTCCGCGACAAGCGCTTCCTGCGCGCCACGTCGCGCAGCATCGTCCATGTGCCGGTGAACATCGGGCGGGTGTTCGAGCGGGTCGACCGCCGCGTGACCCGGGCCCATGGCTGGGATCCCGACGATATCATCGTGCTGAGCCGCGATCTGTCGCCCTGGGAAACGGAGCATCTTTTCGCCGTCTCGCGCGACATCCCGGGTGAAGAGATGGTGACGCTGTCGGGTGACTTCATCACCCATGTCTTCGAGGGCCCCTATGGCGCGGCACGCAACTGGGTGCCCGAGCTCGAGCGCATGGTGCTCGCCAAGGGCCTTACGCCGAAGACGATCTATTTCTTCTACACGACCTGCCCGGATTGCGCGAAGGTCTATGGCCGGAATTACGTCGTCGGCGTGGTTGAGGTCTGATCCCATGGACAGCGCAACCCACGCCCAGATCCTCGCGCTTCTCGACCGCACCACCGACATGAGTTTCGCCACGGTGCGGCCCGACGGCTTTCCGCAGGCCACGGTGGTGGCCTTCGTTCATGACGATCTGACGCTCTATTTCACGACCGCGCCCGACGCCCAGAAGGTGCGGAACATCGCCGCCTGCGACAAGGTTTCGCTCACGATAACCGCCCCCTACACCACGTGGCAGGAGATAGAGGGCGTCTCGATCGGCGGCCGCGCGCGCCTCGTCACCGATCCCGGCGAGATCGATCTCGCAACGGGCCTCTTCCGTGCCCGCTACCCGGAGGTCGCCGACGCGATCGCCGAGATGCCGGGGCCCCCCACCCTGATCCGGACGGATCCCGCGGTGATCTCGCTGATCGATTACAGCCGGGGCTTCGGCCACACGCGCCTCATCGAACTGCCCGGCCCCGTCCCGGCGGGGTAGAAGAGTTTTCGTGCCTCCGGCGGGGATATTTCCGGCCAAATGAAGCAACGAAACATTAACCATCTTCGGCGAGGCTCGCCCCCGCGGTACAGGCGGGGACGCCGATGACCGCGCCACGTGAAGCGCCCCGGGTCATGTTCTGCCCCGGGGCGTGATCCTTCATGTGGCCGGAAATATCCCGGGGGGCCGCCCGGCCACGGGCGGCGGGGGCAGCGCCCCCTACTCCGCCGGAACCGCGCGCTCCTCCACGCCCAGCGGGACGGGCAGCTTGTTCAGCATCTCCTTCGGGCAGACCTGGACGAAGGCGGGCAGCGCTTCTTCCCAGTTCTGCAGAAGCTCCTTCGCCCGAAGGCTCCCGGTCTCTGCCGCGTGCCGCTCGACAAGGCCGCGAAGTTCGGCTTCCCAGTGATCCACCGTCACCGGGCAGGTCAACAGCGTCTCGCGGTTCATCAGGCTCTCCGCCCGGCCCCCGGGGTCATAGAGATAGGCCATGCCGCCCGTCATCCCGGCCCCGAAATTCGCACCGATCGCGCCAAGGATCACGGCGACCCCGCCGGTCATGTATTCGCAGCCGTTCGATCCGCAGCCCTCGATCACCACCTTCGCGCCGGAATTCCGCACCGCGAACCGCTCCCCGGCCCGGCCGGCGGCAAACAGATAGCCGTCGGTCGCCCCGTAAAGCACCGTGTTGCCGATGATCGTGTTCTCATGCGCCACCAGCGGGCTCGCCATCGGGGGCCGCACGATGATCGTGCCACCCGACAGCCCCTTGCCCACATAGTCGTTCGCATCGCCCGACACTTCGATCTTCAGCCCCGGCGCGGCAAAGGCGCCAAGCGATTGTCCGGCCGATCCCCTGAGCATGATCTTCAGGTGATCGGGCTGCAGGCTGTTCCGCATTCCGAAGCGTTGAACGATATGGCTCGACGTGCGCGTGCCGATCGTCCGGTGTGTGTTCCTGACGGCGTAGGACAGCTGCATCTTCTCGCCGTCCTTCAGGAAGCGCTCCGCATCCGCCACGATTTCGGCGTCCAGCGTATCGTCCACCGCCGTCCGCTCCCGCGTCCGGTCATAGGTGATCGTCTCGGCGCTATCGACGGTGATGAGAAGCGGGTTCAGGTCGAGGTCGTCAAGATGCGCCGACCCCCGGCTCACCTGGCTCAGAAGATCCGCGCGCCCGATCACGTCATCGAGGCTCCGCGCCCCGATCGAGGCCAGGATTTCCCGCACCTCCTGCGCGTAGAAGGTGATCAGGTTCACCACCTTGTCGGCATTGCCGGTGAACTTCTCGCGCAGCCGCGGATCCTGGGTGCAGACGCCCACCGGGCAGGTGTTCGACTGGCATTGCCGCACCATGATACAGCCCATGGCGATCAGCGCCGCGGTCCCGATGCCGAATTCCTCGGCCCCCATCATCGCCGCCATCACGATATCGCGGCCGGTGCGCAGGCCCCCGTCGGTGCGAAGCGTCACGCGGTCCCGCAGGTTGTTCATCGACAGAACCTGGTGGCCCTCGGTCAGCCCCATTTCCCAGGGCAGGCCGGCATATTTGATCGAGGTCGCGGGGCTCGCCCCGGTGCCGCCATTGTGGCCGGAGATCAGGATGACATCGGCCTTGGCCTTCGCCACGCCGGCCGCGATCGTGCCGACGCCCGACTGCGCCACCAGCTTCACCGTTACCTTGGCGCGCGGGTTGATCTGCTTCAGGTCATAGATCAGCTGCGCCAGGTCCTCGATCGAATAGATGTCGTGATGCGGCGGCGGGCTGATCAACGTCACGCCGGGCGTCGAATGCCGAAGCCGCGCGATCAGTTCCGTCACCTTCATCCCCGGCAACTGCCCGCCTTCCCCGGGCTTCGCGCCCTGGGCGATCTTGATCTCAAGCTCTTCGCAGTGGTTGAGGTATTCCGCGGTCACCCCGAAACGGCCAGAGGCCACCTGCTTGATCTTGGCACTGGGGTTGTCGCCATTGGGCTCCGGCGTGAAATGCGCAGGGTCCTCGCCGCCCTCGCCCGAATCCGATTTCGCGCCGATCCGGTTCATCGCCACGTTCAGCGTCTTGTGCGCTTCAGGGGAAAGCGCCCCAAGGCTCATCCCCGGCGTGACGAAGCGTTTCCGGATCGAAGTGATCGATTCCACCTCGTCGATCCCGATGGAGGGGCCCAAGGGCTTGATGTCCAGAAGATCGCGCAGATGGATGGGCGGGTTCGCCCGCATCTTTGCCGAATACTGCTTCCACATCTCGAAGGATCCGCGCTCGCAGGCCGATTGCAGAAGGTGCATCGAGGTCGCTTCCCAGGCATGGGTCTCGCCCGACCGCCGCGCCTTGTAAAACCCGCCGATCGGCAGAACGTCGGATCCGCCCTTCCAGCCCTGCGCGTGCACGGCCTCGAGCTTCTTCTGGATACCCGACACGCCGATCCCGGAAATCCGGCTCGGCATGCCCGGGAAGAATTCCGCCACCATCGCGCGGGAAAGGCCCACAGCCTCGAAGTTGAGGCCGCCCCGGTAGGACGACACGACGCTGATCCCCATCTTCGACATGATCTTCAGAAGGCCCGCATCGATCGCCGCGCGATAGCGCGCCATGGCTTCCGTCAGCGTGCCGTCGATCAGCCCCCGGTCGATCCGGTCGGCGATGCTGTCTTCGGCGAGATAGGCGTTCACCACCGTCGCGCCGCAGCCGATCAGAACCGCGAAATAATGGGGATCGACGCATTCCGCCGAACGCACGTTGAGGCTCGTGAAGGTGCGCAATCCCTTCTGCGTCAGCCAGGAATGCACCGCGCTCGTGGCCAGGATCATCGGCATCGGCACCCGGCCGGGCCCCTGGTGCTGATCGGTCAGCACGATATGGCCCGTGCCCGACCGCACCGCGTCCTCCGCTTCCGAACGGATCCGGGTCAAACCCTTGCGCAACGCGTTGGGTCCGGCCTCGAAGGTACAGTCGATCTCCACCATCGGCGCATCGAAATTCGCCATCAGCTCTTCGAACTGGGCGTTCCCCACGAAGGGGCTTTCCAGCACGATGATCTCGGTCTGGCTCGAATCCTCGTCGAGCACGTTCTTGAGGTTCCCGAACCGCGTCTTGAGGCTCATCACCCGGTATTCGCGCAGACTGTCGATCGGCGGGTTGGTGACCTGGCTGAAATTCTGGCGGAAGAAGTGGCTCAAGGGCCGGTACTTCTCCGACAAGACGGCGGACGGCGTGTCGTCGCCCATCGAGGCGATCTGTTCCTTCCCGTCCTCGGCCATGGGCGCGAGGATCTGTTCCAGTTCCTCGATCGAATAGCCCGCCGCGATCTGCCGCCGCCGCAGCTCCGATCCTGAATACAGCGCCCGCTCGGTCACGCCGCGCAGCTTGCCGTCAAGGTCGTTGATCCGGCTCACCCACTCCCCGAATGGCAGGGCGCGCGACAGCTTGTCCTTGATGTCGGTGTCGTGGAACAGCTTCTGCTTCTTCATGTCGACGGCCAGCATCTGGCCGGGGCCAAGCGCGCCCTTCTCCACCACCGTCGCCTCGTCCACGGGCACCATGCCGGCCTCGGACCCGGCGATCACCAGCCCGTCGCCCGTCACGACATAGCGCATCGGGCGCAGGCCGTTCCGGTCAAGCCCGGCGCACACCCAGCGCCCGTCGGTCATGGCAAGCGCGGCGGGCCCGTCCCAGGGTTCCATCACAGAGTTGCAGTAGCTGTACATGTCCCGCCAGGCCTGCGGCAGTTCGGTCGCCTGCTTCGACCAGCTTTCGGGCACCAGCATCGTCTTCGCCATCGGCGCCGACCGGCCCGCGCGCACCAGCACCTCGAACACGGCGTCGAGTGCCGCGGAATCCGAACTCCCCTGCGGCACGATCGGCTTGATGTCCTCGGCCATCTCCCCGAAGGCGCCACTTGCCATCCGGATCTCGTGGCTCTTCATCCAGTTCAGGTTGCCCTTCAGCGTGTTGATCTCGCCGTTATGCGCCAGCATCCGGAACGGCTGCGCCAGCCACCACTGCGGGAAGGTGTTCGTGGAATACCGCTGGTGATAGATCGCGAACGCGCTTTCGAACCGCTCGTCCTTCAGGTCGGGATAGAATTCGGCCACGTCCTGCGCCAGCATCATGCCCTTGTAGATCATGCTCCGGCAGCTCAGCGAACAGACATACAGATCGCGCACATGCGCCGCCGCCGCCGCCTTCTCGATCCGCCGCCGGATCACGTAAAGCTCGCGCTCGAATGTGTCCTCGTCGACGCCCGTGGCGTTCGAGATGATGATCTGCTCGATCTCGGGCCGCGTCGCGTTCGCCTTGTCGCCCAGAACATCGATGTTCACCGGCACGTGCCGCCAGCCATAGATGTAATGGCCCATCCTGAGAACTTCGGTCTCGACGATCGTGCGGCAGGTCTCCTGCGCCCCGAAATCCGTCCGCGGCAGAAAGATCTGCCCCACGGCCAGAAGCTCGCCCTCCCGCGGCTCGTGCCCGGTCCGCCGGATCTGGTCGCCGAAGAAGGCATAGGGGATCTGCACGTGAATGCCCGCCCCGTCCCCGGTCTTCCCGTCGGCATCGACAGCGCCCCGGTGCCACACGGCCTTCAGCGCCTCGATCCCGTGCGCCACCACCTTCCGGCTCTTCTGCCCGTCGATCGACACCACAAGCCCCACCCCGCAGGAGGAATGCTCATCGGCCTCCGAATACATCCCGTGTTCGGCCAGCCAGGCCCGCTTCTCTGCCTCGCGGGCGGCCCAGGTCGCATCATAGGTCGTCATTGAGGTCTCCTTCATTCAAACACGGCCGCTGCCGGTCTCAGATTGCTTTCGAATGCCGGGCGCTGCGCTTCGGTCACGCTGTGCACGATCCTCCGCCAGAGAACCGCGCAGATCACGCTTGGCACCACGTTCACCATGTCGAAGATCGCGGCGCCCGCGAATTCCTCGGCCGAATTCGCACCCATCCAGACGCGCCCGGAAACCTGGGCGATCGCATTGGCCAGAAGCCACATGCCCCACCACGTGGGCAGAAGCCAACCCGCCGCAGTCACGCCGCTCGCCTGCCAGACGCGTTTCTGGATCTGGTAGGGTTTGAAGAAATTCATGATCGGGATGAAATACCACCCCACGGCCCAGCCCGGGCGAATGCCGTCGTCCGACCCGGCAATCTCCCTGGCGTTCCACGCCGACCGGTAGATCCAAATTCCCGATGCGATCCCAGCCGCGAGATAGACGCCAAGATAGACAAGCCCGACGATCATGGTCGTGTTGTCGGCCAGCGCCGCCTCGGGCCCGAAGAGAGAGATCTCGTCGGCCAGCACCCGCTGAAGCATCATGTAATAGTTCACGGCATCAAGGCCGTAGACCACCTCCATCACGATCAGCCCGGCCATCAGCCACAAAACCCACTGCGCCAGCCGGCTCAGCTCGTAAAGCCCGTTCTCCTGAACACCCCTCATTCCGGCGCGGCCTCCACGCTGCGGCTCTCCGCCTCGTAGTCCGCCGCCGTCTTCCGTACGTGATCCCCTGCCAGGCGCACGCTCGCGAAGGCCCGGTCGGTATAGATCTCCGAAATCAGCGGATAGTCCGCGGCCCCGTCGAACAACCCCACCTGGGGCTCCCACGGCCCGTCGAAATCCTTCAGCCACAACAGGCTCCCGCAGTCGGCGCAGAACGCCCGCTCGGCGATCTCGTGCCGCCAGCGCTTCACCGGGCCTTCCCAGGTCAGCTCCTCGGTGTCGAAGGCGAAAAGCGCCGATCCCGTCCACCGGCGGCAGCGCGAGCAATGGCACGCGCCAACAGCCGCCCGGTGACGGCCCACCTCGATCGTCACGGCACCGCACAGGCACCGGCCCCTGAGGGGCCCCGCGCTGATATGGGCGTCGGCGCGCATCGGCTCAGTGCTCCCCGCCCCCACTGACCATCTCGATCACCTCGGCCTCGGTCATCCGCTTCCGTTCGCCCGCGAAGGCATAGCAATCGGGCTGGTTGTCCACATAGATCTCGTGCGTGAACGCCATCCCGTTCATATCGTCGAGCGTCCCGGCATTCAGGATCGTCAGGCCCTTCGCCGGGCCCTCTGCGGTCATCCGCCAGTAAAGCCCCGATCCGCAGACAGGGCAGAACGCGCGCTCGGCCCAGTCCGACGACTGGAAGCTGGCGATACGGTCCTCTCCCTCCGTAAAGGTCAGCCCGCCGTCGGGCACTTCCATGGCAAGCCCGACCCCGCCAGAGGATTTGCGGCACATGCCGCAATGGCACGCGCCGAATTCCGTCGGCGTCTCGGCCAGCCGATAGCGGATCGCGCCGCAAAGGCAGCCGCCCTCAGTGCTGGCCATGCCCGCCTCCATGCTCATCCGCGCCATAGCCGCGAAGACGGTTGTAGGTGACAATCTGGTGCCGGGTCAGAAGCGGCTTCACCTCCAGATGCGCCGCAAGATGGCGCGCCCGAAGCGCGGCCTCGATCCGCGCCGCATCCTCTGTCAGCGCCGTAAGACGCGCCGCATCGATTTCGCCCGACGCAAAGGCCGCATCAAGCGCGGCTTCCGCCGACACGAACGCGGCCCCAAGCGCCTGCGCATCGGTCTCCATCCGCACCCGAACCGCCTCGATCGCCTCGGCCTGCACCTCGGTCAGTTCCAGATCCTCGGCCAGTTCCAGAAGATGCGTGGGCCCGGGATAGCCGTTCAGTTCGGCAGGCTTCGCAAAGCCCCAGCCCCGGCCCGCCAGAAGATCGTCGATATCCTGCGGCGACAGGCTTGCGATGGCGCGCTGGTCCTCCCCCGCATAGGGCTGGGACGATCCGTGCACTGCGCCTGCGGCCAGAGTCGCCGCCAGAATTGCGGCAGTCATGCGAACCATGTCGATTTCCTTTCCCTGTCGAACGGGTCAGATCCCCTGACCCACCGGTCTTCCCCTCATTTCGAGAGGCGAAAAATTTGTGTACGCGCTGTGTACAGGTTGTGTACGCCGTGTGACTTTTGCCGGGATCTCATTCCGCGGCCACCTGCGCGCCCTCGTTAAGGAAATTCAAAATCGCGTCAGCGGCCTCTCTGCCGTCCCGAATGGCCCAGACGACGAGGCTTGCGCCCCGCACGATATCGCCCACGGCATAGACACCTTCGAGGTTCGTGGCATGGGTCCGGAAATCGGCCTTCACCGTGCCCCATCGCGTCACTTCCAGCCCGTCGACACCCCAAAGCTTCGGCAGGTCCTCGGGCTCGAACCCAAGCGCCTTGATCACAAGGTCGGCGTCCTCCAGCACCTCGGCCCCCTCGATCTCCTCGGGCATCCGGCGGCCCGTCGCATCGGGCGCGCCAAGGCGCATCTTCTGCACCATCACGCTCGAAACCTCGTCGCCGCCCGAGAATCCCTTCGGCGCGGAAAGCCACAGGAACTCGACGCCCTCCTCCTCGGCATTCGCCACCTCGCGCTGCGAGCCGGGCATGTTCTCCCGATCCCGGCGGTACAGGCATTTCACGCTTTCGGCCCCCTGCCGGATCGCGGTGCGCACGCAATCCATCGCGGTATCGCCGCCGCCGATCACGATGACGCGCTTGCCTTCGGCGCTCAGTTCACCTGAATCGAACTCCGGAACATCGTCGCCAAACCCCTTGCGGTTCGAAGCGGTCAGGTAGTCGATCGCCCGCACCACGCCCTCGGCGCCCACGCCCGGGGCCTGAAGGTCACGCGACTTGTAAACCCCTGTGGCTATGACGATTGCGTCGTGCTGGCCCCGGATCGCGTCGAAGGTCAGATCCTCGCCCACGTTACAGTTCAGAACGAAGGTCACGCCCCCCGCTTCAAGCTGCTCGATCCGCCGCATGACGACGGGCTTTTCCAGCTTGAAGCCGGGAATGCCGTAGGTCATCAGCCCGCCCGCCCGGTCGTAGCGGTCGTAAACCGTCACCTGCACGCCCGCGCGCCGCAGCCGGTCTGCCGCCGCCAGCCCGCCGGGGCCCGCGCCGATGATGCCCACGCTCTCGCCCCGTTCGGCGGCTGGCGCGATGGGTTTCACCCAGCCTTCCTCCCAGGCGGTGTCGGTGATGTATTTCTCGACCGAACCGATGGTCACGGTGCCGTGCCCCGACTGTTCGATCACGCAGTTGCCCTCGCAAAGCCGGTCCTGCGGGCAGATCCGGCCGCAAATCTCGGGGAAGGTGTTGGTTTCCTGACTGATTTCATAGGCTTCCTGAAGCCGGCCCTCGGCGGTCAGCATCAGCCAGTCGGGGATGTTGTTGTGCAGCGGGCAATGCGACTGGCAATAGGGCACGCCGCACTGGCTGCACCGGGCCGCCTGTTCCTTGGCCTTGACGTCGGCATACTCCGCGTAAATTTCCTGGAAATCCTCACGGCGCATACTGGCTTCGCGCTTTTCGGGCATATCCCGGGGCACGGTCACGAATTTCAGCATCGGGGTCTCGGCCATATCGCTCAGAATCCTTGAATTCACCAAAGCCCGCACCCTCTAACCGAAACCCAGCATGAATAAAAGTAATATATACTGACCTATTTGCGCGATTTCCGGCTCAGCGCGCGATCATTCTGTTCTGCGGCGCGGCATTTTAGATAACTAATACTGACCTTTATTCCCGCTTCCCATTTCGAATCAACTCCCTACCCTCACCGCAAAACGAACCAGCGGGCCGGGCATGCCGATCTTCCACCTCTTTCTGGTCGCCGTGATCCAGGGCTTGACCGAGTTTCTGCCGGTCTCTTCCTCCGGTCACCTGATCCTCCTGCCGAATCTCTCGGGGCTCGAAGATCAGGGCCAGGTCATCGACGTCGCGGTTCACGTCGGCACCCTCGGCGCGGTCATCCTCTATTTCTGGGCGGACGTGAAACGCGCGATCCTGGGGCTCCCGAAAGTGCTCACCTGGCAGATCGACGGCCCCGACGCCTGGCTTGCCCTCTGCCTCATCGTCGCGACGATCCCCGTGGTGATCGCGGGCCTGATCCTGAAGCTCACCGGGCTTGACGACGCCATGCGCTCCGTCGCCGTGATCGGCTGGGCCATGCTGATTTTCGGCCTCGTTCTCTACTGGGCCGACCAGAAGGGCCCGACGACCCGCGTCGCAAGCGAATGGACGCTGAAGCACGCGCTCGTCATGGGGCTCTGGCAGGCGATCGCCCTCATCCCCGGCACGTCACGCTCGGGCATAACCATCACCGCGGGCCGCTGGCTCGGCTATGCCCGGCACGACAGCGCGAAGCTCGCGATGCTGATGTCGATCCCGACGATCCTCGCCTCGGGCACGCTCCTCGGCGCCGAGGTCGCGATGACGGCCGATGCCGCCGCCGCCCGCGACGGCGCGATCGCCGCCGTCTTTGCCTTCATCGCGGCCCTGCTGGCGCTTACCGTGATGATGCGGCTTCTCAGAAGCGTCAGCTTCACGCCCTACGTGATCTACCGGGTGATCCTCGGGATCGTCCTGCTCTGGATCGCCTACACCTAGCCTAGGCGCGCAGGTTCTTCGCCGACTCGGTCAGTTCCTCGTACTGCCCCGTCGGGCGGAACCGCCACAGGTATTCCGGCAGTACCGCCTCAAGCGAGGTCGGCGAGATCCCCAGATCGGCAAAGGTCTTCACCCCCTCACCCACCACGTTGTCGCGCCGGAGGTTGCGCACCTGATCGCGCGTGATCTGCGCCGGCACCAGCCCGCCGGAAAGAAACTGCACGGCCGCAAACCCGTTCGCCATGACATTCGCGGCCCAGAACGGGATGTTCACGATCATCCGCCGCCGCCGGATCACGTCCAGCATCTGGTCCATCAACTCACGGAACGTATCCACATCCGGCCCGCCAAGCTCATACACCCCGCCCGCCGCGCGGCCAGTGACGCCCGCCTCGGCCGCCGCGGCGACGTCGTCGACATAAACCGGCTGAAACCGCGTCTCCGCCCCAACCACCGGCAGGGTCCAGAGCGTCAGCGCACCGAACCGCGCCATGTTGGCGAAGCGGTTGAAGAAGTCGTCCTCGGGCCCGAACACGATCGAGGGACGCAGGATCACGGCACCGGGCATGTGCTTCAGCACGCCCGCCTCGCCCTCGGCCTTCGTGCGCGCATAGTCGCTGTCGCTTTCGGCATCGGCCCCGATGGCCGAGACATGCACCATCCGGCCCACGCCCACCTCGGCGGCGATCCGCGCGATCCGCTCGGCGCCCTCGGCCTGCACAGCGTCGAAGCTGTTCTTACCGCTCTCGGCCAGGATCCCGACGCAATTCACCACCGCATCCGCACCCGACATGACGGCACGCACGCTGTCATCGTCGCGGATGTTGCAGAACAGGGGCTCAACCTGTCCGACAACCCCGTAGGGTTTGACGAACATGGCCTCGTTGGGGCGCCGCACCGCGACGCGAACGCGCCAGCCGGCCTGCGCCATACGCCGCACGACATAGCGGCCAACGAAGCCGGAGCCTCCGTAGATCGTGACGAGCTTGGACATGGGCAACTCCACATTTGCCAGTTCCGTGCATACCCGTGCCGCCGGTCTCCGGCAAGGCATTGCCCGAGAGGCCTTTGGCCGCGGCGTTTGCCCCGTTGACAGGTCCGGGGGAAGGGACTATTCCGCGCCTCCACGACACCTGCCCAGGTGGCGGAATTGGTAGACGCGCCAGCTTCAGGTGCTGGTGTCCGTATGGACGTGGAGGTTCGAGTCCTCTCCTGGGCACCATTTTACGTAAAATTTTCACTCATTATCAATGGATTACGCGTAAATAGGGGCGCTGAATCCCCCTTTTGGTCCCCATTGAAGCGGCCGCTGAGTGAGTTAGATTTGCGCGACCCTCTCGTGCGCGACGCCAAAAGTTCAAACATTCGCTCATTGTGCAACTGAACTCCTTCATTGCGACCTGAATAGTTGACCAACTGACCGCCGTCGGTTTCTCTAGCCAACTGACCATCCGCCTCGCGCACGACCGGTTGCGCGGGCTAATCGAGCTCATTCAGGAAAGCCAACTTTCCTTCCAAAAACTGGGTTAGCGATAAGACCTGATGGGGCGGTCGGTTTCCTCCTCCAACCCCTGAGAAAATTGACCTACCCCCCCTGCCGCCCCGGCGCGCCCCCAACGTTGGGCTGTCCGAGCATTGACGCTCGATTGGGGAGGTTATTTCTGGCCTGCTCAAAGAAGAGCCCCGCCACAGGGAGCTGGGCGGGGCCAAAGTACCGCCTACGCGGGAGGCCCTTCCGTGCGGGGAAGATTCCAAGCCTCACCTGCAGAATGGCAGCGCGCACGTTGAGGCACTGTGAAGAGTCAATTATGGGAGCGTAGAACGCGCAAGTTCGATGGATTTTATCTTGCAGCGAAGGATATCAAGGTGGGTTTGGTTAGGAGGATATCCGCCTAACCTGTGTACCTGCCCAATTTTCGCCACGATTTCCAAGTTAACGTTAAGTCAATCGCGATGGCAGTGTTTCGGCCAGATGCGAATTGAAAAGGGGCCGACCAGTCCAGCCGACCCCTCCACACACACTCATCACTCGTTACTCACAACAGTGTCGCCCCTCGGGGCGGCACCATTGCGGCACGTAAGGCTCGTTTGCGGGGTTTCATTGTGCCAAGCGCATCCGATAGCGAAACAGTGGGTTCTCGAAGCGTAGCTAATGTCTGAGAGTGGACAGGAGGTTCTTCACCATCCACCTCGCCACCTTCGCCTCCTGGGACCGCCCACCGTGCTTCCACACCGTGAACGGAGCACACGCGCCATCCGCGGACCGCTAGAGATTTCTGAAGCAACAAAACGAGGTCGAGCAGAACTGCGGCCACACAATAGCAGCGCCGAAGCCCTAAATAGCGCGTGAGACAAATTCGCTCTTACTTGGACAAGGTTGTTTCCTGAAACCAAGAAATCTATCAAAATTCAATGAATTATGTTAAGCTTGCGCTCTGTGGTGTTTTCTTTGGGGGGAGACAGGAACATGTTCAAGCTTCAACTTATGGGAATTGTGGCTGTTGCAGCATTCGCCACTGCGGGTGATGCTGCTGTTTACTCCGTTGAGTTCGAGGCGACCGACCTCTGCTATAATTGCAACAATCCAGACCCAGATATCTATTCGCCCGACCAGCCAGTCAGTGGTTCGTTCACCATCGATTACACTTTTGACGCCAATATCTACGAGGAGTCATCGGGCCTAACGAAGACAGGAGATAGCCTAGGTTATCTGAGCGACGCAGCTTTCAACTATACTCTAACTGATGTGCTTGTAATCGGCGGCATCGCAGACACTTTGAGCTCTATAGGTTTCACTTATGGAGACTTCTTTCTTAGGATTGACGACTTTCTGAACAATCCAACGCTTGGTTATTTTTCTTACAGGGAACAATGCGCATTGCCTGCCAATTTTTGTTTTTGGTATGCCTCTGAGGTTGGCACTGTGACAGTGACCCTATTGGACGATGGCTCCAATGGGCCTCCCTCTGAGGTTCCCAATGTGCCAATCCCAGCCACTCTGCCGTTACTGCTAGGAAGCGGGCTAATGCTGATTGGACTAAAGCGCCGGATAGGATGATTTTGGCGCGCGCACTCTATCGTAGCTCGCGTACAGTCAAGGTTGTTCAAGTCTTCCCGGTGCAAGCTTGCGTGCATTCTAAGACGTGACCTGACCGAAGGTAGTCTGACACTGTTTAGAAAACTCAATTCGACGCCCAATCAATGGGCGGCCCTTAACCGCTCACCGTGCGCCCGCCAGGTCGCACGGCGTGGCCTCCTTGCCCTCCAACAGCGCCATTAACGTGCCACACACGCCATCCGCGGTGCACCGTTCTCCCGTGCGCTTGGCCGTTGCGTGGCACCTAGGGGCGTCTCGGAGACACTGAGTGCGGGCAATGCTTGCCTCGACAATCTGGCCACCGCAGGGGAGGGGGTATTGAATCTCAGGAGCCTTTGATGTGGCAACCGGCGCCTTGAGCTTTCCCACACGCCGCCAATTCAAGAATTCAGCTTTCGAGCCATTCTCGCCGACTTGCGCGCCCCTCTGGCTCCCGTGACCACCCACGATACTGCCAACCCGGGTAGCTCCGTCTGACGTTCTTCCCGCCATCGTCCCGTGAACACGTAGCGTGCGAGCCATTCTTCCTTTCAAAAACTCGGTTAGCGTTGAAAGCGCATGGGGCGGTCGGTTTCCTCCTCCAACCCCTGAGAAAATTGACCTACCCCCCTGCCGCCCCGGCGCGCCCCCAACGTTGGGCTGTCCGAGCATTGACGCTAGATTGGGGAGGTTATGTCTGGCCTGCTCAAAGAAGAGCCCCGCCACAGGGAGCTGGGCGGGGCCAAAGTACCGCCTACGCGGGAGGCCCTTCCGTGCGGGGAAGATTCCAAGCCTCACCTGCAGAATGGCAGCGCGCACCTTGCCCGTATTGACGAGCATCAATTTGTCCTGCGCTTCCTGCTCAAAGAAAAGCCCCGCCACGACGAGCGCGGCGGGGAAGTAGTACCGCCTAAGCGGGAGGCCCGGCTACGTGGGACGAAGGCCAAACCTCAACTCATAATAAACTCCATATGTGTTTCGCGCATTGAGATGCATCAATGGTTCCCGCTGTCCCGGTGGCGCGTCTGGGGCAATAAAGAGCCCCGCCGGGATGAGCTCGGCGGGGCGGTTTGTGGGGGAGCCCCAAATACACAGGGCGAAACAACCGTAACAGGCGCGCCGTGTGAGTCAAAAACGATGAGCGGAAAACCGCGACGGCACGAACTGGGGTCTTCCCGTGCTGTGTTGTTTTCCCGGTCGCGCGCCCGGTGCAACGAAAAGCCCCGCCACGACAAGCGCGGCTGCGCGGCATACGCGCCATCAAAGTGCCGCTGGGGTATCCCTAATCACTGACAACCGCGGATTCTTCGCGAAAGGCTAGGAAGCGCCGACCAATCCTGCCCAGAAAGAACCTGAAGTTTTCCGTAATTCTGCTCGATTGCTCGAACATTTGCATAGGGCTGCCAGTGCCTAGAGTTTACTACGACCTTTCACTTTTCGGTCTTGTGTGCGCATGCCCCCCGCAAGCTAAACAAGCCCGAGCCAGGCGCTGGCAGCATATCCGTCGGTGTTCGGGGCGCGAGGGCTTGCTAAGCCGACTTCTGCAAGTGCAGCGAGCCGACTTTCTCAGTGTGTCCGCAGAATCCGAGCCAACCACCGCGCCACCTCAGCCTGCTGAGACCTCCCGCCATGCGCCCATCTCGGATGGCTTGGCCCCGCCCTATGCCCCCCACCAGCCCGGTGCACGCGGCATACACGCCAACTAAGGGCCTGTGTATCTGTTCCGGCGCCCGTAACTTGCTGAGCCAACTGGAAGAACTAACGCGCTCCACAGAATCTGTTGATATGTCTGTGGAAGGGAAGGCGCATTCAAGGCATTCGCAAAGAGTATCAATACCTTGGCCAAGTTGCCTAAATAATTAGCAAATATTGGTAAGCTATTGAAATATATTCTGGAATCTTTGGTGCGAAGTAATATTGCTCGATGGGTGGTCTGCGACGTTACGCGTGGCGGCTGCAAGGGCTCGCTGTGGAAAGTCAAGGCCATGTGCGCTCCACTCCGAAATTCGGCGGATTATCTCTTGGCGCGATGGACACGAACTCAAAAACTCGATTGCAACCCAATGGCCTGACAAATTTCCGACTGGCGCGGGTGCTACGCAGAGCCAACACTCTAGGAATCCGCCGGCGAACAATGGCTCAAAACCGTCCCCAAGGTCAAAAGCGATGTGCGGAAAACTCCGCCGCGAAAAGAACGGCGGGGTAGAACTAATCAATCACACCAGCCTGAGGGAAACGTGGGAGGTAGCTGGGATGGCTCATCTTCAAGGCGTGCAAATGAAAAGCCCCGCCACGACGAGCGCGGCGGGGAGAATGAGAGAAACAAAGAACTCACCAGGAATTTGGTCACCTTAGCAGGCGCGCGCACTTACTCAATGCGGGCAAATGAAAAACCCCGCCACGACGAGCGCGGCGGGGAAGTCAAAAGAAATGTATTCCGCCAGGAATGAGTAAATCTACCAAGACCGCCTGGTTCGTCAAAGCAAAATCTGGTCCCAATACCCCGCGGTTTGGCCCCCCCCCCCCCCCGCACGCGGTAGCAGCTAGCCATTTGACACACTCAGAGAGAGGGGTTTCTGGGTGCGACAACTCGCTCAGTCGAATGACGAAGTTGCAGCTAGCTAACTTTCTTAGTGTGCCCACAGCAGCCGAGCCAACCACCGCGCCGCGTCAGCCTCCTGTGACCCCCGCAGTTTTGCGACGAGTTGCCAGAAATGCCAGAGCGCCTAGGAGGAGCATGCCGGATGCAGGTAACGGAACTGGTGAGGGGCCGGGTGGGGACGCGACAGGATTGGTTGCGATTCCGAAGCCGATATTCTCCCCGCCGGGTAAAACGACCGAGCTATAGTCCCACAGGAAGACCAACGTATCACCAGCCGAGAAGTCCATATTTTAAGAGACGGCAATGAAGGCTCCTGGAGTTCCTTCCCTCGAGCCGGAGGTTACAGTGAAGACGTCACCGCTCTTAGAGAAATCGGAATTTCCGTCATAGCTTGCGTAGCCAGACGGAACAGTCAGAGTGGCGCCAACGAAATCCACATCACCAAAATAGAAGATTGGTCGGATATCGGGTCAAGAAACTCCAGCGTCCACGAAAATGCCTGTGTTCTTGAGAAAATTTGCTGATTGAACAGGTCGCCAATTGTTCCTGCGGGTTGCGCCAAAGTACCGTACAGGGCTGAATTTGCGTACGACGCGCTCTCGTCCGTGAAACCGTTCGACTCCCACTCGAAACCAGTGGAGGTCACTTCTACCCGTACGCCGTCAACTGAGCCCGTTTGGGTTGCTTCTAGATAATCCCATTTACCGGGCGTACCGTTGTCGTTTATTTGAAGAACAGCAGCACTGGCGCCGTTGGCAGCCCAAATGAGAGTGCAGATGACTACGGAGACATAGCGCTTAACATCCTCCCCCAAGTATGCATGCATTGGGAGATAAATATCATGAAATTGTTTGTTTCGGAAGGGCCGCCAATTTTGTGCTTCATGGACGCCAGGTCTGCCTCCACGGATTTCTTCGTTTGCATGCCCTCACATCGAGCGCAGCAACTTGCCCAACCACCTCGCCACCGCCGCCTCCTGCGACCGCCCACCGTGCCTCCACCTAGGATGACTGGGTCCAGCCACATGACCGCCTCCGGCCCCATGTACGCGGCACACACGCCATCCACGCACTGCAGGGCACTTTTGCACCGTTCCCCAGTGCGCTTGGCGGTAGCGTGGCACCTGGGGGCGTCTCTGAGACGCTGAACGGGGCGGATGGGGTCATCGTCAATTTTCGTCATGCACCCCCCTCCTGTAGCTGACATCGCCTACAATGGCCTGGCCGCCATCCTGAACCTCGACGCGCTCGACTCGAACAATCTGCTGGGCCTTCGCGCGGTACTTCTTCAGCCCGTCCACCTGAGCGAGAAACGTTCGGCTCAGCCGCGTCGTGGAGCGCTCATATGCCTCTCTCAGCTGAGGTGAGGGTGCTTCAGACACGTTTGCGTAAGGGAAACCTTGCGAACTACGATTGACGATGATGGTATCTCCACAAACTATAAACCAGAGAATGACAACTTCTTGGAGGCATTAAGGATTATGCAAATGACACGCGCTATCTTGCTGACCCTTACACTTGCGATTGCCACTGCCTGCGCGCCGGGTCAGGGTGACCAGCTTCGCGCTCAAACCGACATGCTTCTGAGACAAAACAACATCGATGTTGACTTGAATGAATTGACCACCAGTGAAGTGACGTCCATCAACGTCGCGCTGTCTGATGGCGACGCAAGCCGCACCGAGAAAAGGATGAGTGTGGAGGCAATATTGCGAAACAAGGAACGACGTAGAACTGATGAACCGGCCTTGGTCATCGGTAGCTTGCCCCCCGTGTAGTGATTGCGCTCTCCTGAGAGGGTCAATTTCTCCCCAGGCTTAGTGAAGTTGCTTTGGCACTTTGAAGTTGGGGCTGGACGCCTAATTCACGATTAATATTTTCTTGCTGAGCTTGTTCGCCTCCTCCTGGCGGGGCTTTTCTTCGGGGCTGTCAGCCAGGTTGGCCGAGCGTTTCGTTGCTATTTTTTTGGTACTGTTGAGCAGAGATTGACCAAATCACCTTTACCGTCGCGCACCTTCGCCCGGCTTTCGTTTGCATCTCTTGAAAGCGCAGGCGGCCATAGTATCCTTTCAGCATCTTGAGTTTCAGGATTGCCCCTTTAGATAGTCCCGCCGCGCTCGTCGTGGCGGGGCTTTACTTTAACACTGCCCCGTCCCCATCAGACCGCTGAGGTCAGGGAAAACCGAAGGAAAACTTGATTAGCGTTGAAAGCGCACGGGGTGGTCGATTTCCAGTCCACAGCTCTGAGATATTTGACCTACTCCCTGGGCATTCCCTGAGTTGGCTTAGTTCCAGACTGAACTGTACAGGTCTCAGTCCGACTACCCGAGCACGCGTCTTACTTAGCGGCCAACTGCCCCGTGAACGCGGCGCACCCGCAACCCAAGGACAGCTGGGTAACCCCACCTTTTCCATTGCGGTTGATGATTCCGTGGCAAACGGGGTGGGGAATTAGCGCTTTTTGAGAAGGGCTTTAAAACGCTCTTTATTGGGGCAGAAGCCGGGTGGCTCACTAATGGCAGTTTCCAAGCTTAGCCAATCAGCGCAGCTAGAAACATGGTCGCACGTCGCACAGGAAATCAATGTCTGTTTGAGTGTCTCGCGTATTCCATCACCCATTTGCCTTGGGAGAGAGATGCCAAGCGCGTTCATAACCCGTCGCCGGATTGTCATCCTGCGGTCAAAGTTCTCGCTCCACTTTTGATAGGTTCGCCGATACAAGCCTTACTCCACTTCAACGGCAATCCTACCTAAATCTTCTTCGGTACCTTTGACGCATATCAATTTCTTTATATTTTACGTGATTTGGAAATCGCCCGCGGCTTACGCAACAGCTGAATTTCGTCACATCGAGCGAAGCACTTTCGCTAACCACCGCGCCACCGCCGCCTCCTGGGACCGCCCACCATGCTTCCACATCGGATGACTAGGACCGGCCTTATGACCACCACCGGCCCCATGGACGCGGCACACACGCCACCCACGGACCGCAGGGCTACTTTTGCGCCTCTCACCCGTGCGCTTGGCGGTAGCGCGGCACCTGGGCGCGTCTCTGAGGCATTTGTCGTACAAGCTGTTTCGGTTTTGATCCGCGTCATTGCGCTCGGAAGGTCTTTGAGGTGGAATTAACATTGGATCGGCTACTGTCCCACCGGCTGGGCCCTGCGCATAGGCGGCGTTATTGCCTTGTTGTGCCTTTCGCAGCGGGGCAATTTCTTTAAGACAAGAATGACCCAGTTCAATCCTTTGGGCCGTGGGAACAAACTGAGAGAGTCACGGCGCAATACCCTGATGCGGTATTGAACGTCGGATTGCAGATTGCAGCGCTCCACAATGAGCGGAACGCTGCAAGAGAACTTCACGCAATAGCCGGCTGAATCAGTCAGATTTTCGATTCACGCCTTAACGCTCGGGCAATTCCTATGCTTGAGAGACCTGCTAGGAGTAACGGAAAACTGGCTGGCAATGGGACTGGAGGTGGTTCTGGTGTATCACTTACTGCCGATAGGCGTATCCGCTGGCCAGAAACAAAATCCAAGTCCAAGAATCCGCCGCCACTACCTGCGACCAACCAGTCAGAAATCCCGGTCGCGCCCGATAGGAATTCGCCGGTGAGCGACCACGAGCCATCTAGCGAACCAAGCGCATACCCATCTGTGCAACAGCCAACCCATGCGTTGCTGGCCTCAAATAGAGTGCCTCCACCGCTCAATGTGTAAGCATCGCTGACATCATCCCTGAGCAGAAAGTCAGCTGTATCTCCCAAAAGGCTCCAACTGGTTGTTATTGAGCCGCCGCTTCCATCCGAAGCCGCATCATGAACGACGCCTAAAGATAATCCGTCGCTCCCATCAAGAAAGTAGATTATCGTCAACCCATCAACGGCAACAGGCCCACCGTTCTGGTCTCCATTATAGCTCGACCCTGCGGGATTGTTATATTGGTAAAACTCCTCGGCCGTAAGAGCCGATTCAAACGGACTGATATAGCCGAGGATGTTTGCATCAAAGTCGCCAGCTCCGGCCGACGTCTCTTGTGCCACTTGGATTGTTGCCGCGCCTGCTGCGCCAGTTAGAAACGCGAATGCAGATGCCGCCGTTAATACTCTGAACAGAGCCCCCATATCGAATCCCCCCCTAGAAAGCTCAACACAAAATCTTCGCCGGCTTTTGACTGAAACCAACCCACCAATTAATACGCTGCCACCGAAAAGATGTGGATAAGCTATCACGAAGTACCAAACTTTTCAAATTTTTGTGAGGAGCTGAGCAGTTGCAAGCTATTGAACAGGAAGGCGCAGAACCTCATCCAGCCGCCGCGCCATCTCGGCCTCCTGTGACCTCCCGCCGTGCACCCACCTCGGATGCTTCGGTCCCGCCTTGTGCCCGCCACCGGCGCCGTGAACGTGGCACACACGCCACCCACGCACTGCGGGACACTTGCACCGTTCTCCCGTGCGTTTGGCCTTAGCGCGGCATCTGGGGGCGTCTCTGAGCCGCTGGACGGGGCCAATGGGGTTATCGTCACTTTTCGTCATCCTCCCCCCTCCTGTAGCTGACATCGCCTACAATGGCCTGGCCGCCGTCCTGAACCTCGACGCGTTCGACGCGTACAATCTGCTGCGCCTTCGCGCGGTACTTCTTCAGCCCGTCCACTTGAGAGAGGAACGTCCGGCTCAGCCGCGTCATCGAACGCTCATACGCCTCCCTCAGTTGATAAGAGGGCGCATCAGCCATTTTTTGCGAAGTTGCTGTCATCGCGACATGCGTGGCCGTCATCTGGCTCACCAGCATGGCCTCGACGGCGTCCCGGGGTTCCATTTCTATGGCCATCGTCGTCATGAGATTCATGTAGTCCAGGCCAGCTGTGCCGAGAGCGTTTAGTGCGGACCTGAGAATGCCTTCTGCTGCTGCATCAGTATCGGTGCCGTAGAGGGTCTTGAGTTGCCCCGTGTCTTCCAGCTGCACATTCATCTCGCGCTCTGCCGTCATCTCAAGCTTCGGGGCCTTGCGACGGGTCGGCGCTTTCTCTGCTGCCGGTGCTTTCTTATCCTTGCTCATGCCTGCCTCACGTATAGGGGAGTGGTTAGTATTAGTGTTCCGTTTCAGAACCGAGAGAACGGCGGGATTTGGCGCTGACGGGTTCTGAGGTGGAACCAAGACTGGCCTTTGGGTTCTCAAATGGAACCACAGATGAGGGCGACGGGTCCGTATCAGAACCGCGTTCTGTTTTTTCAGGCCGCCATTTGCGCCAATCGTTCGTCGCGGGTTCGGCGTCGCGAACGCGCTGCATCTGCTTCGTGGTCAGCCGCCATTCATGCGCGCGGCGGTGATACCAGTTGCCCGGCTCTTCCAGAGCGAGCAACCCGTGCTCAACAAGCTCGTTGTACGCGCGCTGAACGGTCGCCTTACCCATACCCAGGGCTTCTGCAGCCTCCGCGTAAGATAGAGTTATTCGCCCATTGTTGCCGCCGTTAAAGCGTGCGTGGAGTTCGAAGTAGACCTTGATGGCGGCCCCGGAGAGGGACCGCCAGGCAGGCGACTTCAGGAGCGCGTACGGCATCAGCGCGTACTGCCCCTCGGACCGCTTGCCTTTGTTTCTAGCCACGCTGAGCGCCTCCAAGGTAGAGGGCGGCTATGACCCGTGCAGATGACTCTGACAGGCCGTGACGAACTCGCAGACGACGCTCCAGGCGCTCTGTGCTGTCTCGGCGGCGGTTGCGCATGTCACCCCTCATGCCGCCTCTCCGTCGCTTTGAACCAATGTCACGCGCGAGCGTAGAACATACCTGGCGTGGGTACCTGCAAAGGGCCCATCGTGCGGCTCATAGATGGTCTCGATGGTCACGCCCAGATTGCGGAGTATATGAACGTATCCGCTCCAACGCGGGGCAGGGTTGTTGATGGGGGTACAGCCCCGTTCCCCTGCGCTGATGAGTTCTTCCAGTGTCCAACGGACACGGCCAGAGACGGTGATGGTTTGCTTACCCTCGCTGTTCGTGACGAGGTAGTCGGCATCGCCCCACGGGGCATTTTCGCTTGTTGATGTCATCTTTTGCACTCCTTGAGAAAAGGAGGCGCTGGGCGTAGAATGCCAAAGTTCTTTGGATGGAACAGCACCCACCCCCAGCGCCTCGGTTAACCCCGAGCCGGGGGTGGTTGTCATTCCGCCAGTTTTTCCATGGCGGCGTCGATTTCGGATTCCGGCCAATAAAGGCGGGAACCGAGTTTTACCGGTTGCGGAAGCCGCCCGGCTTCAAGGTCGCGGTAAATCGTAGAGCGGCCCCGGCCACCGAGTTTTGCCTGAAGTTCGCGAAAGGTGAGGTAGTGCATCTTGATGCTCCGTGTTGTTGGTCGCGCCAACATGCACCGGAACACATCACTACGCATGTTTTGGAAGCCTTCACTTAATCGTTGCCCAAGGATTAAGTCTCGGCTTCTAACAAACCTGATTTCGAAAGGGCGTTTGTAACAGACTCGTGGGAGTCCCAGTCGACAGCCTGCCAATCTGTCTGAAGCACCTGTCTTGCTACCTCAATTTGTTTCCGAACGAGGTGGAACCGTTGATGAACCATGAGGTCTTTTAGCAAAGAGTATTTGGTGTCATATCCAGCCTCAGATAGACCTTCAGCTACGGCATCGCAGGCACTGATTCCCGGCGATACGTCGTTTCGTGTTATTGACAAGTGAAATAGACTTTCGACGTCTAAAACAAAATCATGGATCGTCATAAGCCGCAAGAAGTCCGGATTACTCTCGCGATGGCGCGGTGTGGGTCTCTTGGCTTTACCTTTTAGAACATCGGCCGCAAGAAACCGGAGGCCGAGTGGAACTGGTTTCCCCGCAATCACGTTCCTGGCACAAATCTCAATGGCGTAGTCGAAAACTTTTGGAGCGCTCTCGGAGAACTTCGCAATCGCCAATGCTGCCTGGTGAGGGAGCGTATCGTAGTGTGTTGGTCCGTACTCGTTTTCGTGTTCGATGGACTCGACTTGAAAAACCCGGCGGCCAATGAATGCTTGAAACGTGATGATGTCGTCTTTGCGCTTCTCTTCCAGGTGCGTTAGCGGCTGCTCGTTTCCTTGAATGCTGTCTACGACCCAGTCAACGGCACGCCGATAGTTCTTATTGGACATACTATGCCCTTCTCACCGATGAGAGTTCTTGCAAACCAATTCGCCCCAACTCTCCATCAGTGCCCGCCTTTGCTCCAGATAATCCGTTCGGCGATACGCGCGCTCTACCGCGCCGCCTGAAACATGCCCCAGCGACGTCTCGGCCACTTCGCGCGGCGTATTCGTCGCCTCTGCACACCAATCTCTGAAACTGGACCTGAAGCCATGGGGGCGCGCCTCAAGCCCGCGGCGCTTCATAAAAGCACTCATCGTCATGTCGGAAATCACGCCCGTCCGGACGCCCGGAAACAGGTAGCCGCCACGAGACAGCTTGCGCGCCTCGTCAATGACCCTCACAGCCTCGTCGGATAGAGGGACCCGGAAATCGGATGTCGTGCCAACGCGGCCCTTCATCGATGTTGCCGGAATGGTCCATACATCCCCGTCGATTTGGTCCTCGTGGATATGGCGCAGGGGATAAGAGCGCACTGCAGTGAGGATGAGAAGGCGCAGCGCGAGTTCCGTGACCGAGCCGCCAGACAGGCTTTGATAGAAAGCTGGCACGTCCTGCCAAGCCATAGACGGCACGTGCTGGACGGTATGACGCTGCTTACCGAGAAGAGCCTTGGCCTTATCGGTGGCTTGCAGGTCCACATCTAACCCCAAGGCTGCAGCATGCCGCAGGCAGATGTTCAACCTGTTCATGGCCTTTCGGGCGGTATCCGCTTTCGCATGCCAGATGGGGGCGAGGGTGTCGCGAATATCGCGCTGGTCAATCTCGGCGATGGGCATCCCGCCTAGCTTTGGAAGAACGTGAAGTTCAAGTGGCGTAAACCACCGCCCTGCCTTGCCATCGGCCTTAAGCTCGGCCTTGCGGCTTTCAAACGCATCGGCAGCTATGTCTCGAAGAAGGTGCATATTGCGCTCGGCCTCGCGGCGCTGCCGCTCCCGCTCCTTGATGGCATCTTTGCCCTGCCGGACGACGGCTCGCCATTTCTCGGCTTCCTCACGTGCCTCCTTTAGGCTCACATCCGGGAATCGCCCTAGGCCCATCTCATGGCGCCGGCCAAAAAGGGTGTATCTCAGAACCCATTGTGCGCCCCCATCGCGCCGCTTATAGAGCCATAAACCTCCGCCATCAGAATACTTGCCTGCATCGGCTGACTTGGCTTTGGTGGCGGTGAGGCGATGAAGCGCGTGCTTCACGTCTATCCCCTTTCCAATCCCCCTCTATATATGGGGTGCATTGGGATAGTACGAAATGCGATGGGGCACTGAAAGCCCTTTTTTTGTTGAAAAGTACGGCGTCCCGGAACATCCTGGGGCATCAAGATATAGGGGTTGGCTGCCTCTCCTGGGCACCAGCCTTCCAGCTTAAGAAGGCAAGGCCCGTGACAAATCACCTTTACAAGTACGACCTTCCCGATGGCCTGGATCTTGGCCCTGTCGTCGCGATCGACTGTGAAACCATGGGGCTGAACCCCCATCGCGACCGTCTTTGCGTCGTACAGCTTTCGGGCGGCGACGGCGACGGGCATATCGTGCAGATCGGCAGGGATCAGACAGAGGCCCCGAACCTCGCACGGCTCGTCACCGATCCGGATGTGCTGAAGCTCTTCCATTTCGGGCGATTCGATATCGCTGCGATCTATCACCGGTTCGGCGCGCTGGCCGCGCCGGTCTATTGCACCAAGATCGCTTCGAAGCTCGTGCGCACCTATACCGACCGGCACGGGCTGAAATTCCTGCTCGACGAACTTCTCGGCATCGATATTTCGAAACAGCAGCAGATGTCGGATTGGGGGGCGGAGGAACTGACCGAGGCGCAACTCGCCTATGCCGCCTCCGATGTGCTTTACCTGCACAAGCTGCGCGAGGCGCTCGACGCCCGGCTTGCCCGTGAAGGCCGCACCGACCTAGCCCAGGCCGCGTTCGATTTCCTGCCCACCCGCGCCCGGCTCGACCTCGCGGGCTGGCCCGAAACGGATATCTTCGCCCATTAGGGAGGTGCCCCGGGGGCGATGCGTCGGCGATACGAGAACTTCCATTCCCGCCTCGTGGCCTGGATGAAGATCCTGCTGCCACTCGCGGCGCTCAGCATTCTTTCGAGCGTCGTGTTCTTCGCTCGCGAGAACGAGGACGTGCGCGACATCCCCTTCCTGATGACCGGCGAGACCGACGCCCCCGATCAGCGCATCGCCGCGCCCGAATACCAGGCACTCACCGATGACGGCGCCCGCGTGAAACTCACCGCACGCGAAGTCACGCCGTCGGAGGAAGACGAGGGCTGGCTCGATATCTCGAACGTCGCGGGTCGGATCGAAACGCGTTCCGGCCGCGTCTTTCAGGCCACGGCGCCGGGCGGGCGGGTGAATTTCTCGGTCGACGAGGCGGAGCTGTCCGGCATCGTCTCGGTCGATACGTCGGACGGGTTTCATATGCTCTCCGACGCCCTGCGCCTGAAACTCGACAGCACCTTCGCCGAAACCGGCGGCGCGGTGCGCGGCGAGGCGCCCTTCGGCGTGCTGGAAGCAGGGGGCATGCGGCTGGGCGAAGCCGAAGGCAGCTTGGGCTCTGAGCTTATGGTTTTCAACGGCGGCGTGAAGCTGGTATATCAACCGCGGCAATGAAGGGTGTGCGTGGCATGGGACGGATCTGGGCATTGGGAATCGCGCTTGCGCTGACCCCCGTCGTGGCCATCGGCCAGGGCACCGGCATCACCCTCGGCAGCCTTCAGCACGACACGAGCCTGCCGGTCGAAGTGACTTCTGACAACCTGTCGGTCGAAAACGAGGCAGGCGTTGCGATCTTCGACGGCAACGTCATCGTCATCCAGGGCGCAATGCGGCTGGCGGCCGGGAATATCCGCGTCAGCTATGGGGAAACCGGCGATGGCGGGCGCACGGAAATCAGCGAAATGATCGCCTCCGGCGGCGTGACCTTCGCCAATGGCTCGGATGCCGCGGAAGCCAGCGATGCCGTCTACAGCCCCGAGGCGGGAACGCTGGTGATGACCGGCGATGTCGTCCTGACGCAGGGCCCGAGCGTGATTTCGGGCGAACGGCTGACCGTCGATCTGGGCGCCGGCACCGGCGTGATGGAAGGCCGCGTGCGTACGATTTTCCAGAGCCAGAACTGATGGCCACCCAACCCGATCTGCGCGTGGCCCCGGGTGGCCAGGGGCTCGAGGTGATCGGGCTTCGGAAAAGCTACCGCAAGCGACCGGTGATCCGCGATGTCTCGATGTCGCTGTCCCGAGGCGAGGTCGTGGCGCTTCTGGGCCCCAACGGCTCGGGCAAGACGACGTGTTTCTACGCCATCGCGGGGCTTGTCGCGATCGACGGCGGGCAGGTCATCCTCGATGGCCGCGACGTCACCACCCTGCCGATGTACCGCCGCGCACGCCTCGGGATCGGCTACCTGCCGCAGGAAGTGTCGATCTTCCGGGGCCTCAGCGTCGAGGATAACATCCTCGCCATCCTCGAGATCACCGAACGCGACCGGATCAAGCGGCACGAACGGCTTGACGAACTTCTTTCGGATTTCTCGATCACGCATCTGAGGCGCGCGCCCGCGCTGTCGCTTTCGGGGGGCGAACGGCGACGGACGGAAATCGCCCGCTGCCTGGCCGCCGATCCGAAATACCTTCTTCTCGACGAACCCTTCGCCGGGGTCGATCCGATCGCGGTGGGTGAAATCCGTCAGCTTGTGGGGCAGCTGAAAGACCGGGGGATCGGGGTGCTGATCACCGATCACAACGTGCGCGAAACGCTCGAGATCGTGGACCGGGCCTATATCCTCCATGACGGCCAGGTGCTTATGAGCGGCACCACCGCCGAAGTCGTCGAGGACGAGAACGTGCGCCGCGTCTACCTTGGCCAGCACTTCAAGATCCATTAACCTTTTGTTGTGGCAACCGCCTATGAAGACGCAATATATCGGGGTGACCCCGGCATTGTTCCAAGGCACTCCGGTTATCGTTGACAACCCTGCCCGGGATACAGCCAAATGCTCTTAATGTTGCACCGTTCGGCCGATCCCGGCACCCCGCATCAGGGGCCCGCTTCACAAAGACCACCCCGGCCAGCCGGTGCATCACCACTCAATCAGATCAATAACAAGACCGGCCGGGCCTCGCCACGGCCGTGAAAACGGAGGACATCGTGCGTTTCCAGATCAGCGGCAAGCAGATCGATATCGGAGCCTCGCTGCAGGCCCATGTCGAACAGGAACTTACAGGGGTGACACAGAAATTCGCGGGCCGGCCTACGGACGCGACGGTGATATTTTCCAAGGACGCACACGAATTCGTCTGCGAAAGCACGATTCACCTCTCCACCGGCCTGACGGCCCAGGCCAAGGGGCAGGCGACAGAGATTTACAGCGCCTTCGACAAGTGCACGGAAAAGCTGGAAAAACAGCTGCGCCGCTACAAGCGGCGGCTGAAGGATCATCACCGCGAGCGGACCGACCCCGTTGAACATATCGGCGCGGCCTCGTATATCCTCGCCGGATCGGACGACTCGGAGACCGAGGAACCCGAAAGCCTGCAGCCGATGATCATCGCAGAGATGGAAACCAAGATCCCATCCCTGACCGTCGGAGAGGCCGTGATGCAAATGGAACTCGCCGGGGCGCCCGTTTTGGTCTTCAGAAACGAAAAACGCGAAAACGGCGTGAATATCGTGTACCGGCGGGACGATGGAAACATCGGCTGGATCGACCCGGACTGACGCTCTGCGACCACCTGACCGAACAGCTCAGCAAAAGAGATTTATCTGACATGCAACTGTCGTCGCTGCTTTCTCCAGAGGCCGTCCGCACTTTGCCAGGCATCACCTCCAAGAAACGCCTGTTTCAGGAGATCGGGGAAATCTTCGAACGCCGCCATGACCTGCCGTCGGGCAGCGCCTTCGACGCGCTGCAGGAACGCGAAAGCCTCGGGCCCACGGGCGTCGGCAACGGCATCGCCCTGCCGCATGCGCGCATCTCCGGGCTCGACGGCGTTTCGGGCGTGTTTCTCAAGCTCGACAAACCGCTGGAATTCGAATCGGTCGATCGGTTGCCCGTCGATCTCGTCTTCGCGCTTTTCGCGCCCGAGGATGCGGGCGTCGATCACCTGAAGGCGCTGGCGCTTGTCTCGCGCACGATGCGGGATACGGCGTTGTGCGTGAAGCTTCGGGCAAACGAAGACCCGGCCACGCTCTATGCGCTTCTGACCGACACACAATCGACCCGCGCGGCCTGAACCGCGCGGGTCGCCGACAACGGGCAGGCCGTCAGGCTGCCGCCGGCTCTCCCCCGAACATCGCCCAAAACTCAACGCGCGCGTTGCTGCGCGGGAAAGCCGCGCCGGGCACCGGCACGCCGAGAAAACGGCACAGCGGATCCCAGCCCTCCGACGGGGTGAAGACCAGAAGCCTGTCGCGCCCGATCGTATCGCGCACCTTCTCGTTGTTCCGCCGGTAGGCCCTGATTGCGCTGTCGCGGTCGAGCCCCGCCTCGCCGCCCTGCCCGAGGATCCGGTCCATCGAATCAAGCACCGCCTGAACCTCCGCTGGCAGGGCAAGGCCCTTGCGGTGCATCCAGAACTTGTTGATCGTCTGCGAATAACTCTCCCACCACTCGTCCTCCGGACGCTCGGTGTGAATCACCTTCGCCTCGGGAAAGGCGATCGACAATTCGTGCCAGAACACCGCGCCGGGATTGTCCACCTGCGCCCTGTAGCCTTCGAAGACATCCGCCCAGTCAACCTCCTCGCCCCGGGCAAGTGCCGCCCAATGCACCGCCTGCCCGGGGTTTCCCAGAACCTCGACCATGTGGTGACAGGGGCCGAACCCCAGCGCCTCAAGCGCCAGTTTCGTCGACATCGTCCCCGTCCGTCCAAAACCCGATCCGATGATTTCAAGTGCCATGATGCGTTCTCCTTCCGACGTCCGTTCGCTGGTGTTGTGGGGAGAATTGTGAAATCAAATTCATCAGGAACCTAGAAAAACGATTTCATTCAGCATGAACGATATTCAGCTTCATCGGCTCGACCTGAATTTACTTGTGACGTTCGAGGCGCTTATGGATGAGGGAAGCGTCGCCGGAGCGGCGAACAGGCTTGGCAAGACCCCCTCCGCCATCAGCCACGCCCTGGGCCGCCTGCGCGAGCAGGCCGGTGATCCCCTCCTCGTCAAGGTCGGCGGCAGGATGCAGCCCAGCCCCTTCGCGCTTCGCCTGATCGAGGATGTGCGCCCGATCCTCCGGGCGGTGCAACGCGCCTTCGCCCCGCCCGAACCGTTCGATCCCGCCACAAGCCGCCGCGTCTTCCGCATCGCCATGCCGGCGATGACCTCGCTGATCGCAGAGATCTTCGAACGCCTGAACCGCGAGGCGCCCCATGTCGCGCTCGAATGGGCCTCGCTCGACGCGGGCATCCTCACCGCGGTGGCGGACGAACAGATCGACCTTGCGCTCATGGGGGCCGACAAGACGCTGCCCGAAGGGTTGATGGAACGGCGAATGGCCCCGCTTGAACGATTGACCTTCCTGCGGCAGGGCCACCCCGCGCTTGCCAACTGGAACCGGCAGGCCTGGCTCGACTGGCCGCATGTCATGGTCGGAATGGCAAGCGCGGGGCGTCAGACGGTGGAAGATCACCTGCGCCGTGACGGGCTGGACCGACAGGTGGGCGCGCGGCTTTCCGAATTCTCCGGTGTCGCGCCGCTCATCGCGCGCACCAACATGCTCTGGACAACCGTCCTGCCCTTCATGGTCCGCGACATCGCGACCTACGACCTTGCCGTGCGCCACCCCCCGGTCGACCTGCCCGATTTCGAGTTCCGCTTTCTCTGGAGCAGCCGGCTTTCGGCCGACCCCGGCAACCGCTGGCTGCGCGACCTCGTGATCGGGGCCTACGAAACGCTGGAGCGCGAGGCGAAGGCTGCGCGGTTTTCCAACGGAGAGTGATGGTTTCTTCGTTGATCCGCCAAGCTCCTGCGTGCCACGGTGCGCGAAGGGGACTAACGGGCAGTCCGGCGCGCACCGGGCTGCGGGACGGGGGGAACACCATGTCGCACAAGACCACCGCGGAAACATATTTCGCCGCCTGGAATGCCAGGGATGCCGACGCCATCCTGGCGACACTGGGCGAGGGCGGAACCTATCAGGATCCGTCAACGGGCGGGCCGATTTCGGGCGAGGCGCTTCGCGGCTATGTCACGGCGATCTGGAACGTGTTTCCCGATCTCGGCTTCGAGATCGCGTCGCATTCGGATGATGGTGCGTCGGCCCAATGGATCATGCGCGGTACCAACCACGGGTCGTATCACGGCTTGCCGCCCACCGGCCGGCAGGTGGAACTTCCCGGCGCCGATTTCTTCACCTTCGATGCCTCGGGCAGAATCGCGTCAGTGACCGGCTATTTCGATGGCGGCGTCATCCCCCGCCAACTTGGCCTCGACATCATCGTGCAGCCCTCCGAGATCGGCCCGTTCCGCTTCGGCACCTCGACCGCCGTTTCCACCGGCAAGCGCGACGAACCCGCCGCCTTCTCGGTCACCTACCTTCAGGCGCGCGACGACGAGAGCGTCGAAGAAGTGCGCAACCGCTCGCGCGAGGCTCTGACAGAGATGCTGGGAATGGAGGCCTTCATCGGCGCTACAACGGCGAAACTGGGTCACCGCCTCGTCACGATCACCGCTTGGAACGATCCCGACGCCCCGCGCCGCCTGATGCGGGAAGGCGCCCACGGGGAGGCGATGAAGTTCTTCTACGACGGATCGTTGGCCTCGGCAGGCTACACCTCGGTCTGGACGCTTCACCGCAACAACGGGTTCTGGGTGCGCTGCAACGCCTGCGGAACGATGGCGCGCAACGCGGCGGATGGCGAGGCCTGCCGCGACTGCGGCGAGGTTTTGCCGGATCGGCCTGCCTACTGGTAGGGAGGCAATCTAACCCGCCCGCCAGGGCCCGTAGCCGAACATCATGTAGTCTTTCTGATAGGCCCGCCGCGCCGCCCGCTCGATGACGCCCGAATAGATCTCGTCAAGTCCGTGGAACGAAGCCTCGTGGTGCGGCAAGGGTGGGGCATCAGCCCCCAGACGCGCGGCGATCGCCGCAAGCTCGGCCTCCAGATCCTCGGCCCGAAGCACCCTGTCCGGCGGACCGAAACTCGAAATCCCCTGCACCGTCGCCGTCTGCGAGGCCCAGGCCCCGTCGATCCGGATCGCCGTCTGCCCGCTGAGGTTTCCCTTGAGAAAGCGCAGGAACGCCAGGAAAGCGGCACCGTGGGCCTTGGTGTCGAAACCGGGATCGGCGGGGTCCTCGGGCAGCGGCACACCATAGCTGCGCCGAAGCGTAGACCGGATGCCGGTGAAAGCCCCATCGCCCGTGGGCAGGATGAACCGGCAGAACGCCTCATGCGCCCGCGCCACGGGATGCGCCACCACCGTAAACGACAGGTGCGTCCCGGCAGTGCGCTTCCATCCCCTGAGCTTGCGTTGGGTGAACCCGGTTTCAAGCGCCTCCGCCGGCCCGCCATCCAGCGCGGCCAGCCAATCCTCCACCACGAGATCGGCCGCGCATTTCACGGGCATGTAGAGTAGCGGATGCCGCCGCGACGCCAGGAAAGAGGGCACGTTCGGCCCGCGCGGCGGTTCGAAATCCGGCACCGCATCCAGATCCACCGGCGCCCGCGCCTCGAGCGCGGCCTTCATCTCGGCAGGGTTCACCACTTTCTCCGAAAGCGGCACGGGGTTCTGCACGCGTCCCTTCTGGGTTGTCTCCTCCGCCAGATCCTTCGCACCCAGAAACCGCGCGAGGCCCGCAATCACATCCGCATCGCCCAATTCCTCGTAGCGAATTTCGAACGGCACCTGCCCGGTGGATTTAAGCCGGTGGCGAATGCGCCCCAGATGCGCCGCACGCCCCGCCAGGTAGGCTTCGAATTCATCGGGCACGAAGCGCGCCTTTTCGCTCTTCGCGCGCTTCAGATCGCCCAGCCACCACTGGTTCGTCGCCCGCGCGATCTTCAGCGAAACATAGCTGTCGAGCGGGTCGCGCGTGAGGATGATCTTCGCAGTCTTCCGGTCTGACAGAACGTGGTCGAGCATCCGGGGGTCGTGATCGGAGAAGAGCCGAAACCCGGCAAGCCCCTTCGTCGCCTTCTGCACCGCCTCGATCAGCCGCAGCGGATCGGCGTCGCGCTCCTTCAGCGTCAGCCCGAACAGCGCCTCCGTCCCCGGCTTGCCGATGAAGCCGGGATTGAACAGCTCTCCATGGCTTGTCAGCCCGGCATAATCGTTCAGCCGCTCCTCAAGCGCGTTCGATCCGGTGCGCATATCGGCGAGGATCACGAAGCTGTCGAAGTTTCGCGCCATGGCCTATCGCACCAGAGCCGGACGCGCGCGTTTCCGCGTCTCGGGCCGCCCGTCGACCAGGGTGAAATCACCAGCGATATGCGGGTTCATTCCCTCGTTGCGCAGATGTTGAAGGAACCGGCCGAACCCCTGAAGCGACCGCATCCGGGGCGCTTCGGTCAGCCCGTGATCCTGCCGTGGGCCCACCTCTTCGACCAGGTCGACGAGGTTTTGCATCGGGTCTTCCAGAAATTCCGCCATCGACCAGATGCGCGTGCGGGCCTTGGCATGCGGTCCGCGCAGGATGTCGAGATACCGCGCCTCGGTCTTCTGAAGAAGCGCGGCCTCTTCCCGCAGTTCCGAAAAATCACGGTTCGAGCGGCACATCGGCACGGCCCAGGCCCCGCTGATCACCATGATCCGGGCGTTCGGGTCAGAGGCCACGAACTCCGCGATTTCCTGGGTATCGCGCGGCCCGAAGAGGAAGCACTGGCGCTCCCCCCGCGTGTTCCACAAAAGGTTCGTCAGAAAGGCGCGCGGGTTGTGATCCCTCAGCGCCGCGCTGTCCGGCAAGCCGCCTGCAAAAACGTTGTGCCGCTCCGCGAACTCGGCCCGCTCCGGCCCGAACAGGTGGCCATGCGCCAGGCATTCCGCCGCCCCCGAAAGCCAGCGCTCGAACCCTTCGAACAGATCACCGAAGCCCGACAGCACGTGATAGGGGCTGGCGGTGCGCCCATTCTCCCAATCCCAGTTCGGGAATCGGCTTTGCATGTAAAGCCCGGCGCGTCCCCGCGTGCGCCGCTCCACCGCACGGGCGAAAACACGGTCTATCTTAGCCGGATTGGGGCTTTCGCCGCGCCGCAACCCCCGGTCGAGGAAGGCATCATAGATCGCATCCGCCTCGGGCCAGATCTTCCGCGCGAAGAACGCCTCCGACCGCACCAGAAGCTGCAGGTGATCGTCGTAGAAGATATGCGGCTTGCCCTGGAAATCGAATTTCGACAGCGTCAGAGACCGGCTTTCCACCCGCCGCGCATAACGCCGGATCAGGGTCTGATAGTAGCTTTCGTCGGGGATCCAGACGCGCCGGAAATAGCGTTCGAACTGCCGTCGCTTCGGGTCTTCGAAAATCTGCGTCAGGGTCTTCCGCGTCAGGCACCACCATTGCGACCCCAGATGCGGCACAATGCCCTCGGGCGTGTTCCTCTGGCGCCGCATCTTGCGCTGTACCCAGACGGCGGCATCGAACAACAGGCGCTGACGCTTCCACGAGAACGGAAAGCTGAAGGCGAAACGTTCGGTGTCGAACCCCCCGATCGTCCAGGGCACGTCGCGTGTTGTCACGCTTTCGATGAAATCGGTGTCGGGATGGGTATCGAGGAAGGCGCGCAACTCGGCAATCGGGCGCAAGGGCAGGCAACTCCCCGACACAAGGTAGACGTGACGCACCTCGGGAAAGCGCTCCAGCATCATCTCTGACGCCGTTTGCGACGCGGCGACAAGCGACCACGTGCCCCATTCGCAGGCATGGCGCCTGCAGAAAACGACGTTCGGAAACTCTTCAAGCTGGCGGCGGAACGTATCGTAGGACGCGCGCGACACCCGTGCATCCACGTGAATGACGATCGGGCATCCCACGCGGGCGAGGTGACGCGAAACCTGGCCGGCCCGCCGCAGCGGATCGTGGACGAGCATGACGAAGCCGAGGCTCACGCCCAGTTCCCCTTCGACATCAAGCCCAGCGCGTCAAGCTGGCGCCAGTTCACATAGCGTTCCGACCACCGGTTCCAGAGGATCGGCCGCTCCTTCGCCCGCGCCTGATAGGCACGGTATTCGCGCCCCTCGGCATAGTGCTCTCGGCGCACCGTTTCCTCGCGCGCCTTCTCGTCGAAGACCGACAGGAATTTCGCGTGCAGAAGAACGCCCGAGGCCTTCTCGCCCCCCCATTCGTCATAGGTCAGGTTCAGCCCGCGGGGCAAAAGCATGTGCGTCCCGCTCACATAGGCATAGCGCCGGTCCCAGTTGACGAGCGGGATCTTGTTCAGCGCGGGCGCCTGGTGCGGATCGTCGGCAAAGAACATCCTCGCCCGGGGGCCGCCCTGGATCCAGAGGTTCCGGTGCCGCCAGTTGCGTTCGATCGTGTAGTTGCCGCTGTCGAACCAGTGGGCGATTTCCAGCGGATCCTGGCCCGCGTGATAGGCCACCTCGTCGATCGGGCCCTTGGGGTAGAGATCAAGAAGAAGCGTCCCGAATGACCGGATCGCGGAGGCCTGAAGCCAGTCGGTGAGCGCCGGCAGGGGCCGCGTGTCGCAGAACGGGTAGATCAGGAATTCGTCGGGATCGACCGTCAGGCACCAGTGCCCGTGCCCATAGGCGTTCAGAAGCCAGTTCATCCAGTCAATGCCGTACCGGGCCCGCCGGTAGCTGGCATTGGTGTGGAAAAGCGAAACGTCCGTCTGCTCCGCCAGGTAATCCGCAGTGCCGTCGGTCGATCCGTTGTCGACGATCAGGAAGTGCCGGGCGCCGAGGTTGCGGTAATACCGCAAGAAGTAGGGCAGCCGGATCATCTCGTTCCGGACGGTCGAGAAGACCAGGATATCGTCGGGCCGGATCGACCGTGTGCGATCGACCGCCCGCATCAGATCGCGCCGCCGCCGCCGGGCACGCATACGCCACCGCTTGCGTTCCAGCCGCAGCCCATATGCTTCGATCACGCCCACGCGTACCGCCCGCTTTGCCTGTTTTCCCCGCCGCCTTGGCCGAAACCATGGGCGGGCCGCCTGTTTTTCGTTGCCGGAAGACTACGCGTTCAGGGCTTGGCTGTAAATCGCCGCCAGCGCGGGCGAGGCGGGATCGGAGATGCGGGTCAACCCCAGCTCTTTGGCCTGCGCCCAGCCCTCGAACGCCGCAGTTTCGGCATGCCACAATGTGGGACCTTCCGCGAGCGCTTCGTAATAGGCATCGTAAAGTTCAGGTTCGCCGAAATGCTCGCCGCGGGCACGTTCGGTCCGGGATCGCTCCACCACCGAAGGCAGGAACTTCGTGTGCAAAAGCAGCGCGTTCTCCCCCCCCCGCCAGTCATTCAGGCGGCGCGGCAGAAGCGAATGGGTCGAGCTGACATAGGCATATCCCTTCCGCCAGTGCACCAGCGGCGTCTTGTTCAGCGTCGGCGCGTGGTCAGGGCGGGCCCGGAAGAAGGCGCGCGCCCTGGGCCCGCCCTGCACCCAAAGCTGCCCGAAGCGTGGCTGCACCCTGGCGCTGTAACCCCGCGCATCGAACCCCTTGAGCAGAAGAAGCGGGTCGTCCCCCGACCCGAAGGATTGCGCCCCAAGCGGCCCGTCCGGGTAAAGCTCCAGCATCAGCGCGCCCTGCACCTCGCGGCCTTCCCGCTCCAGCGCCGCCGTCACATCCGGCAACCGCGCGGGCCCCATCCAAAGCTCATCGGCATCGACCGTCAGGCACCAGTGCCCGGCCCCGTAGCGGCCCAGAAGCGCGTTGATCCAATCCATCCCGAAGCGCGAGGCGCGGTAACTCGCCGTCGTCCGCCAGAGCGAGACATCGGGCTGTTCGGACAGGAAGCGGTCGCTGCCATCGCTGCTGCCGTTGTCGACGGCAAGGATATGGTCGACGCCGAGCCCCCGGTAATGGCTGACGAAGGCCGGCAAACGCTCCATCTCGTCGCGAAAGCAGAGGAACAGCAGGATCGCGTTTCCGCCGATCCGGTCGGTCCGGTCCGTCACGGTGGTCAGATCCCGCGCCGCGCGCCTGGCCCGCCAGCAAAAACGCCGCCGCCGCCAGCGCAGCGCATAGGCCCTGAGCAGAGACATGAGCGTGCCCCGGTCAGGCCGGTAGTTCTTGAGTGGCACGGCGCGCGGCAATCGTGTCGCCCCGATCACAGGCCCCTTCCCCCTTAAGGCGCGTCGCCTATTCGGCGGCGGTCTTCATCGCAAGCGTCCGGTGCAGGAAGTCGCGCAACTCGTCGCCCAGATCCTCCCGCGCCAGCGCAAAGGCCACCGTCGCCTGAAGATACCCGGCCTTCGAGCCGCAATCGAACCGTTCGCCCTTGAAGCGGAAGCCGTTCACCGGCCGCCCCGCCTCGATCTCCTTCGCGATCGCATCGGTCAGCTGTATCTCGCCACCTGCACCCGCCGTCGCGTTGGTCAGGCTGTCCATCACCGTGGGCGGCAGGATGTAGCGCCCGATCACGGCGAGGTTCGAAGGCGCTGTTCCCGGCGCGGGCTTTTCCACCATGCCGCGGATGGGCATGCAGTCGGGGCCCGCGTCGTCCGCGTCGAGAATACCGTAGGCGGGCGTCTTCTCGGGCGCGACTTCCATTGCCGCCACCATCGCGCCGCCGGTATCCGCGTAGGCATCGACCATTTGTTTCAGGCAAGGCACGTCGCCGGCAATCACGTCATCCGTCAGGATCACGGCAAACGGTTCGCTGCCGACAAGACGCCGCGCACACCAAACCGCGTGGCCCAGCCCCAGCGGCCGGTTCTGCCGGATATAGGCGATGGCGCCGGAATCCATGTTGGTGCGTTCCAGCACCTTCATAAGCTGATCCTTGCCCTTCTCCTCGAGAGAGGCCTCAAGCTCGGGCGCGGCGTCGAAGTAATCCTCAAGCGCGTTCTTGCCGCGCGAGGTGACGAAGATGAACTCGCTGATTCCCGCCTCGCGTGCTTCGTCGATGGCATACTGGATCAGCGGGCGATCGACGAGCGTCATGATCTCTTTCGGGATCGATTTCGTCGCAGGCAGAAATCGGGTGCCAAGCCCGGCCACGGGGAAAACTGCCTTCGTCACCTTGCGTGTCATTTTCGTGTACGCCTTCCGATTATTCTACCTAGCCGCTCGCGACACCAACCGATGGCGTCGTGATCCGTTCCCTAACAGACGCAGAGTAACGCAAGCGACACGATTTGCGAGACCAGTCTTCCGCCGGCCGAAGCGTTGTTGCACAAACCGCAATAATCTCGGGCAGGCACCTGCTCACTGTGCCTCGCTGGGAACCAGTTCGACACCGGGCGCACGAGCCAGGAAGAACGGGTTCTCGAAGCCGGACTTGCCGTAGACGAGCGGGCTGTGGTCATCGAATCTCAACACCTCGCCGCCCGCGCCCAGAAGCACCGCGTGGCCTGCCGCCGTATCCCATTCCATCGTCCGGCCGAGGCGTGGATAGAAATCGGCCTCGCCAGCCGCCACGAGGCAGAACTTGAGCGACGAACCCGCGCTTCGGAAATCCTCCACGGCGTAGCGCGCGATATAGGCATCGGTCGCCGCATCCCGGTGCGATTTCGACGCGACGACCGTCAGCGCAGCGTTGTCAGGCTCTGTCACGCCAATCCGCCGAACCGCGCCGGGCGCACCGGGATCGAACGAACCGCTTTCCTCCACAGACGCGCCGTCGGCATCGGTCATGAACAGGCGGCCCTTCGCAGGCGCATAGACGACCCCGCGCACCGGGCGCCCGTCAACGACATAGGCGATGTTCACCGTGAAATCCCCGCGCCGCTGCACGAACTCCTTCGTCCCGTCGAGCGGATCGACGATAAGGAAGGTCCGCGCCTCGACCGAATGGCTCTGCGCCTGCTCCTCGGTCACAAGGGGCACATCGGGGAAGGCGGCGCTCAGACCGGCGGAAATCAGCGCATCGGCGGCCTCGTCGGCCTCCGTTACCGGGCTTTCATCGGCCTTCGCGCGCACGCCCATGTCGTCACGCTCATAGATTTCCATGATTTTTTCGCCCGCCTCGATGGCCAGCCGACGCATTTCCAACGCAAGTCTCGGATAATCCATCATATAGCCCTTTGCGCGTTTGAATTCGGTGACTCGGCGCCTTATGCTCACCCTGTCACCGATCGGCAAGAACCTCGCGCACGATGGAGACGCGGGGGCGACGGGACACAAGGCAGGACGAGCGATGTTCGAAGGACGCGTTCAGAAAAGCATGCTCGGCTCCGGCCGGAACATGCTTCGGCTGATATATCACAACACCGTTCGGTCGGTGCGCAAGACTCATGGCAATGCGCTTGCGGCACTGGGCATCAACATCATGCAATCGGTGATCATGGTCGCGGTGTTCTACGCGATGTTCACGGTTCTGGGGCTCAGGGGCATGGCCGTCCGGGGCGACTTCCTGCTCTACATCATGTCGGGGATCTTCCTGTTCCTCACGCACATCAAGGCGATCGGCGCGGTCCTCGGGGCCGAGGGCGCGACCTCCTCGATGATGAACCACCTCAACATGAACACCGCGATCGCGATCTGTTCGGCCGCTCTTGGCGTGCTCTACATCCAGACGCTGACGGTGATCCTGATCCTGTTCTTCTACAACGCGGGCTGGGGGCCGATCGAAATCTACGATCCCAAGGGGGCCTACGCCATGCTGCTTCTGGCGTGGTTCACGGGCTCGGCCATCGGCATGCTGTTCTTCGCACTGAAGCCCTGGGCCCCGCAATTCGTCAGCATCCTCTCGCAGCTTTTGCAGCGCGCCAACATGATCGCCAGCGGCAAGATGTTTCTGGCGAATACGCTGCCGGCCTACATGCTGGCCATGTTCGACTGGAACCCGCTGTTTCACACCATCGACCAGGCACGCGGCTTCGCATTCATCAACTACAATCCGCATTTCTCGTCGGTCAGCTATCCGATCTATGTGGGCCTCGCCTGCGTCACGCTCGGGCTGATGGGCGAATTCTACACCCGCAAGCATTCTTCACAGAGCTGGAACGCGAAGCGATGAGGTGGCTTCTGGGCCTCCTTCTCTGCTGCGCGACGCCCGCCGCCGCCACCATCGACGCCTGGCCGGCACTGCACGACGTGGTTGGCGTGGCCCCCGACGATGTGCTGAACATCCGGTCGGATCCCAGCGCGGCCTCTGCGATCATAGGCACGCTTGCCCATGACGCCGAGGGGATCGAGGTGATCCGCCCCAGCGAGGATTTCGACTGGGGCCTGGTCAACACCGGCGAAGGCACCGGCTGGGTCTCTCTGCGCTACGTCGTGCCGCAGCCCGGGCAGTGGTTCGGCCAGATCCCGCGCGTGCGTGGCTGCTTCGGGACGGAACCGTTCTGGTCGCTCGATTTCTCCCGCGAGGTGCCAACCTATTCAGAGCCGGATCACGAAGAGGTGCTGACCCTCGGGCACGAGATGATGTCCCTCAACCGGCGCGACCGGGCCGCGTTCCTCATGTCGGGCGATGCGGGGCCCGCGCAACTGATCGTAACCTACGTCGCCTGCACCGACGGCATGTCGGATCGCGAATACGGATTGACCGCCGATTTCCTTCGCCAGACCGGCGAGGGCCCGGCCCTTGTCTCCGGATGCTGCAGCCTTGCCGGGCGCTGAATACGAAGATCCCGCGTCGGCGCTGGCGCTGATGTTCGGCGGTAGCCATATGTCGACCTTCCTTGGCCTCGAAAGCCGCCCCGTGGCTGATGCCGCGCCGGCCCATGTGGCGATCCTCGGGGCGGACACAGCCACGCCCTACCCGGCCGTAGGCCCGTATTGCGCGGGCGGCGCGGATGCGATCCGGCAGGGCAGCGCGCCCTATGCCGGCATCCAGTCGCACTGGAACTTCGATCTCGGACGCCCGGCCCTTCCCGAGGGTGCGGTGGTCGATTGCGGCAACCTTCCCATGGCCGAACATGGGGCGGCGAACCGTGCCGCGCTGTCTGGCGCGGTGCGCGCGCTCCGCGCCCAGGGTGTGGTGCCCGTGATCCTCGGCGGCGACGATTCCGTGCCCATCCCCGTGCTCGACGCGCTCGGCCCCGAACCGCTCTGGATCGTGCAGGTGGATGCCCATATCGACTGGCGCGACGAGGTCGAGGGGGAGCGCATGGGGCTGTCGTCGAACATGCGCCGCGCCTCCGAAATGGATCATGTCGAAGGCATCATCCAGATCGGGCAGCGGGGCCTTGGTTCCGCCCGCAAGGCCGACGTGGCCGCCGCCCGCGACTGGGGCGTACATTTCTTCCCCGCCCGCGGGCTTGAAGAGGCCGATCCGCTTGCGCCTCTTCCCGATGGCGCGCGCGTTGCCGTCGTCTTCGATTTCGATGCGCTCGATCCCGGTATCATGCCTGCGCTGATCGCGCCCACCGCAGGCGGGCTGTCCTACTGGCAGGTGATCGATCTTTTCGACCGGGTCGCCGCGCGGGCCGAAATCGCGGGCATCACGATGTGCGAATTCATGCCTTCGGCCGACCGGAACGCGCAGGGCGCGATCCTCGCGGGCCAGATCCTGACCACATGGCTTGGCCGCCTTACGGGCTGACGCCGGCCACCCGCAGCGTCAGGTTGATCCGCCCGCCCTTCGGCAGAAGCGACGACGATCCGGGCCGCACCCGATCGATCCCGTGATGCGCCAGCCGCGCGGCCCCGCCAAGCGCCACGACATCGCCCGAGGCCAGCCACCGGCTTTCCGTCCGTCCGCCACGCTCTCTCCCGCCGATCCGGAACAGCGCGTCATCCCCCAGCGAGATCGACACCACCGGCCAGTCGAACGAGGCTTCGTCGCGATCCTGGTGCAGGCCCATCTTCGCCTCCGCATCGTAGTAGTTCACAAGACAGGTATCGGGCGCCCGTTCCACTCCGGCCACGGCCTCCCAGACAGCCAGCGCCTCGGTCGGGATGGCCGGCCACGCCACGCCCGAGGGATGGCGCGGCTCATAGCGGTACCCCCGCCGGTCCGACACCCAGCCCACAGCCCCCGCCGAGGTCATCCTGACCGACATCTGCTTGCCCCGCCGCGTCTCAGGCCGGAAGAGCGGCGCAGCCGCCACGACGCCCCGCACCGCCGCCACCAGTGCCTCTTGTGCGGGCCGGTCGAGAAAGCCCGGGAAATAACGCGCGCCGCGCAAGTCGATCCCATTCGCCCCGGCCTGCCCGTCTTCCATCGGAAACGACTCGCTTTTTCCTGTTTTCAAGGGCATCGGCGCGCTTGCAGCGCCCCCAACCCCTCCCTATATACCCCCCGAACGCGGCCGGGGTATGCCTCGGCCCAAACTCTGGGATCGGGCGGCGGTGCCTCGCAAGGGCCGCGAACCCGGTACATCGCCGAAAGAGAGGACAACAGAGCATGGCCAAAGTCATCGGTATCGACCTTGGGACAACCAACAGCTGCGTCGCCATCATGGACGGCTCGCAGCCCCGCGTGATCGAAAACGCGGAGGGCGCGCGCACCACGCCCTCGATCGTCGCCTTCACGGACAACGAACGCCTCGTGGGCCAGCCCGCGAAACGTCAGGCCGTCACCAACCCCGACAACACGATCTTCGCCGTCAAGCGTCTGATCGGCCGCCGGGTGGATGACGCCGAGGTGACGAAAGACAAGGGCATCGTGCCCTATGACATCGTCGACGGCGGTAATGGCGACGCCTGGGTCGAAGCGAAGGGCGAAAAGTATTCGCCGTCGCAGATCTCGGCCTTCATCCTGCAGAAGATGAAGGAAACCGCCGAAAGCTATCTCGGCGAAAAGGTCGAGCAGGCGGTCATCACCGTTCCCGCCTATTTCAACGACGCCCAGCGTCAGGCCACGAAGGACGCCGGTAAGATCGCCGGACTCGAAGTCCTGCGGATCATCAACGAACCGACGGCTGCTGCGCTCGCCTATGGCCTCGACAAGAAAGATTCGAAGACCATCGCGGTCTATGACCTTGGCGGCGGCACCTTCGACATCACGATCCTCGAAATCGACGACGGCCTCTTCGAGGTGAAGTCGACGAACGGCGACACGTTCCTCGGCGGCGAAGATTTCGACATGCGGATCGTCCAGTACCTGGCCGACGAGTTCAAGAAAGAGAACGGCGTCGATCTGACGAAGGACAAGATGGCGCTTCAGCGTCTGAAGGAAGCGGCGGAAAAGGCGAAGATCGAACTGTCGTCCTCGTCGCAGACCGAGATCAACCAGCCGTTCATCTCGATGGATCCGAACGGCGGTCAGCCGCTGCACATGGTGATGAAGCTGACGCGCGCGAAGCTCGAAAGCCTCGTCTCCGACCTGATTAAGAAGTCGATCGACCCCTGCAAGGCGGCCCTGAAGGACGCGGGCCTCTCGGCCGCCGATATCGACGAGGTGGTTCTCGTCGGCGGTATGACGCGGATGCCCAAAGTCGTCGACGAAGTGACGAAGTTCTTCGGCAAGGAACCCCACAAGGGCGTGAACCCCGATGAAGTCGTCGCAATGGGCGCGGCCATCCAGGCCGGTGTTCTGCAGGGTGACGTGAAGGACGTGGTCCTTCTCGACGTCACGCCGCTGTCGCTCGGCATCGAGACGCTGGGTGGCGTGTTCACCCGCCTGATCGACCGCAACACCACGATCCCGACCAAAAAGTCTCAGATCTTCTCCACCGCCGAAGACAACCAGAACGCGGTGACGATCCGGGTCTTCCAGGGCGAACGCGAAATGGCCGCGGACAACAAGCTTCTGGGCCAGTTCAACCTTGAAGACATTCCGCCCGCCCCGCGTGGCATGCCGCAGATCGAGGTCACCTTCGACATCGACGCCAACGGCATCGTCAGCGTCCAGGCGAAAGACAAGGGCACCGGCAAGGAACAGAAGATCACGATCCAGGCTTCGGGCGGTCTCTCGGACGACGAGATCGACCAGATGGTCAAGGACGCCGAGGCGAATGCCGAGGCGGACAAGGAGCGCCGCGAACTCGTCGAGGCCCGGAACCAGGCCGAAAGCCTCATCCACGCGACCGAAAAGTCGATGGAAGAGCATGGCGACAAGGTTGACCCGGCCACGATCGAAGCCATCGAACTGGCGATCTCCGCGCTCAAGGAGACGCTGGAAACCGACGACGCCGGCAAGATCAAGTCGGGCATCCAGAACGTGACCGAAGCGGCCATGAAACTCGGCGAGGCCATCTACAAGGCCGAGCAGGAGAAGGCCGCGGGCGAACCGTCGGAAGACGAAGACGGGCCGCGCGGAGTGGATGACGAAATCGTCGACGCCGATTTCGAAGATCTCGACGACGACAAGCGCGCCTCTTGACGCGTGCACTGAACGCCACCGGCCGGTCTGCGGTATCCGTGGGCCGGCCAGCGCGTTCAAAGGGGACGACCTGAATGGCCAAGCGCGATTATTACGAGGTTCTCGGGGTCTCGAAGGGCGCCGATGCCGACGAAATCAAGAAGGCCTATCGCCGGAAGGCGAAGGAGCTTCACCCCGACCGCAACAAGGACAATCCCGACTCCGAGGCCCAGTTCAAGGAAGCGAACGAGGCCTACGAGGTTCTGAAGGATGCCGACAAGAAGGCGGCCTATGACCGGTTCGGCCATGCGGCCTTCGAAGGCGGCATGGGCGGCGGGCCGCGCGGCGGCCCCGGTTTCGGCGGGCAGGGCGATTTCGCCAGCGCGTTTTCCGATGTGTTCGACGATCTCTTCGGCGAGTTCATGGGCGGGCGCGGCGGCGGCGGGCGGCAACGCGCCTCGCGCGGCTCCGACCTGCGCTACAATTTGCGGATCTCTCTGGAAGACGCCTTCCAAGGCCTCCAGAAAACGATCAACGTGCCCACCGCGGTCTCCTGCGGCACCTGCAACGGCAGCGGGTCGGAAGCCGGCACCGAACCCCAGACTTGCCCGACCTGTTCGGGCATGGGCAAGGTACGCGCCCAGCAGGGCTTCTTCACCGTCGAACGCACCTGCCCCACCTGTTCGGGGTTGGGCGAGATCATCAAGAACCCCTGCAACACCTGCGGCGGCGCGGGGCGCGTTCAGAAGGATCGCTCGCTTTCGGTGAACATCCCCGCAGGCGTCGAAACCGGCACCCGGATCCGCCTTGCGGGCGAAGGCGAGGCCGGCATGCGCGGCGGGCCCAATGGCGATCTCTACATCTTCATCGAGGTGGCCGATCACCCGCTCTTCCAGCGCGACGGGCAGCACCTTTACTGCCGCGTGCCGGTCTCGATGACGACCGCCGCGCTTGGCGGCGACATCGAGGTGCCGACGATCGACGGCGGCCGCAGCCGCGTGAAGGTTCCGGCCGGAAGCCAGTCGGGCAAGCAGATGCGGCTGCGCCAGAAGGGCATGCCGATGCTGCGCGGCGCGGGCGTTGGAGACATGTATCTCGAGCTTGCGGTGGAAACCCCGGTGAACCTGTCCTCGCGGCAAAAGGAACTCCTGCGCGAGTTCGAGGAGGTGTCGAAGACCGACACCAACCCCGAATCGTCGAGCTTCTTTTCAGCGGTGAAGAACTTCTGGGATTCGATGAAAAGCTGAGGTCCCGCTGAGGGGCCTCACTCCTTGGCGTCACCCGCCTCCGGCACCCCGCCCATTTCGAAGTGAATGGCATTGCCGCCGCCCTCGGCCGCCTGCAGCAATCGCAGCTTCATCAGCGCCGGGTTACCCTCGATCATGCGCGCCGTGTTGGCAAGGCTCCGCAACACCGCCTGCTCGCCGCGCGCGGCCTCCAGCCGCCGCTCGGCATCCTTCTGCGCCTCCAGCACCCCGGCATAGGCCCGCTTCAGGTTGGAGGGCAGCATCACATCGCGAAGCGCGACAGTGCTGAGGGCATAGCCCATCGTCTCCGCCACCGGCGCCAGCGCCTGTTCGACGGCCGCAGGAATGACCTCGCGGTCCTCCATCACTTCGTCGAGCGTCATGCCGAACACCGCGTCACGCAGCGCTAGCCGGGCGCGCTCTTCAAGGTCGTAAAGGGCGTTCATCACCGCTTCGTGGCTTTGCTTCGGATCGGAAACGTTCAGGAAGAACGACAGGCTCACCTTCACCGCGACCCGGTCTTTCGTCAGGATCTCCTGCCCCGACAGAACCAGGCTGCGCTGACGCACATCAATCCGCACGACGTGGTCACTCAGCTTGTTGATCCAGTAGGCGCCCGGTTCCAGCACCCTCTCGAACCGTCCATTCCGGTAGTGCAAGCCGCGCTGCCAGGCCCAGATTGTCTGGCGGCCGAGACCATACCGCAACAGCAGTATCCCCAAGGCCAGGACCGCAAGAATCCCCAGAAACGAAACCAGTCCGCCGGACATGGGCACTTCCCTTTGATTGGCGGATCTTGAACCGAAAGCCATCGATGGTCAGGGGGATCCGATCCACAGGCCGGCCATCGATGTTGCCCAAGGGTCGCCCCCGGCCCAAGACCCTGAATGCTGCACCAAAGCAAGACGGGAGTCGAACCCGGCTACGAACATACGTGCCGGTGGCCGGCGATGCCGCCACTGGCCCATCCGCTTCGCAACGGGAAATGCTTGTGGTCCGGGTGCCGGGCTGTCAAGCGATCAGCCCAGCATTAACCCATCCTTCACCATGACCGGGCGAGGGTGAGGCCCATGCCGCGCCACCCGCCTCAGCTTTCCGACGTCACGCCGTCGCTTTTCGACGCGGCCCCCGTCGCGCCCGCCCGCCTGCCCTCCTACCTGCGCGATCACCGCAAGCGGCTGCGCGAGCGCTTCATGGCGGCGGGGGGCGAGGCGCTGCCCGATTACGAACTTCTCGAACTCGTCCTCTTCCGTGCCATCCCGCGCCAGGACGTGAAGCCGCTGGCCCGCCGCCTGCTCGACACGTTCGGCGATTTCAACCGCGTTCTCGCCGCGCCGCCATCGCGCATCGCCGGGGTCGAGGGTGCGGGGCCTGCGGTCGCGGTGGAGCTGAAACTCGTCGCCGCCGCCGCGCAGCGCATGGCGCGCGCGAAGGTTCTGGATCGCCCGGTGCTCTCGGGCTGGGAGGCGCTGCTCGATTATTGCCACACCGCCATGGCGCATCTCGACTGCGAACAGTTCCGCGTGCTCTACCTCGACCGCAAGAACGTGCTCATCGCCGACGAGGCACAGGCCGAAGGCACCGTGGATCATGTGCCGGTCTACCCCCGCGAGGTGGTGAAACGGGCGCTGGAACTCGGCGCCTCCGCGCTGATCCTCGTCCACAATCACCCCTCGGGCGATCCCACACCGTCAGAGGCCGACATCACCGTCACCCGCCGGGTCGAGGCCGCGGGGCAGGCGTTGGGCCTTACCCTCCACGATCACCTCATCATCGGAAAATCGGCGGAAATCTCCTTGCGGGCAGAGGGTTACCTATGAACGCGCCAGACCTCGACACGCCGGTTGGTTTCGCCTTGCCAGGCCCCGCCGTCGCAGGCGATGGGCATCGCCTCTCCGAACCCATGCAGCGCAAGGGGCACCCGCTCCGCCTCGTCGGGCCCCAAGGCCTCGAACAGCGCGGCGCGCACCGCTTCCGCTCGCCGCCGTGACAGATCGGCATTGGCGGCAGGCCCGCCCTCGGCATCGGTGAACCCGGCGAGGATCAGGCGCGCATCGTCCATCTCGCCACGGCGGATCGCCTCTGCCAGGATCCGCACGCTCGCGCGGCTCGGCGCATCAAGCGCATCCGATCCGCCCTCGAACCGGAAGGTGGGCGTCAGCCGCTCCGCCTCCCCGAGAACGTCAAGAACCTGCCGCAGGCTCCGCGCGCCCACATCGCGCCCCGTGGCGCGGATCGCCTTGATCAGCCGCGCGCCCTGCGCCGTCATCGGCCAGGCGTCGATCTTCTGATCGGCAAAGCCCGCCCGCGCCACCACGTCCTGCGCGGCGCCGGTGCCGAGGAAGCGAACGAACCGCTGCGCCACGGGCTGCAGCCGCCAACTCGGGCGGTGCAGGTAGTGCGGAACCGTCAGGGGGTAGTCCTCGGATTTGAGCGCCTGAAGCGTCGGGCGCACGACATAGCCGCAGGGGCCGGAAAGCCCCAGCGCACGCTCCGCCTGCCCGGCTGAGAACAGCGTCAGGCCAAGGCCAAAAGGATCGCCCGCCACCGCCTCTGCCAGCGCCTCCGGCGTGTCATGGCGCACCGCATCGCGCCGGATCTGCGCCGAAAGCCGCGACCGGATCGCCCCGAATGCGCCCGATCGGGCGGTTGGCAGGTGCACCGTGATCGGCGCCTCGGGCCCCCCAAGCTCCGCCCAGCCCGTCACTTCGCCCGACAATACACCCCGCAGCGCCCCGAGCGGCAGATGATCTACCGCCACGCCATTTCCCGCAAGTACCACGATCGCATCAAGCGCCACGACCCGCGCCTGTTCGGGCGCATCAAGCGGGCCAAGTCCGGCATCGGCCGCCATCATCAGCTCATCCACCCCCGGGGGGCGCAGCGCCATCGCCATATCCGCAGTCTCCGCCACGAGATCGGCAAACCCCTCGCGCGCCGTGGTGTGGCGCAGGCGGATGCGCGCCACGTCGCGCTCGGCCTCCACGTCGATCAGAACGTAAAGCTCGTGGCTGGCATCCTCGACCTGCCGCACGAAGCCCAGCCCTTCCTCCGCCGCGAAGGCCTCTATCAGGGGCGGGATCAGCGCCCGCGTGCTGTCGGATGCCCCCGAGATCATCCAGTCCGAAATAAACCCGTCCGGCCCCGGGCAGCCAGGCCCATCGCAGTTCACCGCATCGGCATTCACCGTCACGATGCCGTATTGCGAGGCAATCCGGTACGTCGTGCCGTCGAAGTTCAGAAGCTCGCCGGTGAGTGTCATCGTCCCGGTCCGCGCCGTCAGATCCACCGTGTCGGCCCGGGCCGCGCCCGATGCGACAAGAACCGCCAGACCTGCCGTCAGACAAAATCGAAACATGGGGGAGCGGTCCCGTGCCGGGGTCAGTTGCCGGCGATTTTCAGATCATCGAGGATGTTTTTCAACACCAGAATGTCCCCCACATCCGCGCATCCAGGAAGAGGAACGGTGTGGCGCCGCTCCAGCGGGATGCCGTCGCCCGCGCGCTGAAGGCTGACCAGATCGATGGGGTTGCCGCAGGTCGCTTCCGTCACCCTGACGGCCGCCGCAAGCCGGATCGTGCCCGACCGGGCCCGGCCCGCGGGGAAGGAATAGATTTCCACCTGCCCGCTGTCTTCAATCGCGGGGTCGCCCAGCCGCACCACACGGCCCGCGGTGTCGACGGTGGCCCTCCGGCCAAGCGCCACATGGCCCGCGCTGCCCGGCCCCGCCCCGAATTCGAGCGCGTGAAGCGACAGGTCCGCCCCGGCGCCCCACGCCAGCGCGACGCGAGTGAAAGCACTGGCGTCGGGCACGTCGATCTCGGCCGTGACAGGCGCGCCGCCCTCAATCCGATAGGTGATCTCGGCGGCCTCGGTCATCGCCGGAATGGCGGTGTCGAAAAGCCCCTGCGCATCCGTCAGCCCGCTGAAGCTGAGGCCCGCATGGGTCACGTCCACACGCGCGCCGGGCGCACAGGCCGAGGTGACGCGCAGCCGGATCACGCCGCCCAGTTCGGCGCTCACCGAATGCTCCGTCCGGCACGCTATGCCAAAACCGTTCAGGTTGATCTCGGCATCGCTCGGCGGCCGGTCGGGCGCGAATACGGGGGCGGAAATGCGGATCGGCGCATGCGCCGGCAGATGCAACGCCTCACGCAGCGGCGCCGCGAGGCCGGGCACATCATGCCTCAGCGTATCGCTCGTTGGGGCCGGGAAGACGGGCTGGCGCACTTTCAGAAGCATGTTGTCGGTGCGCGTGGGAATGGGGGTGAAGCCGTCATCCTCGACCGGCGTGGTCGAAACGGCAGAGGCGCTGCCCAAGCCCGACAGCCCGTATTGCGTCACATGGCCGACACCGGCCGCAACGGCCAGCGTCACGACCGCCGTGACAATCTTTTGCTTCGTGTTCGACACCCTTGTGCTCCGGCAAGGAGGATCAAACCGAAATGTTTCAAAGGATTGGGACAGAGATGTGGCGCGCTTATGGCGGAAATCCCACCCACGCCTGCCCGTGACGCATCGGTCACGGACGGCTCAGAGAAGCCGCCCGTGGCAATGCTTGAACTTCTTGCCCGATCCGCAGGGGCATGCCTCGTTCCGGCCGGGATTACCCCAGGTTTCGGGATCGTTCTCGTCGAAACCCTCGCGCGGCGTGCCAACCGGGACCTCTGCCTCCGCATCCGGGTCGGCCATGTCGACCGTCACCGTGGCGGGCCGGGCGGCGGCAACCTGCTGCGCAAGCTGGCGCTGCATTTCCTCCTGCTCCTCGGCGGTCAGCGGGCGGATGCGCGAAAGCTTCTCGGTCACATCCGATCTCAACCCGTCAAGCAGGTTCTCGAACAGCTGGAACGCCTCCGACTTGAATTCGTTCAGAGGATCGCGCTGCGCATAGCCGCGGAAGCCCACGACGGAACGTAGGTGTTCCAGCGTTAGAAGATGCTCGCGCCACTTGGAATCGATCGTGTTGAGCAGGATCTGCTTTTCGATCGAGCGCATCGCCTCGGGGCCGAAGGATGCCGCCTTCGACGCCATGAATTCGTTCGCCGCTCGGATCAGGCGCTCGCGGATTTCCTCGTTCTCGACACCTTCCTCGGCAGCCCAGTCCTCGACCGGCACGTCGATCGCCAGCTTGTCCTTCACGGCCTGGGTCAGGCCCTCGGTATCCCATTGTTCGGCATAGGATTTCGGCGGCATATAGGTGTCGACCAGATCGTCGATCACCTGCTCGCGCATATCCTGCGCGATCTCGCCGATATCCTCAGCCTCCATGATCTCGCGCCGCTGGGCGAAAATCACCTTCCGCTGGTCGTTCATCACGTCGTCGAACTTCAGAAGGTGTTTCCGAATGTCGAAGTTCCGGCCCTCGACCTTCGCCTGCGCCTTTTCAAGCGATTTGTTGATCCAAGGGTGAACGATGGCCTCGCCTTCTTTCATCCCGATCTTCGACAGAACGCTTTCCAGCCGCTCCGACCCGAAGATCCGCATCAGATCGTCTTCAAGCGAAAGGTAGAAGACCGACCGTCCCGGGTCGCCCTGACGGCCCGACCGGCCGCGAAGCTGGTTGTCGATGCGGCGGCTTTCGTGCCGCTCGGTCGCCAGAACGAAAAGCCCGCCCGACTCCAGAACCTTCTGCTTGTCCTCGGCATGTTCGGCTTCGATCTTGTGGCGGATCGCATCGGGATCGGCCTCGGGATCGGCGGCAAGCGCCTCCAGCACCTTCATCTCGACGTTGCCGCCAAGCTGAATGTCGGTGCCCCGGCCCGCCATGTTCGTGGCGATCGTCACCGCGCCGGGCACCCCGGCCTCGGCGATGATCTTGGCTTCCTGTTCGTGGTGGCGGGCGTTCAGCACGTTGTGCTTGATACCCTCCTTCTGCAGAAGCCCCGACAGGAATTCCGACTTGTCGATCGAGGTGGTGCCGACAAGGATCGGCTGGCCCTTCTCATGCGCCTTGCGGATCTCTCTGACGATCGCCTCGAACTTGTCTTTCGTGCCCTTGTAGATCTGGTCGTGCTCGTCCTCCCGCGCCACGGGCATGTTCGTGGGAATCTCGACAACGCCAAGGCCATAGATCTGGCCGAATTCCTCTGCCTCGGTGGCTGCTGTACCGGTCATGCCCGCAAGCTTGTCGTAGAGGCGGAAGTAGTTCTGGAAGGTCACGCTGGCCAGCGTGACGTTCTCGGGCCGGATATCGACGCCCTCTTTCGCCTCGATCGCCTGGTGCAACCCGTCCGACAGCCGCCGCCCGGCCATCATCCGGCCGGTGAATTCGTCGATCAGCACGACCTCGCCATCCCGGACGATGTATTCCTTGTCCTTCTGGAATAGCTTGTGGGCGCGCAGGCCCTGGTTCACGTGGTGCACGATCGACGTCGATTCCGGGTCGTAAAGCGTGTGCTCCTCCGGCAGAATCCCAAGCTCGTGCAGCCGGTTTTCCAGAAACTCGTTGCCCGCGTCGGTGTAGCTGACGTTCCGCGTCTTTTCGTCCAGTTCGAAATGTTCGTCCTGAATTTCGGGGATAAGCGCGTCGATCGTGCGGTAAAGCTCCGACCGGTCCTGGCTCGGGCCCGAAATGATCAAAGGCGTCCGCGCCTCGTCGATCAGGATCGAATCCACCTCGTCGACGATCGCATAGTAATGGTCCCGCTGCCGCATCCGGCTCAGTTCCGGCTCCATGTTGTCGCGCAGGTAATCGAAGCCAAGCTCGTTGTTCGTGGCATAGGTGATGTCGGCGGCGTATTCGTCTTTCTTTTCGCCGTCGGTCTGGCCGGGATAGATCACCCCGGTTCTCAGCCCCAGCGCGGAATAGACCTTGCCCATCCACTCCGCATCCCGCTTGGCGAGGTAATCGTTGACGGTGACGATATGCACGCCCCGGCCCGTCAGCGCGTTCAGATAGGCCGGGAAGGTCGCAACCAGCGTCTTGCCTTCGCCCGTCTTCATCTCCGAGATATTGCCCTGGTGCAGGAAGATCCCACCCAGAAGCTGCACGTCGAACGCACGCAGGCCCAGCGCCCGCTTCGCCGCCTCGCGGCAGTTGGCGAAGGCCTCGGGCAGAAGATCGTCAAGGCTTTCGCCTGCCTCCTGCACGCGCTTCTTGAATTCTTCGGTCTTCTCCTTGATCCCCTCGTCGCTCAGCGCCTCGAATTCCGGCTCCAGCGCGTTGATGCGGTCCACAAGCCCCCGCATCCGCTTCACCTTGCGGTCGTTCGGCGTTCCGAAGACCTTTTTTGAGAGTGTTCCAATTCCAAGCATTCAGACGAAGCCCCGGGGTGCGTTTGACAGGATCGTGTGAGGGGTAGCGCTTGCCCGCGCGTGCCGCCAATCATAGAAGGTGGGGAAACGGCGGCCCCTCGTTTCAGACAAACGCGATGTAAGGGGCCGAACCTATGGTGTCAACGTCGCGAGGCATCGCGGCACGAGAGAGGAATTTCAGATGTTTTTTTGCCGCCCAGCCGCGCTTGCCGCTGGCCTTTTCCTTGCCACGCAGGCCAGCGCCCAGGATGTAACCGCCGATACCGTGGTTGCCACCGTCAACGGCAACGACATCACGGTGGGACACATGATCGTGGCAAAGTCCTCTCTGCCCGATCAGTATCGCCAGTTGCCGGACGACATGCTGTTCGAAGGGCTGCTTGAACAGCTGATCCAGCAGGCCGCCGTGGCCTCCGATGTCGACGGTCTGTCGAAGGCCGGGCAATACGCGCTCGACAACGAACGCCGCGTCCTTCTGGTGGGCGAGGCGGTGCGCGCGGCGACGCAGGATGCCGTCACGGAAGAGGCGCTGCAGGCCGCCTATGACGCGCAATACACCGAAGGCACGGCGGAGGTTGAATTCAACGCCTCCCACATCCTCGTCGAAACCGAGGAACTGGCCGCCGAAATCAAGGCCGAGATCGAGGGCGGCGCCGATTTCGCCCAGATGGCCCGCGATCATTCCACCGGCCCCTCGGGCCCCAATGGCGGGGAACTCGGCTGGTTCGGCAAGGGCATGATGGTCTCCGAATTCGAAGAGGCCGTCGTGGCGATGGCCGCCGGCGATGTCGCGGGCCCCGTGCAGACACAGTTCGGCTGGCACGTCATCAAGCTGAACGAAACGCGCCAGAAGGATGCGCCCACGCTTGACGAGGTGCGCGGCACGCTGGCACAGGAAATTCAGCGCGGCGCCATCGAAACGCTGATCAGCGGCGCCACCGACGGGGCCGAGATCACCCGCGCCGACGCTGGCACGATCCCCGCATCGGTGCTGAGCGACGCGAGCCTTCTCGACCAATGATCTCGCCCCTCGCGCCTGCCGAGGGCTTTCCCGCGATACCCGCCATCGCCGGGGTCGAGCTTGCGGCGGCCGCCGCGGGCGTGCGCTACAAGAACCGCGATGACGTGATGCTCGCCCGTCTCGCGCCGGGCACCACCATCGCCGGCGTCTTCACCCGCTCGGCCACCCGCGCCGCGCCCGTGCTCGACTGTCAGGCGAAACTCGGGCAGGGCCAGGACGGCGGCGCGGCGATCCTCGTGAACTCCGGCAACGCCAATGCCTTCACCGGCGCCAACGGTGCGGCCTCGGTGCGCGCGATCACCGAAGCGGTCGCGGCCGCCACCGGCGTGGCAGAGGCGCGCGTCTTCACCGCCTCGACGGGCGTGATCGGCGAACCCCTGCCACATGACCGGATCACCGCTAAGCTGGACGAAATGGCCGCAGCCCTCGCCCCGGCGGGCTTCGAGGCGGCGGCCCGCGCGATCATGACGACCGATACCTTTCCGAAAGGCGCGGTGCGCACGGTCGATGTGGCGGGCACGGCCGTAACCATCGCGGGCTTCGCCAAGGGGTCGGGCATGATCGCACCCGACATGGCGACGATGCTCGCCTATGTCTTCACCGACGCCAGCATCGGCTTCGACGCACTCCAGCCCATGCTGGCCGACGCGAACGAGCGAAGCTTCAACAGCATCACCGTCGACAGCGACACCTCGACGTCCGACACCGTAATCTGCGCCGCCACCGGCGCTTCGGGCATCGATGTCACCGGCAACGCGGATTTCGCGGATGCGCTCTTCGAAGTGCTGCGCGATCTCGCACACCAGATCGTCCGCGATGGCGAGGGGGCGACGAAGTTCGTCACCGTCACCGTCTCCGGCGCCACCAACACCGCGGATGCCCGCAAGGTCGCGCTCTCGATCGCCAATTCCCCCCTCGTCAAGACGGCCATCGCGGGCGAAGACCCGAACTGGGGCCGCATCGTCATGGCGGTCGGCAAATCCGGCGCGGCGGCCGATCGCGATCTTCTGACGATCCGCTTCGGGGATGTGCTCGTGGCCGAAAAGGGCTGGGTCGCCGCCAGCTACCGTGAAGAAGACGGCGCGCGCCAGATGAAGCGCGACGAGATCGAGATCACCGTCGATCTTGGCCTTGGCGACGGCGCGGCCACCGTCTGGACCTGCGATCTCACCAAACGCTACATCGAAATCAACGCGGATTACCGCTCGTGAAAACCGTGCTCGTCTCGGCCGTCGCGCTGATCGACATTGACGGGCGCGTGCTGATCGCCCAGCGCCCCGAAGGCAAATCCATGGCGGGGCTCTGGGAATTTCCCGGCGGCAAGGTCGAACCGGGCGAAACCCCGGAAGCGGCGCTGATCCGCGAGCTCCATGAAGAACTCGGGATCGAAACCTGGACGTCCTGCCTCGCCCCGCTCACCTTCGCCAGCCACAGCTATGATGACTTCCACCTCCTGATGCCGCTCTACGCCTGCCGGAAGTGGGAGGGTCAGCCGGTCTCCCGCGAAGGCCAGGCATTGAAATGGGTCCGCGCCAGGGATCTGCGCGACTACCCCATGCCACCCGCCGACATCCCCCTGATCCCGTTCCTGCGCGACTGGCTCTGACCCCACCTTCATGTGGTCGGAAATATCCCGGGCGCCATTGGTTCGGGCGACGATGGCGACAGACGTCCGTGATTTCGGGGTCGACGCGGCCCGCCTCGCACGACTAGCCTGCCAAAGCATTTCAGCACGAGAAAGGTGTAAGCAATGCCCGACAAGGCTTATGTGATCGTCAACCTGCACGTTACCGATTTCGACCGGTATTTCGCCGAATACATCCCCGGCACGCTCCCCGTTATCCAGAAGCATGGCGGCGGCGTTCTCGTCGCAACCAACGCCCCGGACAAGGCAGAGGGCGATCTCGACGGCAACTGGCACGTTGTGCTCGAGTTTCCGTCGATGGACGCCGCGAAGGCCTGGTACGAAGACCCGGACTATCAGCCCATGAAGGAGCTGCGAATGACGGAGCTGACGACAGGTGGCAACCTCAGCTTCGCACCCGCCTTCCAGCTTCCGGGATGAAGCGGAAATCAAAACGTGCGGCCCAATGGCCGCCCGCAATTCATTGTCAGCTTTGCGTAAAGATCACTCGAGCGTCCGCTCCACCTCTTCACGCGTGAAGATCTCGATCACGTCGCCCTGGCGGATGTCGTCGTAATTCTCGAACGCCATCCCGCATTCCTGGCCGGATTGCACCTCGGCAACCTCGTCCTTGAAGCGCTTCAGCGTCTTCAGCGTGCCCTCGTGGATCACCACGTCGTCGCGCAGAAGCCGCACGCCCGCCGACCGGCGCGCAACGCCCTCGGTCACCAGACAGCCCGCCACCTTGCCGACGCCCGACACCTTGAAGACTTCGCGGATCTCGGCGTAGCCGATGAAGTTCTCGCGCACCTCGGCCGACAGAAGGCCGCTCGCCGCCGCCTTCACGTCATCCACCAGGTCGTAGATCACGCTGTAATAGCGGATTTCCACGCCCTTCTGGTTCGCGGTGTTCCGCGCGCTCGCATTGGCCCGGACGTTGAAACCGAAGACCGGCGCGCCGCTTGCTTCCGCAAGCCCCACATCCGTTTCGGTGATCGCGCCCACGCCCGAATGCAGAACGCGCACCCGCACTTCGTCGTTGCCGATCTTCTCCATCGCCTGAACGATGGCTTCGGCAGAGCCCTGCACGTCGGCTTTGACGAGAATCGGCAGCTCGGCCACGTTCTCGTCTTCCTTGGCCTTCGCCATAAGCTGTTCCAGCGTCGTGGCAGCCCCCGCCGCCGCGCGCTTTTCCTTCGCGGCATTGGCGCGGTACTCCGCGATCTCGCGGGCCTGCGCCTCGGTCTCGACGACGTTCAGAACGTCGCCCGCCTCGGGCGTGCCGTTGAGGCCAAGCACCTCGACCGGAACGGACGGGCCCGCTTCCTTCACGCGCTCGCCCTTGTCGTTTTCCATCGCACGCACCTTGCCCCATTGCTCGCCGACGACGAAGATGTCGCCCTGGCGCAGCGTGCCGTTCTGCACGAGAACCGTGGCAACGGGGCCGCGGCCCACGTCAAGCTGGGCCTCGATCACGGCGCCCTGTGCGGCGCGGTTCGGGTTGGCCTTCAGTTCGAGGATCTCGGCCTGAAGCGAAATCGCCTCCAGAAGATCCTCAAGCCCGGTGCCGTTGATGGCGCTGACCTCGACGTCCTGCACTTCGCCCGACATCTTCTCCACGATCACCTCGTGCTGAAGAAGGTCGGTCCGCACCTTGTCGGGGTTCGCATCGGGGCGGTCGATCTTGTTGATCGCCACGATCATCGGCACCTTGGCCGCCTTGGCGTGGTTGATGGCTTCGACGGTCTGCGGCATCACCGCGTCGTCCGCGGCCACCACCAGCACAACGATATCCGTCACCTGCGCGCCCCGGGCGCGCATCGAGGTGAAGGCCGCGTGGCCTGGCGTATCCAGGAAGGTCAGAAGCTTGCCGCCCTGCTCCACCTGATAGGCGCCGATATGCTGGGTGATCCCGCCCGCTTCGCCGGCCACCACCTTGGCGTTCCGAATCGCGTCGAGAAGCGAGGTCTTGCCGTGGTCGACATGGCCCATGACGGTAATGACCGGGGGCCGGGGCTCCAGATCCGCGTCGCTGTCCTCGACGGTGTCGATGACCTGTTCCACGTCGGCATCCGAAACCCGCTGAACCCTGTGCCCGAACTCCTCGATGATGAGTTCGGCGGTGTCCTGGTCGATGGTCTGGTTCTGGGTCGCCATGATGCCGTTCTGCATCAGCGCCTTCACAACGTCGGCCACCCGCTCCGACATCCGGTTCGCCAGTTCCGAAACGACGATCGCCTCGGGCAACTGCACGGTCCGGACGACCTTTTCACGCTCGACGGCTCCGCCCATCGCCTTCTGGCGCGCGCGCTCCTGCTTGCGCTTCATCGCGGCAAGCGAACGCTGCCGCCCGCCCTCGCCGCCCGAAAGCGCCTGGTTCAGGGTCAGCTTGCCCGCGCGGCGGCCGCCATCGTCGCGGCCCTTCTGCTGGCGCTGACGTTCGCGGTCTTCGCGTTCCGTTGTCTTGCGCGGGGCCGCCGCCGGCTTTGCGGCGCGCGGCGCGGCAGCGGCATCGGCGGCCGGGGGCGGCGGCGCCTCTGCGGCGGCCTTCGCCTTCGCGGCGGCCTCGGCGGCCTTCGCCTCTTCCTCGGCCTTGCGCTTCAGCGCTTCCTCGCGCTCGCGCTCTTCGCGTTCCTTGGCTTCGGCCTCGGCGCGGCGGCGTTCGCGTTCTTCTTCGCGGGCACGCTCTTCCGCCGCCCGCTGTTCAGCCTCTTCGGTCTCGCGCGCCTTCGCGGCGGCAAGCGCCTTCATCCGGCGCTCCAGTTCGGCGTCCGAGATGCCCGCGGGCCGCTTTGACGGATCCCCGGCCGACGGCTTCGCGCCGTCCGTCTTCTGCGCCGGGGTGGCCGCGCCACCCGGCTTCGGCACGACCACGCGTTTGCGCTTGGTCTCGACGACGACGTTCTTCGTCCGGCCGTGGCTGAAGCTCTGCTTCACCTGACCGGAGCGCGGACCGCCGCGGAGCCCCAATGTCTTTTTGCCGTCGTTATCGCTCATACGTCCTACTAGCCTTTCCGGCGGGCTGTCCGCCGTCTGTCTTCCCGCGAACGCCCGAAAGCCGCTGGGCGTCTTCGATGACCCGATCTGCGAGTCCGCCCGCGGCAAGCGCCGCATGTATCACATGTTCCCGCCCGAAGGACAAACCCAATTCTGACGCGGTCAAAACGCCAAAAAACGAGTCTTTCCCGTCGGGTGGCCGAAGCTTGCTCTTGCCGCGCTCCGACCCGTCAGAGGCCTGAAACAGAACCCGGGCCTCGCCCGTCTCAAGCCAGTTCTTCACCTTCTCATAGCCCGCAACGGCCCTGCCCGCCTTGCGCGCCATCGAAATCAACTCGATCACGCGCCGTGCCAAAGCCGCCTCGACACCGTCGATCAGCCCGTCCGGCACCGTCACCTGTGCCCGCGCCGCCCGGGAAAACAGCTTTCCCTTAACGGCGCGCTCCAGCGCCGCACGATCGGCACTCACCCAGATGCCGCGGCCCGGCAATTTGCCAAGCACATCGGCCACCACGGCCCCGTCCGGGCCCACGACGAAGCGGATCAGCCCCGCCGCCGGCTGGCTTTCGCCCGTGGCGATGCAGCGCCGCTCGGGCGCTGCTCGCGTCTTGGCCTGTCCACCGCGGGACATGGGCACAAAGACCGGGAGCCCGAGATCAGGCTCCCGCCTCCTCTTCGGCCACGCCCTCTTCCCCTTCGGCCTCTTCCTCTTCGACAAGATCGTTGGGGTCGACCCAGCCAAGCTGGATCCGTGCGGTCATAACCATGTTCTGCGCTTCTTCGAGGCTCACGTCGAAGGGCTCCAGAACGCCATCGTCCTTGATGCGCTCACCATCGACAACCGTCCAGCCCCCGGCAAGTTCCCAGTCGGCGCAGGTCGCGAAGTCTTCCAGCGTCTTCACGTCGTCCTTGGCAAGTGCCTCCACCATCTGGGGCGTGAGGCCCTCGAATGCAATAAGGCTGTCCTGCGCGCCAAGCGCACGCGCGTTCTCCAGCGCCTTCGCGTTCTGCGCATCGATGAAATCGCGCGCCCGGGCCTGAAGCTCGTTCGCGGTATCCTCGTCCACCCCGTCGATGACAAGAAGTTCGTCAAGCTCGACATAGGCCACCTCTTCCAGCGAGGTGAAGCCTTCGGAAACCAGAAGCTGCGCGAAGAACTCGTCAAGGTCGAGCGTATCGACGAACAGCTTCGTGCGTTCCTCGAATTCGGCCTGGCGGCGCTGCGATTCCTCTTCCTCGGTCATGATATCGATGTCGAGGCCGGTGAGCTGGCTCGCAAGCCGCACGTTCTGGCCACGACGCCCGATCGCCAGCGACAGCTGCTCCTCGGGCACCACCACCTCGATCCGCTCGGCCTCTTCGTCGAGAACGACCTTCGTCACCTCGGCGGGCTGCAGCGCGTTCACAAGGAAGGTCGGCGCATCCTCGTTCCACGGGATGATGTCGATCTTCTCGCCTTGAAGCTCGTTCACGACGGCCTGAACCCGGCTGCCTCGCATACCCACGCAGGCCCCCACGGGGTCGATCGAGTTGTCGTAGGACACGACGGCGATTTTCGCCCGGCTACCCGGGTCGCGGGCCACGGCCTTGATCTCGATGATACCGTCATAGATCTCCGGCACTTCCATCTTGAAAAGTTCAGCCATGAATTCCGGCGCCGTGCGGCTGAGGAAGATCTGCGGCCCCCGCGCCTCACGCCGCACATCCTTGATGTAACAGCGGATTCGGTCGCCGTTGCGATAGGCCTCGCGCCCGATCTTCTCGTTCCGGCGCAGCACGCCTTCGCCCGTGCCCACGTCGACGATGACGTTGCCGTATTCCTCGCGCTTGACGACACCGTTGATGATCGTGCCCGCGCGGTCCTTGAATTCTTCGTACTGCCGGTCGCGTTCCGCCTCGCGCACCTTCTGCAGAATCACCTGCTTCGCCGATTGCGCGGCGATCCGGCCCATGTCCACGGGGGGCACCTCGTCGACGATCGTGTCGCCCGGCTTCGGATCGTCCAGATACTGCTTCGCCTGCTCGGGCGTCAGCTGCGCCTGGTAATTCTCAAGCTCTTCGGTCTCGGGGTCGATCACCGTCCGCACCCGGGTGAAGGTCGCCTTGCCGGTCTTCCGGTCGATCGACACGCGAATGTCCATCTCGGCGCCGTAGCGGCTCTTCGCGGCGCGCGCGAGGCTCTCTTCCATCGCCTCGATCACCAGCGCGGGATCGATCATCTTTTCCCGCGCCACGGCCTCGGCCGTCTGCAGAAGTTCCAGCTGGTTTGCGGAAGTAATCGCCATCTTCAGGTCTCCTCGTCCCCATCGATGATGGTTTCAATCTCGTCGAATTGTTTTTCGTCCACCTCGCCGGCGTCCTTCCGGGCGCGCAGCACGTCGCGGATCAGGTCGTCGGTCAGCACAAGCTTGGCGTCCGACAGCCAGTCGAACTGCAGGCCGATCGTCACAGGCTCGCCATTCACCTCGATCTCGATCAGCACTTCGGAACCCTCGACGCCCTGCAGCGTGCCCTTGAAGCGACGCCGCCCGTCGATCAGCTCGGCCGTCTCCAGCTTCGCCTCATAGCCTTCCCAGGTCTCGAAATCCTTCAGCCGGGTCAGCGGCCGGTCGATCCCGGGGCTCGAAACTTCAAGGTTATAGGCATCCTCGATCGGGTCCTCGACATCGAGCGTCGCGCTCACCGCCGTCGAGATCTCGGCGCAGTCGTCCACCTCGATCCCGCCATCGGGACGCTCGGCCATGATCTGCACCGTCGCCGTCTTGCCACCCATGTAGCGCACGCGCACAAGCTCGAACCCCATGTCCTCGATGACAGGGGTGATGATCTCGGCAAGGCGCCGGTCCATGCTGGCTTTGGCCACAAGGTCGGACATGGGTTGGGTCCAGGAACAAAAAAACGGGCCAGCGGCCCGTCGGTGGTGTCCGGTGGAGCCTCGGGGGTGGAAGCCGAAGCACCGCTATTGAGGTGCATATACGCCCGCCCCCCCGAATCCGCAAGAGGTCAGGTGAAGAACCAGCGCCCCGCGATCCGGCGCGCATCGGGCGGGGCCACAAACCCCAGATCCACGCTGTGCCCAAGCTGCATCTTCGCCCCGGCCTCCGGTGCGCCCGCGGCGATCCGAAGATCGCTCTCGGCAGGGCCCGGGGCCAGCGTCAGCCCCGCGTCATCCGCCGCCCGCACAAGCGCGCTCACAAGCGCGCCCGCCCCGGCAAACTCCGCCGCCTCCGGCGCAAGCGACAGCGACAGGGGCCGCGACGCCGCTGCCGCCGGCACCTCGCCTCTCGCAAGGCACTGCGCGCAGTCCGGCGCGCCCTCTGCCGCGACGACACGCAGGGGCGCGTGATGCGACACCGCCGTCATCCCAAGCCGCCGCTGCCGCAAAAGCGCCTTCTGCGCCTCGGCATCCAGGTCGAGCGCAAGATCCACCCGTCCGCTGATCAGCGCCTCGAGCCGCGCGTCAGGCTTCCTGACATGCAGGATCTCAAGCCCGTCGAACCAGGCCCGCCCACGCCCCTCGACGCGCGCAAGCCTCAGCCCCGCCTCTCTCTCGGTCGTCACCGCCCGGAACGCCCCGGTGCCGGTAAGCCCGCTCTCCCCGGTCAGGATCGCATGGGCCGGATCGGCCAGTGCAAACGGAAAATCGGGATCCGGCCGGTCCAGCAGGAACCGAACCGCCGCGGCATCCCGCACCTCGATGCGCCGCACGCCGGCAACCCGGCCCTGAAGCACCGCCGCCACGTGATCCGCCGTCAGAGGAGTGCCGTCGTGAAACACCCGCTCCGCCAGCGCAAAACGCCAGGCCGCCCCGCCGTCCGAACCCTGCCACGCGCTCGCAAGCCCCGGGTGCAGCGCCCCGGTCGGGCCCAGCGCCGTCAGCGTCTCTCCCAGCGCATCGTTCAGGATCCCAGCCAGCACGCCGAAGCCCGGCACAGCCATCCGCAACACGCCGCCCGGCCGCGGCGCCGCATCCGCCGCAACGCCGCTCGCCGCCAGAAGCGAGGCCAGCGCACCCGAGCCGATAAGGCTCCGTCGGTCGATCCGGCGCAGGGGTGGCTTCCGGCTCATGCCCGCGCCCCCCGGCCCTCGCCCAAGGGGCTCAGGTTGTGCCTCAGCGCATTCGTCGTCCGCACAAGCTGCGCACTGATTCCCGGCTCCGACAGCGCGTGCCCGGCCCGCGGCACGATCGCGAAACGCGATGCGGGCCAGGCCTCGTGCAGCTTCCAGGCCGAAACGGGCGGGCAGATCATGTCATAGCGCCCCTGCACGATCGTGCCGGGCACCTCGGCCAGAACACCGGCCCGCTTCAGGATCGCCCCGTCTTCCTCAAGAAACCCGCCATTGACGAAGTAGTGATTCTCGAGCCGCGCGAAGGCGCGCGCATATTCCGCCGGGCTCTCCCCCGCCGGTCCGTCGTTCGAAATCGAGGCCAGCGTGTTCTCCCAGTTCGCCCAGGACCGCGCGAACCGCGTCTCCTGCATCAGGTCGCCCGAGAACAGCCGCCTGTGATAGGCCCCGATCAGGTCGCCCCGCTCGTCCGCGGGCACCATCTCGGCGAAGCGCGCCCAGACGTCGGGCCAGAAACTCCCCGCTCCGCCGCCGTAGAACCAGTCAAGCTCCGCCTTCGTCATCAGGAAGACGCCGCGCAGGATCAGGTGTACCACCCGGTCGGGATGGCTCTGGGCATAGACAAGCCCCAGCGTCGCACCCCAGCTTCCGCCGAAGACAAGCCAGTTCTCGATCCCCAGAGTCTCGCGGATCTGCTCGATATCGCGCACGAGATGCCAGGTCGTGTTCGCCTCGACGCTCGCATGGGGTCGCGACCGGCCACAACCCCGCTGGTCGAACAGAATCACCCGGTAATGCGCGGGGTCGAAATAGCGCCGCATCGCCGGGCTGCATCCGCCGCCGGGCCCGCCATGCAGGACGATCACGGGCACGCCTTCGGGATTGCCGCATTGTTCCACATAGATCCGGTGGCCATCGCCCACGTTCAGCATCCGCTGATCGTAGGGGTCGAGGGCGGGGTAAAGGAACTGACCCGCAGTTCTGGAGGCTGCCACCTTGTCCATCTTGGTCTATATAGCCCTGAACGCCCCCGCCTTCGAGAGCGAACCGCACACCGATTTTCCGGAGCCCTGAATGCCTAGCCCTGCCACAACGGTCGATTCGGATGAAGTCGCGAAATTCGAACGCATGGCCCGCGACTGGTGGGATCCCGACGGCGATTTCCGCCCCCTGCACCGGATGAACCCCTGCCGGCTCGATTACGTCACCCGCCAGATCGCGGGGGAGTTCGGGCGTGATCTTTCATCGTCCCGTCCCTTCGCGGGGCTCGAGGTGCTCGATATCGGTTCGGGCGGCGGGCTGATGGCCGAACCGCTCGCGCGCCTCGGCGCCGCCGTGACGGGCGCCGACGCCGCACCCACCAATATCGAGGTGGCGGCGGCCCATGCCCGCCTCACGGGGCTGAAGATCGATTACCGTCACACCACCGCCGAGGCGCTGGCGGAAACCGGCGCCACGTTCGACGTAGTGCAGGCGCTCGAGATCATCGAACACGTGGCCGATCCTGCGGCCTTTCTCGCGGCGCTGCGCCGCCTGATCCGCCCGGGCGGCCTTCTTCTCCTCTCGACGCTCAACCGCACCGCGAAAGCCAGGGCGCTCGCGATCGTCGGCGCCGAATACATCCTCCGCTGGGTCCCGAAAGGCACCCATGACTGGGCGAAGTTCATCACGCCAGACGAGCTGTCGGGCCTTATGTCCGGTGCGGGCTTCACCCCGGTCGACCGGCAGGGCATGGTCTACAACCCCCTGACCGGCGACTGGGCGCTCTCCGACCGTGACCTGTCGGTTAACTACATCGCCGCCGCCCGCCCCGCCGCGTAACCCGGCCCCTTCATGTGGCCGTAAATATCCCGGGGGAGGCGCGCGGCACGCGCGGCGGGGGCAGCGCCCCCTCCCGTCACGCCCCGCCACTCTCGTCGAAACCCTTCCGGATCTCGCGCAGGATCGGCAGCACGGCCCGCACCCGGTCCGCCCCGATATCCTCGACGACCTGCCCGATCACCGGTGCGATCGCGGCCAGCGCCGCCTCCCGCGCCCGGCGGCCCGATGGGCTGATCGACACGAGCTTCCGCCGCGCATCCTCCCAGTCCGGGCTGATATGGATATGCCCGGCCCATTCGAGCTTCGACAGCGTGTTGGTCATCGCCCCCCGGGTGACGTGAAAGCTGCGGGCCAGCTGGGCCGGCGTACGCTCGCCCCCTGCGCGGGCAAGGTGGTTCAGCACGGAAAAGTGCGACAGTTCCATCCCCTTCGGCAACGCCTTCGACAGGCGTGCGCGCGCCAGCTGATCCGCCATGAGGATCTCGCTGAAAAGGGCAACCGCCAGCGAATCGTCCGTTTTCGACATCAGGGTCCTTCGAATGGGCGCCCGTGCGACAACGACGGCACGCGGCGGCGCGACTGTCCCACAAGCCCCAGATCCAGATCAACCAGCGCGACACCGGGTCGCGCCCCCATGTCGGTCATGACCCGGCCCCACGGCGAGACCGCAAGGCTGTGGCCATGGGTCTCACGCGCCCGGCCCTGCGCCGCGGCGTGACGGCCGCACTGCGCCGGCGCCAGAACGAAGGCCCCGGTCTCGATCGCGCGCGCGGTCAGAAGCGGTTCCCAGTGATCCGGCCCGGTCCCGGGCGAGAAGGCGGCGGGCACGGTCAGGATCTGGGCCCCCGCCTCCGCAAGCCGCCGGTAGAGCGCGGGAAATCGCAGGTCGTAACAGATCGTCAGCCCCACCCGCACCCCGTCGACCTCGGCCAGCACGGCACGATTCCCCGGCTGGAAGGCCGCCGATTCCCGGTAGGTCTCGGTCTCCGAGACATCGACATCGAACATGTGGATCTTGTCGTAGCGCGCCGCGATCCGCCCATCCGGCCCGATCAGGAACGACCGGTTGACGAAGGGCACCGGCGCGTCCTCCGCCTTCAGCGCAAGCGACCCGATCAGAAGCCAGATGCCGTGCGCCGCCGCCCGCTCCCGCAGCCCCGCAAGAGTGGGATCCTCCGCCTCGGTGGTCAGAACCTCCAACTGCCGCGTCCGGCTGGCGGACACGCAATTGGTCACCTCGGGCGTCAGGACGAACCGCGCGCCCTCCGTCGCGGCCTCGTCCACGCGCGCCCGCGTACCGGCGAGGTTCGCCATCGGATCGTCGGAAGAGTTGAGTTGAACAAGGGCTGCCCGCATGGGGTCAGCCTGCCAGCATCCCGTCCAGCTTGCCAGCCCGCTCAAGCGCGAACAGATCGTCGCACCCGCCTACATGGGTCTCGCCGAAGAAGATCTGCGGCACGCTGCTGCGCCCGTTCGCGCGCGCCATCATAGCCTGCCGCAGATCCGGGTCGCGGCTCACATCGATCTCCGAAAAGCTCACGCCCTTCGAGGTCAGAAGCCGCTTGGCGGCGTGGCAGAACCCGCAAAGGGGCGACGTGTAGATTTCGATGTTGCTCATGGAACAGGGCCTTTCGAGCGCTCATATAACGTGTGACCCGCCCTTTACAACGCGCGCCAGTGCCAGAACCGAGACCTCGGACGCTCCCGCCCGGTAAAGAACGCGTGAAGCCTCGCCCAGTGTCGCGCCCGATGTCATCACATCGTCGACTAGAAGAACCGGACGGCCCCGGATCGCACCCGTCCTGCGGGCGTTCATGGCCAGCGCCCCGGCCATGTTCGCACGACGCTCCTCCACAGTCATGCGCTCCTGCGCCCGGGTCCGCCGCGTGCGCAGCAGGGCGTCGGGGAGAACCTTCACGTCCCAGATCCGCGCAAGCGCGCCCGCCAGCGCCGCGGCCTGGTTGAACCGCCTGAGAAAAAGCCGCGTCCAGTGCAGCGGCACGGGCACAAGGCACGTGCCCTCCGTCAGAAGCGGCAGCCCCCGCTCAGCCATCCAGCCCGCAGCGGGCCGAATCAGATCCATCCGGTCGCCGTGCTTCAACCCCAGCACCAGCCGCCGCGCCCCCTCGCGGTAATCCAGCGCGGCCCGTCCCCGCGCCCAGGGCGGATGGGTCACGAGGCAGGCGTCGCACAAGGCCCGCGCCCCCGCCGCCTCGCCCAGAAGCGGCTCCCCGCAGGCATCGCAGACAAGCCCCTCGATGAACGGGGTCTTCAGCCAGCACGGGCCGCAAAGCCCGTGAGGCGAATCCACAAGCTCTCCGCAGCCCACGCATTGATCGGGGTAGAGAAGCTTCAGAGCGTTTTGCATTCTCCGCCCCCCGCACTAGGGTCCGCGCCATGACCAACGCCCCGCTCACCGACCGAAAGGCCCTCGACAGCCACCGCCGCCGCGCCCGCCGCGCGCAGGGGCAGGATGTCTTCCTGCACACCCGGGTCCGGGACGAGATCGAGGAAAGGCTCGCTGCGGTTAACAAAACGTTTACGGCGCCGGCCATCGTGACACCCTATCCCGATCTCTGGGAAGGCGCGCGGCCCGGCGCGCGCTGCATCCCCGACACCGAACTCCTCGATCTCGCGCCCGGCGCGCATGATCTCGCGATCCATGCGCTCGCCCTCCACTGGGCCGACGATCCCGTGGGCCAGCTCATCCAGCTTCGCCGCGCGCTCCGCCCAGACGGGCTCTGCCTCGCCGCGCTGTTCGCCGGGCAGACGTTGCAGGAACTCCGCCGCGTGCTGGCAGAGGCCGAAACCGCCCTCCGCGGCGGCCTCTCCCCCCGAATCGCGCCGATGGGCGAGATCCGCGATCTGGGCGCGCTCCTTCAGCGGGCGGGCTTCGCGCTTCCCGTCGCCGATGCCGAAACCCTCACCGTCACCTATCGCGACCTGCCTCATCTCCTGCATGACCTGCGCGGGATGGGAGAGACGAACGCCCTGGCCGCCCGCGACCGGCGGCCCCTCAGCCGCGCCATTCTGGCCCATGCAACCGCGCTTTACGCCGAACACTTCCCGGCCCCCGGAGGCGGCATTACGGCGACGTTCGAAATCGTCTTTCTCACCGGCTGGGCCCCCGACGACAGCCAACCCAAACCCCTCCGTCCCGGCAGCGCGGCACAACGGCTCGCCGACGCGCTCGGCACCGAGGAACGCAACACGGGCGATCCCGCCCGCCCCGATGCCCGCCCCGGTTCCAGCGCCGGTGATTGACGCCGCATCCTATCCCTCTATGTAGACACCCACGTTTTCCACCCTTATTCCGCGAAGGCCGATATGTTCGACGCTGAAACGACGAAGCCCGTGACAGACACCGCCAAACACCTGCCCGCGGATCATCCGCCCCTGCCAAAGCGCCGCATCGGCATTCTCGTGGGCAATCTCGGCACGCCGGACAATTACGATTACTGGTCGATGCGCCGCTACCTGAACGAGTTTCTCTCCGATCGCCGCGTCATCGACTACTCGCCCTGGATCTGGCAGCCGCTCCTGCAGGCCGTCATCCTGACGAAGCGTCCCTTCTCGTCCGGCGCGGCCTACAAGTCGATCTGGAACCACGACAAGGGCGAAAGCCCCCTGATGACGATCACCAAGGCGCAGACCGAGAAGATCCGCGCCGCGCTCACCGAACGCTACGGCGACGAGGTGACCGTCGATTTCTGCATGCGCTACGGCAACCCGTCCACCAAGTCGAAGGTGCAGGAACTCACTGCCCAGGGCTGCCGCCAGATCCTGTTCTTCCCGCTCTACCCGCAATACGCGGGCGCGACGACGGCCACGGCGATCGACGAATTCTTCCGCTCGCTCCTGGATGAGAAATGGCAGCCCACGGTGCGCACCGTCCCCGCCTATTTCGACCGGCCGGCCTATATCGAGGCGCTCGCCCAGTCCGTCGAACGCGCCTATGCGGAGCTTGATGAACGCCCCGACGTGCTCGTCGCCTCCTATCACGGCGTGCCGAAGCGCTACCTGATGGAAGGCGATCCCTACCATTGCCAGTGCCAGAAAACCTCGCGCCTCCTGCGCGAACGCCTGGGCTGGCCGGAAACGGAAATCGTGACGACGTTCCAGTCCCGCTTCGGGCCCGAAGAGTGGCTGAAGCCCTACACGGTCGAAGAGGTCGCGCGCCTCGCCGAGACAGGCAAGAAGAAGATCGCGGTCATCGCGCCCGCCTTCTCGGCCGACTGCATCGAGACGCTGGAAGAGATCAACGAAGAGATCCGCGAAAGCTTCGAAGAGGCGGGCGGCGAAAGTTTCACCTACATTCCCTGCCTCAACGATGACGACGCCCACATCGCGGCGCTCGTCGAGGCGATCGAGGATAATCTCGTGGGCTGGGTCACCCCGGCCGCCTGATCGCGGCACCCCAAGTGTCGGCAAAGAAAAACGGGCGGTGGCATCAACCACCGCCCGTTTTTTCATGTCAGTCCGGTTCGGACCCGATCAGTTAGCCGCAACCGCGCCGATGATCAGAAGAAGCAGCATCGGAACGACGATGTCGCCGCCCGAGGATCCGCTGGCTTCCTCGACAATCACTTCCGGCTCCATCACCGGAGCGTCCATGCTGCCCGCCGAAGCGGTGGTGGCAGCAGCGGCAAACGCGGCCGCAACAAAGATATTCTTCATGGATGTCCTCCATAGTTATCTACCGGCATACCCAGAGCAGACGCGTCAGCCGGCGTTACCGCACCTTGACCGCTGCTCTTTCCAGAACGCGGCTGAGTCGGCAATGGTTCCAATGATTTCGTGGTGCCGTGGCGCCACATTGTCGTCAAATTAGCAACACCTGGGTGCCATTTTTCGTCAGGCTGAAAAGTTCGGCAATGTGCTCATTGTACAACCCGATACAGCCGTTCGACGACCGGCGCCCGATCTTGCGCGTGTCGTGCGTGCCGTGGATCCGGTAATAGGTCCAGGACAGGTACAGCGCATGGGTGCCAAGCGGATTGTCCGGCCCCGGCGGCACGTAATCGGGCCATTCGGGGTTGCGCTTCTTCATCGAGGGCGTCGGCCGCCAGTCGGGGCCCACGACCTTGCGCACGATCTTCGTCCGGCCCCGCCGCGTCAGGTCCTCGGTCATCGGCACGCTGGTGGGGTAAAGCTTGTAAACGCTCTCGTCCGCGCTCCAGAAATGCAGCGCGCGCGAAGAGATATCGACAAGCACCGCCCCGTTCCTGAGGTTCGAGAAGTAAGGCTGCCAATCCTGTGCGCGAAATCCCGAAGCATTCCTCCGAACCGGGCCCATCGGGGCCCAGTCGGGTGCCACCTCGGCCTCGTATTCGGTGCTGTTCACCTGGGCGATCGCGGGGGTCGCAAGGCCGATCGCGGCGGTGCCCAGAAACGCCCGGCGGCTCAGCGCTGTCAGTTTCTTTTCCATGTCACATCCTTCAAAGGCTGCGGGTTCGGATCGCGGCGAAGTGTATCAAACAGCGTCGCGCCCGCAACGCCAACGCCAGACGACGCGCAAGGTTTCGCGCGCAGTGTTTGAAAGGGGCAACCGAACCGGCTAAGACCGGCGCTGAGGCAAGTTTTTCCAGAAGGCAATCGATGCGTATCTTTCTGCCCTATCTCGTCCTGTCCGCGCTGGCGGTTCTTACCGCCTGTTCTCCTTCCGAAATCCGCGGCCCCCAGATCGGGCCAGACGGGCTTCCGCTTCCGACCGTCTACAAGATCCGGGCGAGCGACGAGGACGATATCAAGATCAGGATGCTCGATTCCGTAAATGCGCTTCGCCGTGCGGCGGGTGTGGGCGAGGTTACAATGGATGCCCGCCTCAACGCCGCTGCCGCCACCCATGCCCGCGACATGGCGCTCCAGAACCGGCCCTGGCATTTCGGTTCGAACCTCGCGTCGCCGATCGACCGCGTGGCCCGCACCGGATATGACGGGTACTTCGTGGGCGAGGCCATCTCGGAAACCTATGAGAATGAGACCGAGACGCTGTCGGCCTGGATGAGCGAGGATTACACCCGTTCGTTGCTCCTCGATTCCCGCGCCACCCGCATGGGCTTCGACTGGTTCCAGGAAGAGAACGGCAAGCTTTGGTGGACGCTCGTCCTGGGCTCCTGACCAGGGCTTCATGTGGCCCTGAAATATCCTGGGGAGCCGCCCGGTACGGGCGGCGGGGCAGAGCCCCGTCTCTCACGCTGCGGATGATGCGCCCGGGTTCCGCTTCCAGACCGACCAGTTGAGCGCTCCGGCCACGGTGACCCAGGCGAGGTACGGCACGAACATCACCCCCGCCCAGACATCGATCCGCCAGAACGCGATCAGCGTCGCCGCCACGGCAGCCCAGAGCGCCAGCAAGACGACGAACCCCGCCCCCATCCGGCGCAACCCGAAGAAAACCGGGGTCCAGAGCGTGTTGAGCGCGATCTGCACCGCGAAGAAGGCGAAGGCATAGGCGTTCGCCTCGGCCACCGCCACGCGCGCCGCCGCCGCCGCGATCAGCAGGTAAAGCGTCGTCCAGGCCACCGGAAACAGCCAGTTGGGCGGGGTCCAGGGCGGTTTGTCGAGCTTCTCGTACCAGTCCCCGGGCGGAAAGATCGCACCGGTGGTGCCCGCCGCGAAGCAGGCTGCAAGAAAGATGGCAAAAAGGATCCAGTCCATACCGCCTCAGATCGCCTGCGCGTGGTCCGGCTCAAGTCCCGCCGACCGGTCCCGCGCCTCAAGCTGCGCCAGAACGCCCAGCAACGCCCCCGACCGGCCTTCGCCCCACGGATTGGTCGCGGGCAGATCCCGCGCCGCCGCGTCGACCAGAAACCGCGTTTCCCGAAGCGGATCGGCATAGATCGTCGCGGGCAGCGCCGACACCATCGTCAGCGCGCTCCGCATGATCGAAACGCCCAGCCAGCCGATCTTCTGCGCCCGGTAGGTCCGCGCCCGATAGGAAATCGTGTCATACCCGTTCCGCGAAATCGCCCCGCCGATCCCGGCATAGATGTGCCGTGCGGCGAAGATCCCGGGCCGCGCCGCCTTCGGCAAAAGCCCGATCCCCGGTTCGGCGCGGTAGTAAAGCCGGTCCGCATCCCTCAGAAGCCGCCGCACGAGGCCCCGGATCTCGGGGCCCGGAAGCGGATCGGCGAAGAACGCCTCGGGCGCCACCCCGATCTCCTCCATCCACTGAAGCGGCAGGTAAAGCCGCCGCTCGCGGGCATCCTCGCCCACGTCGCGCGCGATATTCGTCAGCTGCATGGCGACGCCCAGGTCGCAGGCCCGCGACAGCGCATTCCTGTCCCGCACCTTCATCAGCACGGTCATCATCGCGCCCACCGCCGCCGCCACCCGGGCCGAATAATCGTAAAGCTCGCTCAGGGTTTCGTACTGCCGGCCCATCGCATCCCAGGCGAGGCCTTCGAGCAGTGCCTCGGGCAGGGCCCGCGGCATCTCGAACTCCTCGACGACGCGGGCAAAGGCCCGGTCCGACGGCGCATCCAGCGGCCGCCCGGCATAGATCAGGTCAAGCCGGTCCCTCAGCCCCAGAACGGCGCGCGGCTTCGCGTCGTTCAGATCCACCGCGTCATCGGCCAGCCGGCAGAAGGCGTATAACGCCAGGGCCGGGTCGCGCACCGTCGCCGGCAAAAGTTTCGAGGCCGCGTGGAAACTCAGCGATCCATGCCGGATCGCCTCCTTGCAATGGGCCAGATCGCGCTCTGCTGTCATTCGGCGGCCACCTTCGTTTCGTCCACCCGCTCCGCCGGGATCACCGGGTTCGCATCGGGCACAAGCTGCGCCAGAACCTCGGCGCTGCCCACCACGCCGGGAAGCCCGGCACCGGGATGGGTGCCCGCACCCACAAGGTAAAGGCCCTTCGCCTCCTCGCTCACATTGTGCGGGCGGAACCAGGCCGACTGGAAGATCCGCGGTTCGATCGAAAACCCGCAGCCGTGGGGCGACAGGTAGCGGTCGCGGAAATCCTCGGGCGTCAGCACCACGTTCGCCGTCAGGTGATCGCCGAGACCGGGCAAGAGGTTGGCCTCCAGCTCCGCCTGAACAGCCTGCCGGTAGCGCTCCGCCTCGCGGCTCCAGTCGACCGGGTCGTCGAAGCCCAGATGCGGCACGGGTGACAGGGCATAGAACGTATCGCCCCCCTCCGGCGCGACGCCGGGATCGGTCACGCTGGGGCGGTGCACATAAAGGCTCATGTCCTTCGAAAGCTTGCCCTTCAGGAAGATGTCGTTGACGAGGCCCTTGTAGCGCGGCCCGTTCAGGATCGTGTGGTGCCCCACATCGGGCCACATCTCCCGGGTGCCCTTCGTTCCGAAATACCAGACGAAAAGGCCCATCGACCACCGGCTGCGCTTCAGTCTCGCGCCCGTCCAGCGCCGCCGCGCATGGTTTCTCAGAAGCCGGTCATAGGTGTGGCCCGCATCGGCATTCGACACGACGACATCCGCCGCAATCACCTCGCCCGACGCCAGCCGCACGCCCCGCGCCCGGCCGCTGTCGATCAGGATCTCGTCAACCTCGGCCTCCATCCGCAGAAGCCCGCCCTGTTCGCGCACGACATTCGCCATCGCCTCCGCGATCGCCGCCACGCCGCCCATGGCGTAATGCACGCCGAATTCCTTCTCGAGGTGGCTGACGAGGATGTACATCGACGTCACGTGGAACGGATCGCCCCCGATGAACAGCGGGTGAAACGACAACGCCATTCTCAAGCGCTCGTCCTTCACCCGCCGCGCGGCATGGCCGTAAACCGACCGGTCCGCCCTGAGCCAGGCGAAGGTCGGCAGAACCTTGATCAGTTCCCAAAGCTCGTTCATCGGGCGGCGGCCCAGATCCTCGAACCCGAATTCATAGCGCCGTTCGCTGTCTTTCAGGAACCGGTCATAGCCCTTCACATCGCCCGGAGAGAGCCGCGCCACCTCCGCCCGCATCGCCTCGGTCGATTGCCGCGCGGTGAAGTGCGAGCCATCGGGCCAGCGGATCTCGTAGAACGGGTCGAGCGCGCGCAGATCCACATCCGCATCGAAGGATCGCCCGCAGGCCGCCCAAAGCTCGCGAAACACCTGCGGCACCGTCACGATGGTCGGCCCCAGATCGAACCGGTGCCCGTCCTTCCAGATCGCCGAACCCCGCCCGCCGGGCACATCGAGCCGGTCGATCACGGTAACGCGGTATCCCTTCGCCCCGAGCCGCATCGCCGCCGCAAGCCCGCCAAGCCCGGCGCCGACGACGACCGCGTGATCGCGATGCCCGAAGGCCACCGATCGCTCTCCCAGAGACTGCAGCATTCGCAAGCCCAATCTGTCCAATTCAATTGACAGTATGTTCTGATAAGTCACTGTGCGTCAACAAAGCATGCTTTGAATTCCGATGCGTATGTGTAAATATAAGTTGACACCAACGGGAGCCGAGTGATTCAGACCGTCAGCATCAGCTTCTTCCGCTTTCCTTCCGCCGCCGCCCGTCTCTGGGTGCTCGGCCAGATGGGCGCGGCCCGGCTCGACTTTCGCCGCATGCGCGAGGCCGGGTTCTTCAAGCTGTGCGGCTCCGGCAAGGGCGAAGGCTTCCTGCCGGTTCCGAACACGGCGGTCTGGGCGATTCTCGCCACCTGGCCCGATGCCGATACCGCCCGCGACCGCGTGAACGCCGCCCCGGTCTACCGCCGCTGGCGCAGCCACGCTTCGGAAAGCTGGACAGTCTATCTCAGCGCCACCTCGGCGCGCGGCGCATGGTCGGGCGTCACCCCCTTCGAGGTTGGCGACGCACCCACAGACGGGCCCATCGCCGCGCTCACCCGCGCCACCGTCCGGCCAAAGGCGATCGCCGGCTTCTGGGGCCGCGTGCCGCAGATCGACGTCGTGATCGGGGCCGACCCCAACGTGCTGTTCAAGATCGGGATCGGCGAGTTGCCCTGGCTCCACCAGGTCACCTTCTCGATCTGGCCCGATCTCAAGACCATGCACGATTTCGCCCGCGCCGACGGCCCCCACGCACTGGCCATCCGCGCGGTGCGCGAACACGGCTGGTTCCGCGAAGAACTCTACGCCCGCTTCACCGTCCTCGGGCACGAGGGTCTGTGGAACGGCAAAGCCCCGCTTCAAGGGTCCGAAAGGATTGCCGCATGACGAAACCCTATCCCTTCTCCGCCATCGTCGGGCAGGAGGAAATGACCCTGGCCATGGTGATGACCGCGATCGATCCCGGGATCGGCGGCGTGCTCGTCTTCGGCGATCGCGGAACAGGCAAATCCACCGCCGTCCGGGGCCTCGCCGCCCTCCTCCCGCCGATCCGCCAGGTGGCCGACTGCCCGGTGAACTCGGCCCGCGTCGAGGATTGCCCCGACTGGGCCGAAGTTCCCCTAAAGCGCATCGTCAAGAAACCCACCCCGGTGATCGACCTGCCGCTCGGCGTAACCGAAGACAGGGTGACGGGCGCGCTCGACATCGAAAAGGCGCTGACCCGGGGGCAGAAGGCCTTCGAACCCGGGCTCCTCGCGCGCGCCAACCGCGGCTATCTCTACATCGACGAGGTGAACCTCCTCGAAGATCACATCGTCGATCTTCTGCTCGACGTCGCCCAGTCGGGCGAAAACCTCGTCGAACGCGAGGGTCTGTCGATCCGCCACCCGGCACGCTTCGTGCTCGTGGGCTCCGGCAACCCCGAAGAAGGCGAACTCCGGCCCCAGCTTCTTGACCGGTTCGGGCTTTCCGTCGAAGTCACCTCGCCGCGCGATATCGCCCAGCGCGTCGAAGTGATCCGCCGCCGCCAGGCCTACGAGGCCGACCGCGAGGGCTTCGTCAGGAAATGGGGCCGCCGCGACGCGCGGCTCAGAAGCAAGATCCTTGCCGCGCGCGACAGCCTCGCAGGCGTCGGCACCCCCGATCAGGCGCTCACCGACTGTGCAGAGCTTTGCCTTGCCCTCGGCTCCGACGGGCTCAGGGGCGAACTCACGCTGCTCCGGGCCGCCCGCGCGCTCGCGGCCTTCGAAGGCCGCGACAGCGTGACCCGCGCCGATCTGCGCAAGGCCGCGCCCATGGCGCTCCGCCACCGGCTTCGCCGCGATCCGCTCGACGAGGCCGGCTCTGGCCAGCGGGTGATGCGTGCGGTTCAGGATCTCTTCGGCAGCTTTCAGACCGCGGCCGAGTGATGGATGCCCGGGCGCTTGCCCCAGACCGGCTCGCTGGCCTCGCGCTCGCGCTCCATGCCATCGACCCCCAGGGCACCGGCGCCCTGTGGATCCGGGGCCGCGCCGGTCCCCTGCGCGACCGTGTTCTGACCCTCATCCACCGCGGAACACCGCACGCCCGCAAGATCGGGATCGAGATCAGCGACGAAGCTCTGTTCGGCGGCATCGACCTGTCGCAAACCCTGAGCCGGAACACCGTCGTCCGCATGCCGGGGTTGATGGAACGGACCAATGCACTGATCCTCGCCTCCGCCGAACGCTGCCCTGCCCGCCTCGGCGCGCATCTTTCGGCAGCAACCGACCGGGGCGCGCACAGCCTTGTCCTTCTCGACGAAGGCGCCTCGAGCGAAGAACAACCACCCGAAAGCCTTCTCGAACGCGCGGGCCTCTTCCTGTCACTCGACGGCTGGCGCGAAGTCACGCCCGTCGACCTGCCCGCAGACGGCGATGCCATCGCCCGGGCCCGCCGGCTTTGCGGCACGGTCACGATCACCGAGGATCAGGCCGCCGGCCTCGTCGAGGCCGCGGCGGGGCTTGGCATCGCCTCGCTGCGTGCACCGCTCTTCGCCATCGCCGCCGCCCGCGCCTCCGCCGCCCTCTTCGGCCGCCGCGCCGTCGATCGGGAGGATCTCGAATACGCCGCCGCGCTCGTCTTCGGCCACAAGGCAACCGTCCTGCCGCAAGACATGACAGAACCCGAAGCCGAAGCCGAACCAGAAACACGCGACGCCGAGGCAGACACGCAGGAGGATCGCGCGGGCGAAGACAATATCCCCGCCGAACTGCTTCTTCAGGCAGCCCGCGCGGCACTGACCGGCGAGGTTCTGTCGCTCTTGCGCGGCAACCAGAAACGCGCCCGCCAGGCATCCGGCGCCGGCGCAGGCTCGAAAACCCAGTCGAACCGGCGCGGCCGCCCGCTCCCGCCCCGCGCGGGCCACCCCGACAGCCAGCGCCGGGTCGATCTTGCCGCCACCCTGCGCACAGCCGCGCCGTGGCAGCCGATGCGCCAGGCCGCAACCGGCGAGACGGATCGCCTTCATATCCGCGCCTCCGATCTCAGGCTGAAACGCTACGAGGAAACCTCCGACCGCGTGCTGATCTTCGCGGTCGATGCCTCGGGCTCGCAGGCGCTTGCCCGGCTGGCCGAGGCGAAGGGTGCGGTCGAAATCCTGCTGTCCGAGGCCTATGCCCGCCGCGATCACGTGGCGCTCATCGCCTTCCGCGGCGACGGGGCCGAGATGCTGCTGCCCCCCACCCGCTCGCTGGTGCAGACGAAGCGCCGGCTGAGTGCGCTGCCGGGCGGCGGCGGCACGCCGCTCGCGGCGGGTCTCTCCATGGCCGCCGATACGGCAGACAGGGCGCGCGCCCAGGGCATGACGCCTTCGCTGATCCTCCTTACCGACGGACGCGCCAATATCGCGCTCGATGGCACGGCGAACCGCGCGGCAGCGGCGGCGGATGCCGAAAGGATCTGCCGCGCCATCGCCGCGCGCGGCACCGATACGCTGATCATCGACACCGGGATGCGGCCCAGCCGGCAGCTCGAAACCCTCGCCCCCCTGATCGACGGCACCTATATCGCGCTGCCCCGGGCGGATGCCCAGCGCCTCTCCGCCGCGGTGGCCGAAGCGCTCGGGGACTGACGGTGGACTGGGCGCGCGACAAGGCGATCTGGCCCAATTCGGCCCATTCCCGCTTTGTCGACGTGCGCCCGCACCGCTGGCATGTGCAGGAGGCGGGCAAGGGCCCGACGGTCCTTCTCCTTCACGGCGCCGGCGGGGCGACCCAAAGCTGGCGGGGGCTCTTCCCGCTCCTCGCGGAACGCTACCATGTCGTCGCCCCCGATCTGCCCGGGCAGGGCTTCACCCGCATCGGCCGCCGATTGCGCTGCGGCCTCGGCCCGATGGCCGAAGACGTGGCCGCGCTCTGCCGCCACGAAGGATGGGCGCCGGATGCCATCATCGGGCACTCCGCCGGTGCCGTCCTCGCCCTCGAGCTCACCCGCCACCTCGCGCCCCGCGCCATCGTCGGGCTGAACGCCGCACTCGGAAAATTCGAGGGCGTCGCGGGCTGGCTCTTCCCCCTCATGGCGAAGTTCATGGCGGTGAACCCGGTCATCCCCCCGCTTCTCGCGCGCATGGCGGGCGGCGAGAACCGGGCGCGCGAACTCCTCGCCTCCACCGGCTCGGCGATCGATGACGAGGGCGTCGCCCTCTATCACCGGCTGATGACCGACAGCGGGCATATCGACGGCACCCTCACCATGATGGCGCAATGGAAGATCGACGGGCTTCTGGCCCGCCTGCCGGGCATCGAAACCCCGACGCTCCTGATCGCCGGGGCCAGGGACGAAACGGTGCCCCCCAAAACCTCCGAACGCGCCGCCGCCCGCCTGCCGCACGGCACATATCGCTGCCTCGACGGCCTTGGCCACCTCGCCCATGAAGAGGCACCGGCCCTTATTTTCGACGAGATCACGCACTTTCTCGATCCGATCCTCGAAGGCCGGTCCGCCGCCACGCCCGCGCTTTACGGCTCCTGACGCATTCCCTAGTCTCCGCCGCAGGTTCAGTTTCGCGGAGTGCCCCATGACCCAGCGCCTTCACCTCGTCTTCGGCGGAGAGCTTGTCGATCCCGGCTCCACCGAGTTCGTCAATGCCGACGATATCCATATCGTCGGCATCTTCCCGAACTACGCGGCCGCCTATGACGCATGGAAAAGCGAGGCCCAGCGCACCGTCGACGACGCCCACACACGCTATTTCATCGCCCACCTGCACCGGCTGCGCGAGGAAGGGGCAGAGACGTCCAGCACCGAAGAACTCGGCGGGTGACAGGCGGGGGCCAACGCCTCTGGGTCAATATCGGCAGCGGCATGCAGGCCAATGCCCTGACCGCCCTGTTCGATCGCCTGACCGAAGATCACCCGGGGCTCGAGATCACCGTCACCGCACCGCGCAGCTTCGACGCGCGGGATGCACTCGACCGCAAGGCCCGGGTCCAGACCCGCCCGGTCGACATCCGCCAGATCTTCGACCGCTACGTGGACGAGACGAAACCGGATGTCGCCGTCTTCGCCGGCGGCGATCTTGTGTTGAGCGCGGTGCCGGCCTGCCGCGAACGCGGGATCCCCGTTATCCTCCTGTCCGCCCGGCTTCAGGACAGCGCGGGACTGCGCCAGAAATGGTCGGAATTCCGGATGCGCGCGCGGATGCGGATGTTCAGCCACGTCCTCGCCGCGACCGAAGGCGACGCGGCCCGGTTTCGCGCCGTCACCGGGCCCGAATCCCGCGTCGAGGTACTGGGCGAGCTGGGCGTCCTCGCCGATCCCCCACCCTACGACCAGGTGGAATACGACGCGCTCGCGGGGATGATCGCCGGGCGCCCGGCCTGGTCCGCCGTCGCCGTCCGGGCCGACGAGATCGCGGCCATCGAAACCGCCCAGCGCGAGGCGAGCCGCCTCTCGCACCGCCTGCTGCTGATCGCCGAACCCTCCCTACCTTCGGATGGCCCCCGCTTCGTGGAAGAGCTTGCGCGCCAGGGATGGACGGCGGCGCTTCGCTCCGAAGGCGCCGATCCCGAGGAAGAGGTTCAGATCCTGGTCGCCGACCTGCCCGGTGAACGCGGGCTCTGGTACCGCCTCGCCCCGATCACCTTCCTGGGCTCCAGCCTCGCGCCCCCGGCCGGGCCGATCAATCCGTTCGAGGCCGCCGCCCTGGGCTCCGCCATCATCCACGGCGAAGAGATGGCGGTGACCGAGGAAACCGGCCGCCTCCGCAACGCCGGGGCAAGCCGCATAGTCCGGTCCGGAACAGAGCTTGGAGAAGCGCTCGTGCTCCTGTTGTCCCCCGACCGCTGCGCGCGCCAGGCCCACCGGGCGTGGGAGGTCACTTCCGCCGGGCTCGAGGCCGCCGAACGCGCGGCAGAGGTGATCGGCAGTTATCTCGAACGGGCCCCGGCCTGATGCGCGCGCCCCGCTTCTGGAACCGCCCGACTCCGGGCTGGCAGGCCCATCTTCTGGCACCGCTCGCCGCGCTCTATGCCCGCGCCACGGCGGCGCGCGTGGCGCGCGCCCCGGATCTCGTGCCCGATCGCCCGGTGATCTGCCTCGGCAACCTGAACGCGGGCGGCACCGGCAAGACGCCGTCGGTCATCGCGCTGGCCGAAATGCTGAAGGCCTCGGGCACCGAACCCGCCATCGTCTCGCGCGGGTATGGCGGCACACTCGAAGGGCCGGCAAGGGTCGATCCCACCCGCCACTCTGCGGCAGAGGTCGGGGACGAACCGCTCCTGATCGCCGCCTTCGCCCCGGTCTGGGTCGCCCGGAATCGGGCAGAGGGGGTGCGCGCGGCGCTCGCCGAAGGCGCACCCCTCGTCATCCTCGACGATGGCCACCAGAACCCCGCGGTCGCCAAGGCGCTGTCGGTTGTCGTGGTCGACGCCGCCGTGGGTTTCGGCAACGGGTGCGTGATCCCCGCAGGCCCCTTGCGCGAACCCGTATCGGCCGGGCTCAACCGCGCCGATGCCGTCCTGTCGATCGGTCCGCCCGAGGCGCAGGCGGCGTTCCGGCAGCGCTGGGGTGCGGAAATCCCCGGCCCGCTCCTCACCGCATCGCTCCAACCCCTGCAAACCGGCCTGCCGCTTGCGGGCCTCCGCGTCCTCGCCTTCGCCGGGATCGGGCGGCCCGAAAAATTCTTCGACACGCTTCGCCGCGAACGGGCCGAGATCCTGCGCGCCGTGCCTCTCGGCGATCATCAGCCCCTGACCGAGGGCCTCATGCGCCGCCTCGAACACGACGCGTCCAGCACCGGCGCACAGCTCGTGACCACCGAAAAAGACGCGGTGCGTCTGCCGAAATCCTTCCGTCAGAAGGTGATGACGGTGCCCGTCCGCCTTGTCTTCGACGATCCCGCGGCCGTCCGCGCACTGCTCGAGGCTACGCTTTCCGGCTGATCTCCTCGCGGATTTCCGCCCCGTGCTCGTCCAGCTTGGGCGAGGCGCGCCCGATCGCAAGCTCCGCCTCCGAGAAGGTGAAGGGCGACCGCACGGTCGGCACCCCGTCCACGTCCATCCGCATACCGCGCGCCACCACCTGCGGGTCCGCGAACACGTCCGCCATGTCGTTGATCGGCCCCGCCGGCACGCCCTCCGCCTCGCAGGCGGTCAGAAGCGCATCGCGTCCGAAGGTCAGCGTCGCCGCCGTCAGCCGCGCGGTCATCTCCGCCCGGTGCGCGATCCGGTCGGCATTGGTCAGGTACTCGGGCGCCGTCGCCATCTCGTCGAGGCCGAGGATCTTGCACAACCGCCGGTACTGCGCGTCGTTGCCGGTCGCGATGATGATCCACCCGTCCTTGCAATCGAACACCTGGTAGGGCGTCAGGTTCTGATGCGCGTTCCCGATCCGCTCGGGCGCGACCCCGGTGGTCAGGTAGTTCAGCGCCTGGTTCGCCGTGATCGCCGTCGCCACGTCGAGAAGCGACATGTCGATATGCTGCCCCCGCCCCGTTTCGTCCCGCTGCCTGAGAGCCGCGAGGATGGCGGTGGTGGCATAAAGCCCGGTGAAGATATCCGTCACTGCCACACCCACCTTCTGAGGCTGGCCCACGGGATCGCCGGTGATCGACATCAGGCCCGACATGCCCTGGATGATGTAATCGTATCCCGCGCGGTGCGCATAGGGCCCGGTCTGACCGAACCCGGTGATCGAACAGTAGACGAGGCCGGGGTTGGCGGCGCGCAGGCTCTCGTAATCCAGCCCGAACTTCGCAAGGCCGCCCAGCTTGAAGTTCTCGATAAGAACATCCGCCTCGCCGATCAGCGTCTTCGCGACATCCAGGTCGCCCGCATCCTTCAGGTCGAGCGCGATCGAGCGCTTCCCCCGGTTGCAGCTGTGGAAATACGAGGCCGAGCGATCCCCCTCCCGCTCGATGAAGGGCGGGCCCCAGCGGCGGGTGTCGTCGCCCTCGGGGCTTTCGATCTTGATGACATCCGCGCCGAGGTCGGAAAGCGTCTGGCCGGCCCAGGGGCCGGCCAGGATACGCGCCAGTTCGACGACTTTGAGGCCCTTCAGAGGGGCGGTCATCACCCGCCAAGCGCGGCGTCGATCAGCCGCTTCACTTCGGGATAATTGTTGCCCGAAACCTTCTCGCCATTGATCAGGAACGAGGGCGTGGAACTGACGTCGTCCGCCGTCGCGTTCTCCTGGTAAACCGCCACCATCGCCTGCGCCATATCGGCATCCGACAGGCAGGCGGTGATCGCCTCTTCCTCAAGCCCCGCGGTCCGGCCCAGGCGGCGAAGCTCCCCGGCGATGCCCGCCGGGTCGCCACTGGCAAGCCATTCGCGCTGGTTCTGGTACAGCAGATCCGCGATCCCGAAATACCGCTCTTCCCCGCCGCAGCGGGCCAGCATCCCGGCCCACAGGCCATAGCGGTCGAAATACACTTCGCGGTAGATGAAGTTGATCTTGCCGGTATCGATGTACTCGGCCTTCATCCGCTTGAATTCATTGGCATGGAACGCCCCGCAATGGGGGCAGGTGAACGAGGCGTATTCCACCACCGTTACCGGCGCATCGGGGTTGCCGAGGGTCATCTCGGCCACCATCGAGGTGTCGACATCGCCCGCTTCCTGCGCACTCACCGCGCCAAGATCGACGCCAGGCAGGCCCGCAGGCCGGTTGCTGTTCCAGATGAAGACGCCGAGCGCGCCAAATGCGGCGACGGCAACGATCAGAAGAAGACGGTTCATAGGCGTACCTGTGTTACGAGTTGTCTCTGGAATGTATGTTCGCGCCCAAAAGCGCAAGGGCCCGCTTGAGCCCGGGGTCGGTGACGTCGGCGGTTTCCTCCGCGGCGCGGGCCTGATCGGCCTTGGACGGCATCCGCGTTTTCGCGGGCTTTGGCGCGTGCGCAAACTCCGCCTGCCCTTCGGAAAACCCCGTCGGCGCAGTCTGCGTGATCCGGATGCGCGAGATCGCGGCATAGCCGTAGCAGGCGTTGATCCGCTCCCTCAGCGCCTCTTTCTGCATCTCCACCATCGGCGCCTCGGCCCCGGTGGTCAGAAGCGTCAGGGTCGCGCCAAGGCCGCTTCGGCCATAGGTGATGTTTACAGGGCGGGTGCGCCCGGCCAGATCCGGGCCCGCGATCTCGTCCCAATGGGTCAGCACGCGCGAAACGGCAAAGCCCCGCGCCTCTCCGGCAGTGCGGATATCCTTCGAGACAAGCGCGGCCGCACGGCGAAAGCCGCGCGTTCCCTCGCGTCGCGAATTGCCCGTCTGGCCGGTCATGCGTTTCCCATTCTCTGCCCGGCGCTATTGTAAGGGTCGGCACAGGCCAGACCAGCGTAATCGGACGGGAAGGATCATAAAGATTGTGTGAGGACCGCGCAGCAAGGGAACTTCTCCACTGGTACGACCGCCACGCCCGCGCCCTACCCTGGCGCGTCGGCCCGGCAGATCGCGCGGCAGGCCACACCCCCGATCCCTACCGCGTGTGGCTGAGCGAGATCATGCTCCAGCAAACCACCGTCGCGGCGGTGAAAGGCTATTTCGAACGGTTCACGACGCTGTGGCCCACCGTCGGCGCGCTCGCGGCGGCGCCCGACGAGCAGGTCATGGGTGAATGGGCGGGCCTCGGCTATTACGCCCGCGCCCGGAACCTCCTGAAATGCGCCCGCGCGGTCCTGGCCGATCACGGCGGTGTCTTCCCCGATACGCGCGAGGCGCTTCTCACCCTGCCCGGCATAGGCCCCTACACGGCAGCGGCGATCGCCTCGATTGCCTTCGACCGGCCCGAAACCGTGGTCGACGGGAATGTCGAACGGGTCATGGCCCGGTTGCACGATCACGACACGCCGCTACCCGCCGCGAAACCCGCGCTCACCGCCTTCGCCGCCGCCCTCACCCCCGAAGAACGCCCGGGCGACTACGCCCAGGCGGTGATGGATCTGGGCGCGACGATCTGCACGCTCCGCTCGCCCGCCTGCGGGATCTGCCCCTGGATGGATCGCTGCGCGGCCCGCGCCTCGGGCCGGGCGGCAGATCTGCCCCGGAAAACCCCCAAGGCCGCCAAGCCCGTGCGCCTCGGCTACATCTACGTCGGCCGCCGGGCCGATGGCGCCTGGCTCCTCGAACGGCGCCCCGGCAAGGGGCTTCTCGGCGGCATGCTGGGCTGGCCCGGGTCGGATTGGTCCGGCGCCCCGGCAGAGGCCCCGCCCACCGACGCCCGCCACTGGCGCGATGGCGGCGCGGAGGTGCGCCACACCTTCACCCATTTTCACCTGCGCCTCGCCCTTCGGATTGCCGAGTTGCCCGTCGATACCGCCCCGGACCGGGGGGAATTCCTGCCGCAACACGCCTTCCGCCCCTCCGACCTGCCAACCGTCATGCGCAAGGCCTTCGATCTCGCATCCCCGCAGCTTGCCGGCGATTGAGCAGCGCCCCGCCCTGTCGTAGCCTGCGCCCCATGACCACGGCCACCGCGACACCGAAACCCGCAAGCCTCGGCGACGCCCTGCCCTTCTGGGCCTCGGCGGCACTCCTGCCGGTCCTCGCGCTCTCGGCCACGCTGGGCGGGCTCGCGATCTTCCTCGTTCCGATGACGACCTGGGGCTTCTTCACGATCCTCGATCTTCTGACTGGCGAGGATCGCTCGAACATCGATCCCGACACGCCCGAGGCGCGGCTTGCCTGGTACCTGCGGATCACCCGCCTCTGGCCCTGGCTCCAGCTTGCCGCACTCCTGGCGCTTCTCGCCTATGTCCCCGCCGCCCCGCACCTTTCGATGATCGAGAAATTCGGCGTCTTCTTCGGCATGGGCATCCTCGCGGGCACCATCGGCATCGTCTATGCGCACGAACTGATGCACAAACCGGGCCGCGCCGACCGGTGGCGCGCCGATATCCTGCTGGCCTCCGTCCTCTACGGGCATTTCCGCACCGAACACATGCTCGTCCACCACCGCCATGTGGGCACCCCGCGTGATCCGGTCACGGCCCCCTACGGCGAGGGCTTCCACGCCTTCTTCGCCCGCGTCCTGCCGGGCTGCTTCCGCTCCGCCCTCCGCGCCGAACGGGAAAGGCTGGCGCGAAAGGGCCTCCCCGCCACCCACATCTCGAACCCGTTCTGGCGCTACGCCGCCCTCGCGGTCGCCATGATCGCCCTCGCGATCATTCTCGGCGGCTGGCTCGGCCTCGCGCTATTTCTCTTTCAGGCCCTCGTCGCGATCTGGCAGCTCGAACTCGTCAACTACGTTGAACATTACGGGCTTACCCGGCAAACCCTGCCCGACGGTCGCTATGAACCCGTCGCCCCCCGGCACAGCTGGAACGCGACGCACCGGGGTTCGAACTGGCTTCTGATCAACCTCCAGCGCCACGCCGATCACCACGCCAAACCCGCGCGCCCCTTCCCGCTTCTGCAGGCGGGCTCCCCCGAGGAAGGCCCCGAACTTCCCTATGGCTACCCGGTGATGACGACGGCTGCGCTGGTCCCGCCGCTCTGGCGGCGGATCATGCACCCCCGCGTCAAACGCTGGCGCAAACGCTTCTATCCCGACATCACCGACTGGCCCGCCCGCGCCTGATCTCAGGTCCAGTCCAGCACGATCTTCCCCGAAGACCCGGCCCGCATCGTCTCGAACCCTTCGCGAAAATCGTCCACCTTGAAGCGATGCGTGATCACCTCCCGCACGTCGAGCCCGTTCTCCAGCATCGCAATCATCTTGTACCAGGTCTCGAAGATCTCGCGCCCGTAGACGCCCTTGAGCGTGATCGCCTTGAAGACGATGCGGCTCCAGTCAACCGGCGATTTGCCGGGCGGAATGCCCAGAAGCGCGATCCGCCCGCCCATCACCAGCGCTTCGACCATCTGGTCGAGCGCGGCCTGGCTGCCCGACATCTCAAGGCCCACGTCGAACCCCTGCTTCATCCCGAGATCGCGGATCACCTCGCCCAGATCGCGCTCCCTTGGGTCGATCGCTTCCACATCCTTCACCACCCGCCGCGCCAGGGCCAAACGGTCGGCATTGAGATCGGTGATCACGATATGCCGCGCGCCCACATGCCGCGCGACGGCCGCCGCCATAATCCCGATCGGCCCGGCGCCGGTAATCAGCACGTCCTCGCCCACCAGATCGAAGGACAGGGCGGTGTGCACCGCATTCCCCAGCGGGTCGAGAATCGCCCCGATCTCGTCGTCGATCGCGTCCGGCAGGGGCACCACGTTGAACGCCGGCAGGCGCAGGTATTCCGCGAAGGCGCCGGGTTCGTTCACCCCAATGCCCCGGGTCGCCGGATCGAGGTGAAACTTCCCCGCCCGCGACTGGCGCGACTGCTTGCCGATCAGGTGGCCTTCGCCCGACACCCGCTGCCCGATCGTCAGATCTTCGACATTCCGGCCCATATCCACGATCTCGCCTGCGAATTCGTGGCCGGTGACCAGGGGCACCGGCACCGTCCGCGCGGCCCAGTCATCCCAGTTCCAGATGTGAATATCGGTGCCGCAGATCCCGGTCTTCCTGATCCGGATCAGAACGTCTTCGGGCCCGATCTCGGGCACCGGGCGATGTTCCATCCAAAGCCCGGGTTCGGGTTTCGCCTTCACCAGCGCCTTCATCTCGTTCTGCATCACGTGGCCTCCGGTTCAAGCACAAGCCATGTCCAGGTCACACCGGCGGCGATGTTTCCGGCCTGGTGCGACGGCGCTTCGGCCCGGTGCAGAAGCGTGAACCCCGCCGCCTCCGTGCGCTGAATTTCTCTGTCGGGATCAAGCGCGAAGGTTCCAAGTTCCGGCATTGCCGGGCCAAGCCTCAGCGACAGCACGGCCCGCCCGCCCGGGGCCAGAAGCGCGGCGATGCGTTCAAGCGCCGCGTTCCGCCCGCCGGACGGCACGTGGTGCCAGACGGCATTTCCCAGTACAAGGTCGAACGCGCCCTCGATCCCGTCGAGCCGCGGCAGCGCGGCGTCGATCACCACGATCCCCCGCTCCCGCCCGCGGATCGTCTCGCGAAACTCCTCCGTCGGCTCTGCCGCGGTTACGAGATAGCCACGATCGGCCAGCCACACCGCATCCCGGCCGGTACCCGCGCCGATATCTAGGATACGGGCGGGCGGCGGCGGCAGAAACGCCGCGACCGGGGCCAGCACATCCCCCGACCGGACGGCATCGTATTTGCGCCCCAGCTCCCGCGCGTGCTCGCGGTAGACGTCCAGTGCCGTCGCAGCGTTCATGAAATCGCTCCCACCTGTCGGCCCGCATCTTCGAAGGCCTGAAGCGCGGTTTCCAGATCCTGCCGCGACAAGGCGGCATTCATTTGCGTCCTGATCCGCGCCTGGCCCTTCGGCACGACCGGAAAGAAGAACCCGGCGACATAGACGCGGCGGGCGTAAAGCGCACTCGCCATGTCCTGGCTCAGCCGCGCATCCCCCAGCATCACCGGCACGATGGGGTGTTCGCCGGGCAGAAGCTCGAACCCCGCGGCCTGAAGCCCCGCACGCCAGAAATCTGCATTCTCGAACAGCCGCGCGCGCAGGTCGTCGCCATCGGCCACGATCCGCAGCGCCTCGAGCCCCGCGCCCACCACCGCAGGCGGCAGCGAGTTCGAGAAGAGGTAAGGCCGCGCCCGCTGCCGCAGAAGATCGATCACCGGCTGCGAGGCCGCCACATAACCCCCGATCGCCCCGCCCAGCGCCTTGCCCAGCGTGCCGGTCAGAACATCGGCCTTCACCCCGAAATGCGCGGGCGTGCCGGCGCCCTTCGGCCCCATGAACCCGGTCGCATGGCAATCGTCCACCATCAGAAGCGCGTCGTACCGATCCGCCAGCGCCCGGATCTCCGGCAGGTTCGCAAGGTATCCGTCCATCGAAAACACGCCATCGGTCGCGATCATCACGAAGCGCGCGCCGTCCGCACGCGCGGCCTTCAGCTGCGCTTCCAGATCGTCCATGTCGGAATTCGCATAACGATACCGCTTCGCCTTGCAGAGCCTTATGCCGTCGATGATCGAGGCATGGTTCAGCGCATCAGATACCACCGCGTCCTCGGGGCCCAGAAGCGGCTCGAACACGCCGCCATTCGCATCGAAACAGGCGGCGAAGAGAATCGCATCCTCCTGCCCCAGAAACGCCGCCAGCGCGCGCTCGAGCTCCCGGTGCAAGCCTTGTGTCCCGCAGATGAACCTGACCGACGCCATCCCGTAGCCATGCGCATCGATTGCCGCCTTCGCCGCCGCGGCCAGCCGGGGATCGTCGGCAAGGCCGAGATAGTTGTTCGCGCAGAGGTTCAGCATATCGTGCCCGGCCACCGTGACATGTGCGCCCTGCGGCCCGGTGATCTCGCGCTCCCGCTTCAGAAGCCCGTCCGCCTCGATCTCCCGCAGGGTGGTTTTGAGGTGTTCCGTGAAATCTCCCATAGGCCGCCTCCCGAAGCCGCAGCGTCATTTGCGCGGCCGCCTTGCAGCCGGCGCGCCGCCGCCTCAGACTGCGGCGGAAGTCCCAAGGAGGCAACCATGACCGACACCGTGATTCTTTCCGGCGCCCGCACAGCCATCGGCACCTTCGGCGGCGCCCTTGCCCAGACCCCGCCCATCACACTCGGCGCCATCGCCGCGAAGGCCGCGCTCGAACGCGGCGGCGTCGAGGGCGCGCAGATCGGCCATGTCGCCTATGGCCACGTCATCAACACGGAACCGCGCGACATGTACCTCTCGCGCGTCGCGGCGATGGAGGCGGGCGTGCCCGAAACCACGCCCGCGATGAACGTGAACCGGCTCTGCGGCTCGGGCGCACAGGCGCTCGTCTCCGTCATCCAGGCGATCGAACTTGGCGACGCGGAATTCGGCCTTGCGGGCGGCGCCGAAAGCATGAGCCGCTCGCCCTACATCCTGCCCCAGGCCCGCTGGGGCCAGAAGATGGGTGATGCCGGCGCCTCCGACATGATGCTGGGCGCGCTGAATTGCCCCTTCGGCACCGGGCATATGGGCGTGACGGCGGAAAACGTGGCGAAGGAACACGGCATCAGCCGCGAGGCGCAGGATGCCTTCGCGCTGGAAAGCCAGAACCGCGCCGCGGCGGCCATCGCCGGCGGCCGCTTCAAGGATCAGATCGTGCCCGTCGAAGTGCGCGTGAAGCGCGATACCGTGGCCTTCGACACCGACGAACACCCCAAGGCCACCGATGCCGCCGCCCTCGCCGGGCTGCGCACCGTGTTCCAGAAGGACGGCACGGTGACCGCAGGCAACGCCTCGGGCATCAATGACGGCGCGGCGGCGCTGGTGCTGGCCCATGCCGATGCGGCGGAAAAGGCGGGGCTCACACCCCGTGCCCGCATCCTCGGCTACGCCCATGCGGGCGTTCGGCCCGAGGTGATGGGGATCGGCCCGGTGCCCGCGGTCGAGAACCTCCTCGCCCGCACCGGCCTCTCGATAGACGATTTCGACCTCATCGAGTCGAACGAGGCCTTCGCGGCCCAGGCCCTCGCGGTCAACAAGGGCCTCGGCCTCGACCCGGCGAAGGTGAACCCGAACGGCGGCGCCATCGCGCTCGGCCACCCCGTCGGGGCCACCGGCGCGATCCTCGCCGTCAAGGCGCTCTACGAACTCGAACGCACCGGCGGCAAACGCGCGATCGTCACCATGTGCATCGGCGGGGGCCAGGGCATCGCCATCGCGATGGAACGCCTCGGCTGACGAACACGGTTAAGCGGTTCTTTACGGAACAGGCGCAATGTGACGGCGACTGGGATTGCCCGGAGCTGTCATGCTTGAAACCGACCGGATCACCGAGACGCTGCGCTCGCGCCTTGCCACCGAAAGCCTTCTGACCCAGCGCCAGAAGGAGCTTCTGGCCGCCAACACGCGCATCGCAGAACAGGCCCGCGCGCTGAGTGACGAGGTGATCGGCCATCGCGACGCCGCCGCCCGCGCCCGGCGCGAGGCCGAAACCCTGAAAGGCCGCAACCGCACAGCGCTGATGGATCTCAGGCGCGCGACCAGCCAGGTGCAGATGGCCGAACGCCGGCTCTGGGCCGCGCTGGAGACGATCGAAGACGGGTTCGCCGTCTTCGACCAGACGGGCGCGATCATCGCCGCCAACCACGCCTTCTTCCGCCCGTTTTCGGATATGGAAGGGATCGGCCTCGGCACCACCTATGGCGAACTGGTGGATATCGCTGCGGAAGAGGGGCTAATCGATCCCTCGCCCCACAGCCGCCGCGACTGGGCGGCCTGGATGAAGGCCCGGTGGGAGGCCCGGGTGATCGAGCCCGTCACCCTGCGCTTCTTCAACGACAGCTTCGTGAAACTTTCTGAACGGCGCACCGATGACGGCGATCTCGTCATGCTGGCGGTCAACATGACCGGCACGATGCGCCGCGAAAAGGCGCTCGAGGCCGCGCGCCACAGCGCCGAGGCCGCGAACCGCGCCAAATCCTCCTTCCTCGCGAACATGAGCCACGAAATCCGCACGCCTATGAACGGCGTCCTCGCCATGGCCGATCTGATGGCGGAAGGCACGCTGGACGAGGATCAGCGGCTTTGCCTCGACACGATCCGAAGCTCGGGCGAGGCGCTGCTCGTCATCATCAACGACGTGCTCGACTATTCCAAGATCGAGGCGAAGAAACTCACGCTGGTCGAAGAGCCCTTCGATCTCGAACGTACGGTGTCCGAGGTGATCACCCTGCTCCAGCCCGCGGCCCGCGAGAAAGGGCTGTCGCTCGTCGCCGATTACGACATGTTCCTGCCAACCTCCTTCATCGGCGACAAGGGCCGGGTGCGCCAGGTGCTTCTGAACCTCGTGGGCAATGCGGTGAAATTCACCGAAAGGGGCCACGTCCTTGTCCGCATCGTCGGGTTGCCGGAGGCGGAAGGCGGCCAGATGCGCCTGCATCTTACGGTCGAAGACACCGGCATCGGGATCGAGCCCGGGCAGAAGGAGCTTATCTTCGGCGAATTCAACCAGGCCGACGGCGCCTCCACCCGGCGCTATGACGGCACCGGCCTCGGCCTGTCGATCACCCATCGCCTGGTGCGGCTGATGGGGGGCGAGATCTGGCTTGATTCGACACCGGGCGAAGGCTCGGTCTTCGGGATCTGGTTGAAACTTCCCGTGGACAACCAGAAAAGCCCGAGCCCGGCAGATCTGTCGACAGAAGGGCGGCAGGTGCTCTTGATGGATTCCGACGTGGTCAGCCGCTCGATCCTGGCAAAACAACTCATGGCGCTCGGCTTCAGTGCGCCGCACACCCTGCCTTCGGGCCACCCGGTACGCCTCGCTGCGATCGGGCCCCGCGACGTTCTGGTCCGGGCCGAGGAAAGCGGGCCGGCGGGGCGCATCCGCGTGTCCGTCGGCCCCGGCGAGGACGGGCCGTCGGCCGACCTTCAGAAACCCGTTCTGCGCGACGATCTGGTGGCGGCGCTGGGCACGCTTCTCGCAGAACCCGCCGCACCCGCGCCGCCCGAACCGGTGGTGGAGGCGGAGGCGCCGCGCCGCGCCATGCGCGTTCTGGCGGCAGAAGACAACCGCACCAACCGCATCGTTCTGGAAAAGCTTCTGAAGACGCTCGATATCGATCTGGAAATCGTCGAAGACGGGCAGATCGCGCTCGAACGCTTCACCGCCGATCCCCCGGATCTCGTCTTCACCGACATTTCCATGCCCCGGATGGACGGTTTGGAAGCGGCGCGCCGGATTCGCGCGGCGGAAGAGGCCGCGGGCCTGCCGCGCACGCCGATCGTGGCGATGACGGCGCACGCGCTCGAGGAAACCGCGCGTGATATCGCGGCGGCCGGGATCAACCACTGCCTGACGAAGCCCCTGAAGAAAACGGCGCTGGTGGAACACATCCAGATGGCCTGCCCCGACGGGGCCCGCGCGCCCCTGCCCGAACCCGAACCGGCGTGACCGCGGGGCCGCGCCGCTCAGGCGGCCTTCGCGCCAGCCTCGGGATAGGGGCGGATGAAGACGGGCCGGTCGGGCTCTGACCGGTCCGGGTCAAGCCGGTACCCCCCGGTCTCGAACGCCGCGAGTTCGGCCGCGCGGCTCACCCGGTTCTCCACCACGAAGCGCGCAAGGGCCCCCCTCGCGCGTTTCGCAAAGAAGCTCACCGTCTTCGCCGTGCCGCCGCGCTCCTCGAGGAACACCGGCGTGATCACCCGGGGCATTAGAACGCCCGCATCCACGGCCCCGAAATATTCCTGGCTCGCACAGTTCAGAAGCACATCGCTCCCCGCCGCCTCGGCGGCGGCATTCAGCGCCTTCGCGATCCGGTCGCCCCAGAAATCGTAGAGCGACGCCCCCCGCCGCGTCTTCAGCCGGCTGCCCATCTCCAGCCGGTAGGCCTGGATTGCGTCGCCGGGGCGCAGAAGCCCGTAAAGCCCCGACAGGATCCAGAGCCGCCCGTCCGCCCAGCGGAGCGCATCCGCATCGAGCGTTTTCGCCTCAAGCCCCTGGTAGGTGTCGCCTGCGAACGCGAAGGCCGCCTGCCGCGTTTCGCCCGCCCCCGGCGCATCGGAAAAGGCGCGAAACCGGTCGCGGTTCAGCCGCGCCAGATCATCCGACAGCCCCATGAGACCCTTCAGGTTCGCCAGCGACAGCTGCCGTGCATGGCCCGCCAGCCGGTTCGCATCGGCCAGGAACGCAGGCTCCGTGCCGCCCGCCGGCGCCCCCTCCCAATCGAGCCGCTTCGCCGGGGAAATCACTGTCAGCATCGCCTCACCCTCTCATTCGTCTGCCGGATCACCTAGGTGGCGCCGCCCGGGCCTCAAGAGGCCGCAAGCACATCAAGGAAGGCGGGCCCGAACCGTTCTGCCCGCCGCTCGCCCAGGATCCGTTCAAGCGCCGTCTCGTCGGGCTGGCCCAGCGCCGCGACCCGCGCGATCAGCGCCGCCGAACAGCTCATCGGCTTTTCCGTCCCCGTCTCGCCCCGCAGAAGCGAGGCCTGCGCCTCGAGCAGCCGGTCATACACCGCGCCCTCCGCCCGACCCGACAGCTTCTGGCGTGCGGGATGCACGGGCTCCGGCGCGTGGCCCGTGATCACCTCCAGAAACGTCGCGCCGTAACGGTCAAGCTTCTTCGCCCCCACCCCGCTCACCTGCGCCATCTCGTCAAGCGTCGCGGGCCGCCGTTCGGCCATCTCGATCAGCGTCCGGTCGGGGAAGACGACATAGGCCGGCACGCGCGCGGCCTCCGCCAGCGCCCGCCGCTTTGCCTTAAGCGCGGCCAGAAGCGGCGCGTCCTCTTCGGCCACAAGCGCCTTCGCCGCCGGGCGCGACGCGGCCTTGAGCGTATCCTTCCGAAGCGTGATATCGGCCTCGCCCCGCAAAATCGGGCGCGCGCGCCCGGTCATCCGAAGCGCCCCGTGGCGTTCGGGATCGGGGCGCACCAGGTCGTGCCCCATCATCTGCCGGAAGATCGCCGTCCAGGTCTTGCGGTCGACATCCCGGCCTACCCCGAAGGTCGGCAGCGCGTCATGCCCCCGGTTGCGCACCTTGTCGGTCAGCGTGCCGGTCAGGATGTCGATCAGGTGGCCCGCGCCAAAGCTTTCGCCGGTTCTGAGGATCGCCGACAGCGCCTTCTGCACCTCGACGGATCCGTCCCACGTCTCGGGCGGGCTGTCGCACAGATCGCAGTGGCCGCAAGGGCCCGCCGCCTCGCCGAAATAGCCCAGAAGCGTCTGGCGCCGGCAACTCAGCGCCTCCGCCAGACCCAGAAGCGCATTCAGCCGCCCGTGATCCACCGCCTTCCGTTCGTGCGGGGCCAGGCCCTCGTCGATCTGCGCGCGCCTCAGGCGAATGTCGTCCGCGCCAAACAGCGTCAGCGTCTCGGCCCGGGTGCCGTCACGGCCCGCGCGCCCGATTTCCTGGTAATAGGCCTCGATCGATTTCGGCAGGTCGGCATGGGCGACCCATCGGATATCGGGCTTGTCGACACCCATGCCGAAGGCGATCGTCGCGGTGACGATCAGCCCGTCCTCGGTCTGAAACCGGGCCTCGACGGCACGCCGGCTCTCGGGATCCATCCCGCCGTGATAGGCGCAGGCGCTGTGGCCTTCCCTGGCCAGCGCGGCGGCCAGGGTCTCCGTCTTCGCGCGGGTCGCGCAATAGACGATCCCCGATTGCCCCTTCCGCGCCGCCGCGAAATTCAGGATCTGCTGGCGCGGCCCGTTCTTCGTGGCGAAGGCAAGGTGGATGTTGGGCCGGTCGAAGCCCCGAAGAAACGTCTCGGGCGCGCGCCCCGCGAACAGCCGGGTCACGATTTCGGCCCGGGTTTCGGCGTCCGCCGTGGCGGTGAAGGCCGCGACGGGCACGCCCAGCGCCGCCCTCAGATCCCCGATCCGAAGGTAATCGGGCCGGAAATCATGGCCCCACTGGCTGACGCAATGGGCCTCGTCCACCGCAATCAGGTTCGTCCCGATCCGCTTCAGAAAGGCCGCCGTCCCGCCCGAGGCCAGGCGTTCCGGCGCCATGTAAAGGATCTTGAGCCGCCCGTCGCGCAGGGCCGCATGCACCGCCTCGGTCTCGGCCTCCGTATTGCCCGAGGTCAGGGCGCCCGCGGCGACACCCGCCGCCTGCAACCCCCGCACCTGATCCCGCATCAGCGCGATCAGGGGAGAGATCACCACCGTCACCCCGTCCCGCATCAGCGCGGGCAACTGGAAGCACAGCGATTTCCCGCCGCCTGTCGGCATGATCGCCAGCGTGTCGCGGCCTTCGGCCACCGCACGCACGATCTCCTCCTGCCCCGGGCGAAACTCTGAAAATCCGAATACGGTTGAAAGAAGCTCAGACGGCTCCGGCATGATCCCTGCGATTTTTAGTCAAACTGCTCGTTTCCTTGACCATCGCAGATGAAGATTCGCTGAACAAGCGCAGAAGATCAGATCATCGCCTGTGCAAGCCACGGCAGCAGGATGTCGCGCGCGATGATGATCCCGAGGAACGCCACGAGCGGCGCGAAATCCAGGCCCCCGGTCTGCGGCAGGCGCTGCCGGATCGGGCGATAAACGGGTTCGAGAAGCGCGTTCAGCCCGCTCCAGATCTGGGCCACGATCGGCTGGCGCAGGTTCAGCACCTGAAAGCTGATCAGCCAGCTGAAGATGATGTGCACGATCATGATTAAGAAGGCGACGTCCAGAAGCAGGCGCAGGATTTCGATGATCGGGTTCATGGGCTTTCTTCCGTTCGTCGTGTTCGCTGGCGGATAGGTAAGCGCGCCCGGCCCTCAGGGCAACCCGCGCGATATGGGGCATTGAAGGCGGTGCCCGCGGCTGTCAGGGTTCGCCGGGAACGGCGCGGGCAGGCATATGGACAGAAAACGCATCTGGGGCTGGTATTTCTTCGACTGGTCCAGTCAGCCCTTCGCGACGCTGATCCTCACCTTCATCTTCGCGCCCTACGTGGCGGAGGTTCTGGGCGATGGCAGCCGGGCGCAGGCCGCCTGGGGCTTCGGCGTCGCGGCGGCGGGAATCCTGATCGCGGTGCTCGCGCCGATCCTCGGCGCGCTGGCCGATACCGGGGGCAACCGGGTGCGCTGGGTCGCGGGGTTCTCGGTGCTTTACGTGATCGGAAGCGCAGGGCTCTGGTTCGCGGAACCGGGGGATTTCGATCTCTTCCGCACGATCCTCCTGTTCGGCGTGGGCCTCGTCGCGATGGAATTCGCCACGATCTTCACCAACGCGATGCTGCCCGATCTGGGGCCCCGGGAGGAGATCGGGCGGATCTCGGGCAACGGCTGGGCCTTCGGCTACCTGGGCGGGCTTCTGAGCCTCGTGATCATGCTTCTCTTCTTCGCCGAAAACGCGGCGACGGGGAAAACCCTCATCGGGCTCGATCCGCTTCTCGGCCTCGACGCGGCGGCGCGCGAGGGCACCCGCGCCGTCGGACCGCTGACGGCGATCTGGTTCGCGGTCTTCATGGTGCCGTTCTTCGTCTGGGTGCGCGATCCGCGCCGCAACCCGGTGCCGCCCGGGGCGGTGGGCCGCGCGATGCGCGATCTTCTGGCGACGCTGCGCTCGCTTCCCGGCCGCACCAGCCTGACGGCCTACCTCGCCTCGTCGATGTTCTACCGCGATGCGCTCAACGGCATGTACACCTTCGGCGGCATCTATGCCGCGGGGGTTCTGGGGTGGAGCGTCGTGGATACCGGGATCTTCGGCATCCTCGCGATCATCACCGGCGCCCTTTTCGCCTGGCTCGGGGGCCGCGCCGACAGTGCGCTGGGGCCGAAGCCCGTGATCCGCGTCTGCATCCTCATTCTCACGGCCGTGGCGGTTCTCGTCGTCTTCATCTCGCGCGACAACCTGTTCGGCATCAGGGTGGCGGAGGCGTCGCGCGCCCCCGATATCGCCTTCTACATCCTCGGCGCGCTGATCGGCGCGGCGGGCGGCTCGCTTCAGGCGGCCAGCCGGTCGATGATGGTGCGCCAGGCCGATCCCGATCGGATGACCGAGGCATTCGGGCTTTACGCCCTGGCGGGCAAGGCGACATCGTTCATCGCGCCGCTGTCGATCGGCATCGTCACCTCGGCGACCGGAAGCCAGCAGGCCGGGATCGTGCCTTTGATCGTACTCTTCCTGATCGGGCTTTTCCTGTTATGGTGGGTCAAACCAGACGGAGATCGAGCAGTCCCATGATCATCCGCACGCTTGCGATATGCCTTGCCCTTCTTGCTGCACCGGCGGGGGCCGACCCCCTGGCGAAAGAGCTTTTCGGCGCGAAACGCGCCGCAAGCCCGCACAAGCCCGCGCCCCACGGCAGCTATGCCAAGGGATGCGTCGCCGGCGCTGTGCAACTGCCCGAAACCGGGCCAACGTGGCAGGCGATGCGCCTGTCGCGGAACCGGAACTGGGGGCACCCCGACGCGATTGAATTCATTGAACGCCTGTCGCGGAAAGCCGCGCGGCAGCCGGGCTGGAACGGGCTTTACATCGGCGATATCTCCCAGCCGCGAGGCGGCCCGATGCTGACCGGCCACCGGTCGCACCAGATCGGGCTCGATATCGATATCTGGATGCGGCCGGCGGACAATCTCCAGCTGAGCGCGAAGACGCGGGAAGAAATCTCGTCGATCTCGATGCGCCGGGCCGAGGGCGCCTATGTGAACGGCAACTGGACGCGGGCACATCACGAGATTCTGAAGGCCGCGGCGAAAGACCCGGCGGTGGCGCGGATCTTCGTCTTCCCGGGCGCCAAGGTGCAGATGTGCAAGGACGAAAAGGGCGACCGCGCCTGGCTTCGCAAGATCCGGCCGTGGTGGGGGCACCACTATCACTTCCACGTGCGCCTGAATTGCCCGAGTGGCGGGCGCGGGTGCCAGGAGCAGGTGCCGCCGCCGGCGGGCGACGGGTGCAGGGATGCCGAGGACTGGGTGCGCAACATCCTGAACCCGCCGCCGCCCGACCCGAATGCGCCGCCGCCGAAACCCCGGCGCGAATACGTGATGGCGGATCTGCCCCAGGCATGCGCTCAAGTTCTTACCGCGCGCTGATCGCGGCGATATTTCTTCTCTTCTTTCATGGCGTTGGCCTGGCCCAGGCGGAGTTTCTGGGGGCCTTCACCTGGGAGCGGGAGGAAGAGTACTTCGGCGGAGTGTCGGGCTTCGATTTCTTCGACGACGGCAGCCATTTCGCCGCCGTGGGGGACAACGCCATCACGTTGATCGGAACGTTCGAGCGAACGGATGGCAGGATAACCGCAGTGACCTCTCCCTGGATCGGCGGGCTTCGGGACGTGATGGGAAACAGGGTGCAGGGCAACATGACCGATGCCGAGGGCCTGGCCCTGACACCTGACGGGCACTGGCTGGTCTCGTTCGAAGACGCGCACCGCGTGGTGGAATACGCGGATCGCGAAGCGCGCGGCCGGCCTTATCCGGTGTTCCGGATGATGCGCGATCTGGCGGAAAACCGGTCGCTCGAGGGTATCGCGGTCGATCGGGACGGGGCCATCTTTGTCCTGTCCGAAGGCCGGCTTCCGCGGACACCGGGGTTCCCTGTTTTCAGGTTCGCGGACGGGGTATGGGCCCTGTTCGCCACGCTGCCCGAAGACGGCGCCTATCGCCCAGTTGGTGCGGATTTCGGCCCGGATGGCAGGCTTTACGTGTTGTGGCGGCGGCTTGCCCTGCCCTTTCGTTTTGCCAGCCGGGTGACGCGCCATGAAGTGGGGGAGGATGGGCTGACGGGGGGCGAGCGGGTGCTGCAGACGGAGCTTGGGGCGCATGACAATCTTGAAGGGCTGGCGGTGTGGGCGGATGAAACCGGCCTGCGGCTGACGATGGTGTCGGACGATAATTACAGAGGCTTTCAACGCACCGAATTCGTGGAATACCGGCTGAGCGAATAGCTTGATCGCGCCGGGCTGCTCGGGTAGAGAGCGCCGTCCCGCCCATGCGGGGCCAAGTCTCCGAACACCTTGGAAAAACGGAACACACTGATATGACACGGCTTTTGCCCGGCATCGCCGCCATGGCGGCGGTGGTGGTGACCTCGAACATCCTCGTCCAGTTCCTCTTCGGCCAGTGGCTGACCTGGGGGGCGTTTACCTATCCGATCGCGTTTCTCGTCACCGATGTGATGAACCGCGTCTATGGCCCGGCGCTGGCGCGGAAGGTCGTTTTTGCCGGATTCCTGACCGGCGTGATCTGTTCGCTGATCGGCACGCAGATCCACGGCGAGTTCGGCCCGCTCGTCACACTGCGGATCGCGCTGGGATCCGGCATCGCGTTTCTGGTCGCGCAACTCCTTGATATATCTGTCTTTAATTCGCTGCGGGACGGGTCCTGGTGGCGGGCGCCTCTGGTGTCTTCGCTGGTGGGATCCTCCGTCGATACGGCGCTGTTCTTCACGATCGCCTTTTCCGCCGGGCTGAGCGGGCTGGAGCCGGGGAACGATGTGTCCTGGGCCAACGAGGCGCTGCCGATGCTGGGCATCGGCCCGGTTGCGCCGCTCTGGATGTCGCTGGCGGTGGCGGATTGGGGCGTGAAACTGGCGCTTGCGATGATCGCATTGGTGCCGTTTCGCATGATTGTGAGGCGGCTTACGCCACAGGTAGCGTGATTTTATTTGACAGACGCTAGATCTGTGCCAACCTTCCCGTATCGGTCAATCAGAGAAAGGAGGTGGTCCAGTGTCGAGAGTGATATTGGAGAGAGGTGTCGGAACAGTCGGAGGGACCGTCTGACGCGGGCAACCCCGCGTGGGAGAACGCTTTCGATTGGGCCGTCGGCCTAGCGCCGATCCCTAACTGGCCCATCTCTGAGATACTCGGAGGGCGACCGGAAACCCGGTCGCCCTTTCTGCATCGTACGGCCGGTTAACCGGCCGCGGCGCTTGGATTTCGGCGTACACCCGGCGTACACAGCGCGTACACACCCCGTACACATCCGGAACACTCCCATGTCGGGTATGAAAATTAACGATTCCATCGAAATCGCCGACTGGGAGGTGACGGAACAGTTCGTTCGCGCCTCGGGCCCCGGCGGCCAGAACGTGAACAAGGTGGCCTCGGCGGTGGAACTGAGGTTCGAGGCGGAGCGTTCGCCGAACCTGCCCGATCCGGTGAAACGGCGGCTGAAACGGCTGGCCGGGCGGCGCTGGACGAAGGACGGCGCGGTGGTGTTGCAGGTGTCGGAGGAGCGGAGCCAGGCGCGCAACCGCGAGATCGCGCGCGAGCGCCTTCGCGCCCTGATCGCGGCGGCGGCGGAGAAACCGAAACGGCGGGTGAAGACCCGGGTGCCGCTGGGCCAGAAGCGCAAGCGGCTGGAGGAAAAGCGGCGGCGCGGCGAGGTGAAGGCGCTGCGGGGAGAGCCGCGCGGGGAGTAGAGTTGCAAGGGGTTCGGCGCGGTTCTGGCTGTCCGTCGCGGGCCGGCCCCGCCCTTTTGGCGGCGGACCGGCGGGCAGGCCGTTCGGTTTCCGCCTCGAAGCCTCTCTGCCGGTGGCGTCCCGGTGCCGCGCGACGCCATCGCCGGACCGTGGGAGGGCGCGCCAAGGGGTGCGCGGCCTTGATTACGCCGTGCGTCCCGCAAGCCGATGACGCGGCGCGCCCGGCGGTGAGATTTCGTCTGACCGCCTGGACGCCCCGGCGGTTGGCGTGGCGGCTTTGCCGCCGGTCATGCCTTGGGTGTTCGTGGGCACGGGGCCTTCGGAGGGGCGGAGCCGCGCGGGCAGGCGAAGAAATTTCCGGGACGAGAGCGCATCGCGCCGGACTGGCGGTTTCTGGATAGTAGCGAGTCGACACCATCCGGCCGGGGGCCGGAAAAAGTAGTAGCGACTCGACACTAAGTTCGGGCCTTGGGCCGAGATAGTGTCGAGTCGACACTATCCCGTTGGCCCCTGTTCGGGGCGCCGGACCGGGGGGAGTGGCGGCCTGCGGAGCGCTTCAGAAAGCGATTAGAAATTCAGCGCGGATGCGATAATTGTGCCTTATTTTTCATCATTACCCGTTTGCACAAGTTTAAGGCGGAGCGCACGAGATTTCGTCGTTTTCCTCGCGCGCCGTTTGCGCTCCAACCCCCCGCAAACGGGAAGAGGGGAAATCCAATGAACGGAGCGGATACCGCCTGGATCATCGTGGCGACGGCGCTGGTGCTGTTCATGACGCTGCCGGGGCTGGCGCTGTTTTACGGCGGGCTCGTCAGGGCGCGGAACGTGCTGAGCGTCTTCATGCACTGCTATGCGATCGCCTGCCTGATGAGCATCCTGTGGCTTATCCTCGGCTATTCCATCGCCTTCGGATCGGGCGGGTCGGGGATCTGGGGCGGGCTAGACAAGATGTTCCTGTCGGGTGTCGATACCGAAAGCCTGTCGGGCACCCTGCCCGAGATCCTGTTCTTCGCGTTCCAGATGACATTCGCGATCATCACGCCCGCGCTGATCGTGGGCGCCTATGTGGAACGGGTGGGCTTCGGCTTCGTGCTGACCTTTTCGGCGCTCTGGATGCTTCTTGTCTATGCGCCGGTGGTGCACTGGGTCTGGGGCGGCGGGATGCTGGCCGATGGCGGGATCTTCGGGGAGACCGGCGTGCGCGATTTCGCGGGCGGGATCGTGGTGCACGAAACCGCCGGGATCGCGGCGCTGGTGATCGCGGTGTTCCTGGGCCCCCGGAAGAACCAGACGACGCCGCCGCATAACCCGGGCCTAGTGATGATCGGGGCCGCGATGCTGTGGGTCGGGTGGTTCGGGTTCAACGGCGGATCGCAGCTGGCCGCCGACGGTGGCGCGGCGATGGCGCTGACGGTGACGCATATTTCGGCCGCCGCGGCCTCGCTGACCTGGGCCCTGTGGGAGCGGATCAAGTTCGGCCGCGCCTCTCTCGTCGGCCTTGTCACGGGGACGATTGCCGGCCTCGCCTCGATCACGCCCGCAAGCGGCTTCGTCGGCCCCGTCGAGGCGCTGATCATCGGCGCGGTGGCGGGCATCCTGTGCCAGGAGGCCGTGAACCTGATCCGCAACGTCCTGAAGATCGACGACACGCTGGACGTGTTCGCGGTGCATGGCGTGGGCGGGATCTTCGGCACGACGATGATCGCCGTCTTCGGGCAGGGCACCTGGGCCGCGCAGCTTGGATCGCTTGCGATCGTGGGTGTGTTCACGGTGGTGGCGACGGCGGTGCTGGTTCTGGTGGTGCGGGCCGTTACGCCCCTTCGGGTGGACGCGGAAACCGAGACCAACGGGCTTGACCTCGAGGTGCATGGGGAGCGCGCCTACGACATCAGTTCCTGACCTCTTCGGGCGTCGGGGATACGGGCGGCCCGCCGGGTTCGGCGGGCCGTTTTTCGTTCCGGTCCCGCTCGCGGGCGCGTTACGGAAAATCACGGGGGTGTGCGGTTCGCTCGGGCACGCGGGGTTCGTGTGCGGATTCCGACGATATCTGTGCATTTCTGCACCTTTCTCGCGCTGGCCTCACAACGAAGTGCGTTGTAGTTACAGCCTTCACACCCCAGATTTCCCCTACGCCGTGCGGGCCACCGCACCACCCCCGCAACCCCTTGCCGCGACCGAGGAAGCCACGCCATGAAGATGCTGTCAGGAGCCGCGATTGCCGTCGTTCTTTGCGACCTGATGGTGCGCGCCGCCTCGCAGGGCCGCGGTATCGGATTTCTGGGCGCCGGGCGCCCGCGGGCGAAGGCCCGGTTCTCCGATAAGGGCGAGGGCGAGGACAAGCAGTACCGCGAGATCGATTTCGGCTGAGAGCCTACCGCTTGACGCGGACCCCCGCGCGCGATCTAGCCTTGGCCTGTACGATCACAGGGAGGGCGCGCCGATGCGGCTGATTCTCGGGTTTCTGGCGGCGCTGCTGGCGCTTCCGGCGGCTGCGGAGCCGGTAAACATCCGCCCCGGCATCGCAGAGGTCACGGTCGAGACGGAGGCCGGGCCGGTGGCGATCGCGCGCATCCAGGACAACGACCACGAGGTGAGCGGGGAATGGGCCCGCACGTCGCGCGCCTGCCCGCCCTTCTGCATCCAGCCGATGCGCCCGGCGGACGGGGTGACGACGATCGGCGAGCTTGAGCTTCTCGACATGCTGGCGGATCCGGAGATGACGGTGATCGACAGCCGGACCCGCGACTGGTTCGAGGGTGGCACGATCCCGGGGGCGGTGAACATTCCCTACACCGAGATTCTGGACCGGCTGGGCGACCTGGGCTGCGAGCCCGATTTCGAGGGCTGGGACTGCGCGGAGGCTGAGCCCGTGGCGCTGTTCTGCAACGGGCTCTGGTGCGGGCAATCGCCCACGGCGATCCGCAACATGATCGGCGCGGGTTACCCGCCGGAACGGATCTTCTATTACCGGGGCGGGATGCAATCCTGGCGGGTGCTGGGGCTGACGGTGACCGGCGAGAGCGGCTGACGCGCGGCGCCGGTGCCGCTAGGCTGGGGGCCGGGCGGAGAGAGCGGGGGTGCGGATGCCGAAGATTACCATTCAGGACTGGGCGGCGCATGCGGGCGGGGTGAACCCGCTTTTTGGCCGTGACGCGGGGCCCTATGCCGAGATCGTGCTGGGCGAGGCGGCGGGGCTGACGCAGTTCGGTGTGCGGCTTGAGCGGCTGCCGCCCGGGTCGCGGTCGTCAGAGCGGCACTGGCACGAGACGGAAGACGAGTTCGTCTACGTGCTGGAAGGCGAACTGGTGCTGGTGGAGGACGTTGAAACCGTGCTGCGCGCGGGCGAGGCGGCGGGGTGGCCGGCGGGGGTGGCCCTGGGGCACTGCCTGGAAAACCGGTCGGGCGCGGATGCGGTGATGCTGGTCGTCGGCACGCGGTCGGCCGCGGGGGTGGTGCATTATCCCGGCGACGACCTGGCGGTGCGGCACGGGCCGGAGGGGCGGCAGGTGGTGCGGGGGGATGGGGAGGAGGTGGGGTGAGCGCCAATGCTGCTTTTGCTGATGGCGCTTGATTTCAATCTGCGATCGCGGACTTCACCTTGGCCCGGAAAGGTTAGCACCCCAATGGATTTGATTGCAGGGTATGATGCGCCGCCAGATGCCTGGCCGTGCGTTGAAGATCCTCTTGCGCTTGCTCTCTTGATAACAAGACCTGATCGTCCAAGACAGCATTCGCCTGAAATACCAAATCGCACGTAATGTATCGTGGTCTGGAAACGAAGCGGCGCCGGTTAGCGGCAGAATGGAGCACGAGCACTTTTTGCCCGGGATCGAGGGGCTTTAGCCCCGCCGGGCAGGGCCCGACCGCCCCCCGGGCGGGCCCTTCTACAACGCCGCAATCCAGCGCGATGTCATTCGGGTTTGCGAGATAAAGCGCCCCGGCCCGGGCGTTGGCGCGCCCACCCGCGGTCGGGCCCCGCCCGGCTTTTCGCCTACCTTCAATTCCGAAACGAGCGATGCAGGAAGAGCGCAAGAGAGTGAAGTGCGATCGGACTGAACGATGGAGCAAGGATCGAGTGTTTGGACGCGGTCGAATTGCGAACCTGGCAGAATGGCACCTTCGTCCGCCCGGCGGGCCCCTAAACCACCACCTCCACCGCCTCCTGCGCGCCCACGTCGAACACCCGCTTGTAGCGGGCGATTTCATCTTTCGGGCCCATGGCCTTTCTCGGGTTGTCGGACAGTTTGACCGTGGGGCGGCCGTTGGCGGCCACCGCCTTGCAGACCAGTGAGAAGGGCGCCAGCGCGTCGTCGGGGGCGAGGCCGCGGAAATCGTTCGTCAGGAGCGTGCCCCAGCCGAAGGAGACGCGGGTGCGCCCCGAGAAGCGGGTGTGAAGATCGATGATCTTTTCGGCGTCGAGCCCGTCGGAGAAGATCACGAGTTTCTGGCGCGGATCCTCGCCGCGATCCTCCCACCAGCGGATGGCGGTTTCGGCGCCGTCGTAGGGATCGCCTGAATCGATGCGGATGCCCGTCCACCCCGCGAGCCAGTCGGGGGCGTTTTCGAGGAAGCCGTCGGTGCCGTAGGTGTCGGGCAGGATGATGCGCAGGTTGCCTTCGTGTTCCTCGTGCCAGTCGGCCAGCACATCATAGGGCGCGCGGGCCAGTGCCGCGTCGGTTTCGGCAAGGGCGGCGTAGACCATGGGAAGTTCGTGGGCGTTGGTGCCGATGGCTTCGAGATCGCGGTTCTTGGCGATCAGGCAGTTCGAGGTGCCGATGAAGGCCTCTCCCAGCCCTTCCGTCATCGCCTGCACCGCCCAGTCCTGCCAGAGGAAGGAATGGCGGCGGCGGGTGCCGAAATCGGCGATCCTGAGGCCTTCGAGCACGCGGAGGCGTTCGATCTTTTCCCAGAGCTTCGTCATGGCGCGGGCGTAGAGCACCTGAAGCTCGAACCGCCGCATCTCGCGCAACACCGCGCGGCCGCGCAGTTCCATCAGCACCGCGAGGGCGGGAATTTCCCAGAGCATGACCTCGGGCCAGGGGCCTTCGAAGGTGAGTTCGTACTGGTCGCCCCGGCGTTCAAGCTCGTAAGCCGGCAGGCGGAGGTTTTCGAACCAGTCCATGAATTCCGGCGTGAACATCTGGCGCTTGCCGTAGAAGGTGTTGCCGCGCATCCAGGTGCTTTCGCCCCGGCGCAGCGAAAGCGAACGGATGTGATCGAGCTGTTCGCGCAACTCGCCCTCGTCGATCAGCTTCGCGAGCGGCACGGATTTGGTGCGGTTGATGAGCGAGAAGGTGACGGTCGTCTCCGGGTGGTTGCGGAAGATCGACTGGCACATCAGGAGCTTGTAGAAATCGGTATCGATGAGCGAGCGGACGATCGGATCGATCTTCCACTTGTGGTTCCAGACGCGCGTGGCGATGTCGACCATGGGTTTCCTCCCCTCACCGGCCCCCTTTTACAACAGGTCGCGCGGCCCCTGTATAGCCCCCGCCCCTTGCCCCGAAAGCGCCACGATGGCGACATTTTGGCGTCGAGATTGTTTGCGATTGGGGAACAATGAGCGACGACGGGGGTGCCAGATGGCCCTGACTTACGATTTTGACATTCATTATATCATGCCGAAGGAGATCGCGGCGGACCCGCAGTTTGCGGGCCTCATGGCCGCTGCGGGGATCGATGCGAATGCGCGCGGGAACTACCGGGCGCTGTTTCGGGATATGGCGACGGTCGAGGCGCTGAGAGGCGCGGATGACGAGGTGCGGGCCTATTTCGAGGCCTCGGGCTTTGGCTTGAACGTCTATGACAGCGGCGCGGGGCCCGGGCGGTTCCCGGCCGAGGATGAGCCCGCGGTGAACGATGTGGCGTCGCGGCTGGCGGAGAACATCAAGAAATTCGACCTTAAGGGGAAGAATTTCAATGGCTTCGACATGGGGGCGTTTTGCGTTCACCTGGCGGAGATGAAGCCGTTGAAGGCGGCGGCCCCTGTGGCGGCGCCTCAGCCCGTTGCCGACAGCCCGAAGAGCAATGCCCAGGCGGGATCGCCGCTGGAGCGGATCCAGCAGAAACATGCCGCCGCAGCGGCGGATCGCGCGGCGATGGCCCCCGGGATGGCCCCCGACATGGCGATGCCCGGCATGGCCGCGCCCGGGGCGGAGACGCTTGACCCGAACGTGGGCCTTCCGACACCCGAGGCCGGTGCGGCCGGCGGCAAGGTGCGCGGCGCACCGCGCTCGGGCCTCGTGGGCGCGGCGCTTGTCTTCGGCCTTCTGGCCGTTGTGGGCATGGGCGTGGGCCTTGAGCTGATGAAGCCCGCCGAGACCGAGACGGCGATGCAGACCACCGAAGAAGGCGGGACGCTGGATCGGATCATGGGGCTGATCGAGGGGTTTACGGGGAAGGAATAGTCGTCTGCCTATAGATAGGTAGGTAAAGCCTTTTCCCGGATGGTAGCGGCCGTTCCGGATTTGGAATGGGCTGCTGGCGTCTGGTTTGAGCCGGTCTTGCCCGGAATCGAGGGCCGTCAGGCCCGCCGGGCAGGGGTTCCGAGGATCCCGCGAAAGGTCCGGTGGACCTTTCGCCCGAGGGACACCGCCCCCCCGGGCGGGCCCTGCCCGGCTTTTCGCATGTGTCAGCAAAGTCCGCATGGCAGACCCTGTGTGGCGCGCCGCCTCTGCGCCCCGCCGCGCTTGATGGCTGTCGCCACTTCCCCTGCCGGGGCCGACGCGGGGCCAAAGAATGGCCCGAATCTCCCGCGAAGCTCGGTATCGTTTTGGTTCGGGATCAATTTGGATGAAGGATATGACCTGCCCCTCGCCGGATTATTCCGGCAGCGGGGCCACGATTGACGACGTGGTGGGGTATGCGGAGGCCTATTACGAGGCGTCCAGGACATTGCGGTGCACCACGAAACGGGGCAAGGCACCCTCCTACGCGCCGTTCCGGCTGTGCGCGCTGCACGCGACGGAGTTGTACCTCAATGCGTTCCTGATGCACTGCGGAGACAGCGCAGACCGGGTTCGCGGCCGTCTTCACAGTCTTCCGGACGAACGGTTCGCCACGATATTACGGTTGACGAAGAGGACGTTGCAGAACCTCGAGGACATTACGCTTCGGCGGGAATACCTGATTTCGAGATACGGGCCCGAACAGGCCGCCAACCAATCCCCGATCAACCGGCTGGAGGCGACGCTGGGCGAGGTGCGGACAAAGGTCCGGAAGCATCTCGGCCGGGAGATCTGCACGCCAGATACCGGCGGCGCAGAGGGCTAGGGCGGATCGCCCGCCCTGCCGGGCGCGACGCGTCAGGCGATCTGCACCCCCGCCTCGGTCATCTGCGCGCGCGCCGCCGAGAGCGAGCCGTCGAGGTCGATGGCGCGGCAGAGGCTTTCGATCACGCGTGTCCTGAAGCCCAGTTTCGCCGCGTCGACGGCGGAGAAGTTCACGCAGAAATCGGTGGCGAGGCCGACGAGGGTGACGGTGTCGACGCCGCGGGTGCGGAGGTAGCCTTCGAGCCCCGTGGGCGTCGTGTGGTCGTTCTCGAAGAAGGCGGAATAGCTGTCGACCTCGGCCCGGAAGCCCTTGCGGATCACCAGATCGGCGCGGTCGGTGGCGAGGCCCGCGTGGAAGGCGGCGCCGTCGCTGCCCTGGATGCAGTGATCGGGCCAGAGCACCTGGGGGCCGTAGGGCATCTGGGTGACCGAGAAGGGTTCCGCCCCGTCATGGGACGAGGCGAAGGAGGAATGGCCCGCCGGGTGCCAATCCTGCGTCAGGACGCGGACGGGAAATTCCGGCAGAAGCGCGTTGATCGGGGCCACGATGTCATCCCCGCCCGCGACGGCAAGGGCGCCGCCCGGGCAGAAATCGTTTTGCACGTCGATGACGATGAGCGCTTCGTTGGCTGGGCGCATGGGGGCATCCTTCTGCGGTTTGCGGGGATTGGGGCGGTTCGGGGCGCGGGTGTCAACCGGGTTGGTTCGTCATCGAACCGATCGGTCGTCGCGGCCGGCGAGGAAATCGCCGAACGGCTGAAGCGCGGGGATGTGCCAGCAGAAAACCCTGACGCAGACGAGCAGCGGCACCGCCATGATCGTTCCCATGATCGACCAGAGCCAGGCCCAGAAGGCGACCGCGATCAGGATGACGACGGTGTTCAGCCGAAGCTGGCGCCCGACGAGCCAGGGCGTCACCAGTTGCCCCTCGATCGCCGTCAGGGAGAAGTAGACGGCGGCGACGATGAAGGCCTCGTACGCCGTGGGCAGCGCGACCAGCGCGACCGCGAAGGAGATCGCCACGCCCGCGATGGCCCCCAGGAAGGGAATGAAGTTGAGCGCGAAGGCCAGAAGCCCGAACGCCAGCGGGTTGGGCATGCCGACCACCGCCATCGCGATGCCGATGGCGAGGCCCAGGCCGGCGTTGATCGTCGTGACCGAAAGGAGATAGCGCGAGACCTCGCGTTCGATCTCGTAGGCTATCTGGATGGCCTTCTTCTTGTCGGCGAAGGTTGGCATGACGCCGACCAGCCGTTCGTAGAAGAGGCTGCCGGAGGCCAGGACGAAGAACATCAGGATCAGGACGAAGACCGTTTGCGCGACGATCAGGGGCGCACTCAAGGCGATGGTGGTCAGCGGGCCCTGTTCGGCAACCTCTACCTTGACCGGTTCGTCCGCGCCGGCCTCCGCCGCGCCCCCGGTGGCGCTTTCCGCCGCGTTTTCGATTTGTTTGCCGGCCTCGGTGAAGGCCTCTGCGTAGCCCGCGAGGACCCTCAGCTTGCGCTCCACCTCGCGGGTGATGGCCGGTGCGTCGTCGATCCAGCCCGAGGCGGGCACGGCGATCGAAACGGTCGTCGCGAAGATGCCCAGCAGGAGGAGGAGGACGATGCCGAGCGCGGTGACCGGTTCGGGGATGCCGCGGCGGCGGGCTGCCCTGCACACGGGGCTGAACACCAGCGCGAGAAGGAAGGCGAGGATCACCGGAACGAGAAAAACCCGCGCTATGGCGAGAGCGCCGACCAGGGCGAGCAGGCCCAGCCCGATCACCGCCCAGCCGACGGACACCGCGAAGGCATTGGACGGGAACGCCGGGCTGCCCGAGGGTTCCGGCGTTTCCCCGGCCGGTGGGCCCGAGGACGTTGGGCTTTGATCTGTGGACATTGACGGTGACCTCCGGGCCCGGATCCGCGCAGCGCACGGACCCTTGCCCCTTCATCTTTAGCGACGGCGGCTGGGGCCGGAAAGGCCGGAAGGCGCCGTGGCCCGGCGGGCACGCACCGGGCGGGCCGCGGATTATGTGGTTGCCGCACCCCGATAGGTTGTATGCTGCCGACAGGCGGGGAGACCCGATGGATCATGGCGTTTCGCCCGGCCAGGGCGGCAGGATGTTCCGAGGTGATGTAACGTGAGCCATTTGCTGCAGAATTTTCAGATCGTGCTTGTCTATGAGAACGCGCAGGTCTTCGACAGGCAGTTTGCCGATCTGTCGAAGATCGGCGGGCGGCTGAAGACGGCCCTGGCGGAGTTCGGGCCGTGGGAGACGCTGAACGGCTTCAACTCGACAAGCAGCCTCGGGATCGCCAGCGACAGCCGGAACATCACGCTGCAGCGCCATGACGTGAAGATGGCGCTGAACGGGTTTGCCGATGTTCTGGCGAATCCGCTGATCGTCAACGGGAAGCGCGCGCTTGCCAAGGCGATCGTTGAGCACCAGCGCGCGATCCTGATCGAGGTCGGCACCGGCAAGGTGCCCGGGTTCGCGCAGGCTTCGGCTGAGGCCGGGATCCTGGAGACGCTTGGCGACACGGGCAGCGCGGCCATTGGCCTGTCGGACACCCAGGCGGACCATGAAAACCGCCTTCTGTTGGCGCAGGCGGCTGCCGTCGCGATGATCCGCGAGCTTGCGCCCAGCGCCGTGCACTGGGTGCAATCCCAACAGGTGTTCGATGCCGCGGGGTTCGCGAATGTGGCCGGGGAGGGGTTTTCCCTTCCCCTGTATTGCGGGCCGTTCCTTTACGGGGGCGAGCAGTTGCCGGACGGATCGGTAAAGGCCGGGGTGCGCGCGCTGGGATCGCAGCACCTGATCGGAAAGATGGTGGTTTTCGCGCCGCATGTGCAGGCCTGGTCGCAAAGCTACATGCAGATCCTCGGCTTCGTTGCCTATTGCCGGAGCATCGGGCGGATCCTGGAGAACGGGGAAACCATGGCGCTGGAAGAGGCCGATGCGACCGTGGTGCGGGTAACCCACAAGAACGACGTGCCGCAATTGCCGACGGGTATGTGGAGCTGAGCGTCGACGGACGCCGGAATTCCGAGATCGCGCCGGATGTCGTGCAGCACGCCAACGAAGCGCATTTGCGGGACGCCATGCGCGGCGCGCGGAACGCGCTCGATCCGGCGAAGCCGTCGCGCGGCGGGTTGCTGGGGCGGCTGTTCGGATCGAAGGGGCGCTAGGGCACGGCCGGGGTTTTCATCTGCCGGGCGCGTCGGATAGAAAACGCGCCATGTATGTCGTCGCCGCGCTTTACAGGTTCACGAGGGTCGAGAACCCCGCCGGGCTGAAGCCCGCGCTTCTCGACGCCTGCGTGGCGGGCGGGGTGACGGGCACGCTGATCCTGGCCGAAGAGGGGATCAACGGCACGATCGCGGGGCCCGAGGCGGGGATCGGCGCGGTGCTGGATCATATCCGCGGCCTGCCCGGATTCGCCGCGCTGGAGGTGAAGTTTTCCACCGCCGCAGAGGCGCCGTTTCAGCGGATGAAGGTGCGGATCAAGCGCGAGATCGTGACGATGGGCCAGCCCGGGGTGGACCCGCTGGCGGCGGTGGGCCGCTATGTGGAGCCCGGCGACTGGAACGCGCTGATTTCCGCGCCCGACGTGGTGACGATCGACACGCGGAACGATTACGAGGTGGCGATCGGGAGTTTCACGGGGGCTGTCGACCCCGAAACGCGATCCTTCACCGAGTTTCCGGCGTGGTGGCGGAAGAACCGGGACCGCTTCGAGGGCAAGCGGATCGCGATGTTCTGTACCGGGGGGATCCGGTGCGAGAAATCGACGAGCTTCCTGGCGGGCGAAGGCGTGGAGGAGGTGTTTCACCTCAAGGGCGGGATCCTGAAATACCTTGAAGAGGTGCCCGAGGAAGACAGCCTGTGGGAGGGCGCGTGCTTCGTCTTCGACCGGCGGGTTTCGGTGGAGCACGGGCTGGCGGAGGGGCCGCACCGCCTGTGCCACGGCTGCCGGCGGCCGCTTCTGCCCGAAGACCTGGACCGGCCGGAATACGAGCGCGGCGTGAGTTGCCACCACTGCATCGCAGAGCATGACGCCGCCGACCGCGCGCGGTTTCGCGAGCGCCAGCGGCAGATCGACCTGAGGGCCGCGCGGGCGACGGAGGACGGGGCCGGCTGAGCCCTGTCAAGGCCACGGTTTCCAACGATTTTAAGGAAAGTCTCCGACCCGGGTTAACCCGGGCGAAACCCTGCTGACGGCATATCTCGTTTCCTGAGAAGAAGTAGTGAGTCGTCAAGTGATACGGCTGAATTGTCCCGATTTCGGGCTGCGCGATCCGCGCCGGCTTTGGCAGCGCTATGTGATGGCGCTGGGCCTCGTACTGGCCACGGTGCTTGTCGGGCACACGATGTACGGCAACGCGCTGCGCGATCTGAACCCGCTTCTGGCGTCGGTGAACGACGTGAACCAGCAGCAGATTCTGGGCAACAAGATACTTCTCGTGCTGAGGAACGAGGAACGGCGGCCGGACGGGGAGGTTCTGAACAGCCTGCGGTCGAGCGTTGATCTGTTCGAAGCCGCCCATGACCGGGCTGTCGCGGTGGCGCAGCGGGTGCCGGCGGTGCGCGCGCATTACTTCGATGCCTCGGGGCCCATGCTGGATGCCCGCGCACGGGATTTCGTGACGGCGGTGCGCGATGTGCTGCGGCAGCTTGAAGAGGGTGTGCCGCCGGATCTGGCGAACTCCGCGCTCTGGTCATTCCAGGACAACGGGTTTCAGGGATACCTGACAACCTCGGTCCGCCTGTTCGAGGAGGCCGCGCTGGAGCGGACGGCCCGGGCCTATTGGGCGCGCGACGTTCTGACGATGACCGCGCTTCTGATCCTGGTGCTGGAGGCGGTGTTCATCTTCTGGCCGATTCAGAAAGCCGTGACCTCGGCGATGGACCGGCTGTCGCGGTCGAACCGAAACCTGCGGGAGAAATCACGCGTTCTGTCCTCCTATGCCGGGCGGCTGGCCTATGCGGCGTTCAACGATCCGCTGACCGGGCTGTACAACCGCAAGAAACTTCACGACGAGCTTGAGACGCTTCTGGGCCGGGGCGACCTGGACGAGCGGCGGGTCTGCGTTCTTCACATCGACCTTGACGGGTTCAAGGAGGTGAATGACCGGTTCGGCCACGCGGTGGGCGACGCGGTGCTGAAACGGGTGGCCGAGATCATGCGCTCGCGGGTGCGATCGAGCGACCTGATCGGGCGGATCGGCGGCGACGAGTTCGTGATCGCGCTGGAGCACCGGGTGGCGGACGGGGAGGCGTGGGTCGAGGCGATTTGCGAGGAACTGATCGCGAAGATCAGCGAACCGTTGCGGGTTCTCGACGTCGAGGTGAAGATCGGGGCGAGCATCGGATACACCTATGCGACGCCGGAGATGGCGAATGCCGATGTGCTGATCTCGAATGCCGATATCGCGCTTTACAGCGCGAAGCGGGCGGGGCGCGGGCGGGCGCAGTTTTTCACCGGGTCGATGCGCGCCGGGATCGAACAGCGCCAGCGCACGATACGCGAGATAGAGGGCGCGCTTCTGACCGGGGCGTTCAAGCCCTATTTCCAGCCGCAGGTGTCGATCCGCACGGGCGCGGTTGTGGGGCTTGAGCTTCTGGCGCGGTGGCAGCATCCCGAGCGCGGGCTTCTGACGCCGGGGGATTTCCTGCCGATCGCCGAAGAGACCGGAGTGATCGACGCGATCGACACGCGGCTGACGGTGGACGGGCTTGATTTCCTGGCCTCGCTGCACGGGGCGGGATGGGACGGCCTGACGATGTCGATCAACGCCTCGGCCCGGACGATGCGGTTTTCGGACTATCCCGCGCGGCTGAAGGAAGCGGTGGTGGGGCACGGGCTCGACCCGGCGCACCTGGTGGTGGAGATCCGGGAATCGGAGCTTCTGGCCGATGGCGAGGGGCAGTTCGCGGCGAATATCCGGGCGCTGTCGGAGGCGGGTTTCCGGGTGTATGTGGACGATTTCGGCGCGGGCTATGCCTCGCTTGCGCATCTTTCGGCGCTGAACATCCACGGGCTGAAGATCGACCGGACGCTGATCGCGAACGTGGCCGCGGAACGGACGGAGCAGGTGGTGGCCGCGGTGATCGGCATGGCGGAGGCGATGAAGTTCGCGGTGGTGGCGGAAGGGGTGGAGACCCCGGCGCAGTTTTCCGCCCTGCAGCGGCTGGGAGGGCAGGCCGCGCAGGGCTTCGGCATCGCGACGCCGATGCCGATGGAGGAGGTGCGCGGCTGGCTCGACTCCTACGGCGCGCGGGAGCGGGCGGATCACGCGTAGCGCGGCCCCGGGAGGCGGGCCGCCTGCCGGGGGGATGAAGACGGCCGCCTGATCGGCGGGGGTTCGTCCCGGGGCGGGGCGGCGGTTCTTGAAGGTCGGGATCGCCGCGCGTCGGAAAGGCGGGCCGGACATGAATGCGCTGGTGGCGCGGGGAAGGCCGGCGGCGCGGAGCCATTCGACGGTGGCGCCGCGCGCGCGGGAGCTGTTTCCGGGAGGCACGCCGTCTGTGTCGGGACGGCGGCGGTGACCCCGAGGCTGATCCTTCCGGGCCGCTGACGGGCGGCGCGGGCGCAGGGCCGCGCCGGGGCCGCGATCGCGGCGCTGAGAAGGCTGGCGCCGCGGGCCGCGCGGAGCGGGCGCGATGGCGATGGCGATGGCGATGGCGATGTTGCGGAATTGCCGGCGGAGACGGTTGTGGTGGGTGATGTCATCCCCCCCCCCCCGAGGCCGGGCACGCGGATCCCGGCGGATCGCGCGGTTCCGTCGGGCCGACCAACGTGGATGAGAGCATGCAGAGGGGCGAACCCGTGCCGGTGGACAAGGCCGCGTGCGATGCGGTGACGGGCGGTATGGTGAATGGGTCCGGCGCTTCGGATGCGGAAGACGGCGGCGAGCCGGGCGGATGGGCTTCTGGCCCGGATCGTCGCGATGGTGGCGGAGGCGGGGGCGCGGAGGCGGGGGCGCGGGGTTCGCAGATGTGGCCGGGATAGGCGCAGGCCGAGGTGGAGGGGCGGCATGGTGAATGGGATCGGCGCGCTTCGGATGCGGAGGACGGCGGCGAGCGGGGCGGATGGGCTTCTGGCCCGGATCGTCGCGATGGTGGCGGAGGCGGGGGCGCGGAGGTGGGGCGCGGGGTTCGCAGATGTGGCCGGGATAGGCGCACGGGCCGAGGTGGAGGGGCGGCGCGTTCTGGTGGAAGCGCGGTGGTTCCTTCGATGCCGGAGGGACCCGGCCGGGGGCGCTGGCGGGCGAGGGCCGCGCGAACGCGGGCCGAGGCGAAACGCCTGTTCGCGTGGCGTTCGATGGGGCCGCGGTGGACGTGTCCGACCCGGTGAAACCCGGGGCGGCGGAAGCGATTGCGGCGCTTCACGGCATGGGCCTGAAAGCGGCGATGGTGACGGGCGGCACGCGCGCCACGGACAAGGCGATCGCCGCGCGTCTGGGGATCGACGTGGTGCATGCCGCGTTGAGGGCTGGCGGCACGGTGGAGGCGCCGGACGCGATCCGCGCCGGGCATGGGGTGCTGGCCGTTCCGGGCGACGGGATCGACGATGCGCCTGCGTTCGCCCGTGCCGATATCGGGCTGGTCATGGGGGCTATGGCGCTGCGTCCGGTGATCGTGGTGACGATCGCGCTGCGGTTGCGGCGGCTGAAGGAAACGCGGGGCGTGGCGGAGAGAAGGGGCCGCCCGGCAAGGACGATCCGGTATTGCGAGGAGACCGGGCGGGTGGAACCGGCGCGGACGGCGGCCGGCTATCGCGCGTTCCGGGGGAGCGGCGTGCACGCGCTGGATGTTCCAGGGGCGGGCGCGTCCGGAGCTTTGCGAGGACAACGGCCGCACGCACGCGGAGGTGAAGGAGATCGCCACGCGCCACCTGGGCGAGATCGATTGGAAGACCGGGGGATCTTCAGGGGAGGCGGACGACGCCGTCGCACCTGATCGATGCCTGCGCGGCGGATCACCGGCCGGATTGCCCGATCCTGAGATCGCCCGGGGGAGGCGGGGTGATCGGCGTTTGCCCCGGCCCGGTGACGGGCCAGGGAGGTGCCGGTTTGAGTTCTATACCCCCCGGCGCAACGCCACCATTTGCGCCAGAGCTCGATGGCCATACGGCGGTGGTTCGGCCCCTCGAGGGCCAGTCTCGGACTGTCTGTCATGGGTCGCTCGACTGCCTGCCACGGCACGGGGGGCGTCAGACGTAGCGCTCGTCCTGCGCGGCCATGTCGGCCTCGGACGTGCTTTCAAGGTATTCCCGGAACGATTTGCTGAAGCCAAGCCGCCGCTCGCGCCACCACCGCTGCGTCCCCGGCCTGTGAAAGAACCACAGGAGGTTGTCGCGGTGACCGTCCCAGAATTCATCGTCGATCATGCCGGACCGGTACTGGAAATAAGCGTTCTCGTACTTTCGAAAAAGACTGATCCCCAGATAGGCGAACTGGAGGTATTCGTCTTCGTCCAGTTGATCGGGATCCGCCATGCCGAGGGCGTAGAGTTTCGATTTCTCTTTGCTTTCGCCGACGATGGCCGCCATGTCGCCGAGCGCGGCAACGGCCGTCTGATAGGTTTGGGAGTAGGTCGCGCGGGTGCTGGCGCGGACCTGGATTGCCAGATAGACGACCGTGAGCGCGACAGCGACCGAACCGACAACGCCTGACGCGATCTGCACGAGTTCCAGTGTCACGGTGCTCACCCCGGAACCTCCCGATTTGCAGGACTTCGGATGGCGCGAGGGTATCAGCGCCCGTATTTCACGTCGCCTCACTAGTGAGTATACCTTGGCGATGGAAACGGACGGGCACGATACCAAGGGCAGGATACTTCGGGCGGCCTATGAGCTTTTCTACCGGCAGGGATTCACGCGGGTCAGCGTCGACGCGATCGCGGAGCGCGCGGGTGTCACCAAGCGGACGATCTATTATCACTTTGCCAGCAAGGACGACGTGATCGCCGCCGTGATGGAGGTGCAGCATACCTACCTGTTGCGGCAATATCAGGGCTGGGTGAACCCGTCGTCCTGCACCGCGACGGAGATTGTCGCGGATGTCTTTGCCAGGCTGCGGATCTGGGCCGATGCGCCGGACTGGCTGGGATCGGGGTTTTCGCGGGTGAGCGCCGAGCTTGCTGATATGCACGGGCATCCGGCGCGGCGGGCGGCCAGCCGGCACAAGGCCGCTGTCGAAACCTGGCTGGCAGAGAGGTTTTCCGCCACCGGCCTGGGGGATGCCAGCCAACTTGCCCGGCAGATCATGGTGCTGATCGAGGGCAGCATGAGCCTGGCACTTCTTCACGGGACCACCGAATACATCGGTTCGGCAATGGCCGCAGCGCAAAGGCTGGTCGACGCGGCGGCGCGGCCCTAGGGCATAACCGGTTCCTGCGGAAACGGCTTAGAGGGCGCGGAGCCACCATTTGCGCCAGAGCTTGATGGCCATACGGCGGTGGCTTGGCCCCTTCAGGGCCAATCTCAGAATTTCTGTCATGGGTATACTCGAATGCCTGCCGCGGCACGGGTTGGTCCCGCGCTCATGCCCGATACATCGCGCCCCGATCGCGATTCGGTCAAGTGGGACGGGGGACTGCGCCGGCGCGTGGCGCGATTCTGCAACGCAGCGGGCGGCGGAAGATTGCCGAACCTTCGGGGGGTATGGGGTGGGAACGCATCGCTCGGGCGGGCGGGGGCACCTGGCGGATCGCGACGCCTTTCGGGAAATGTTTTTGAGAACCGGCCTGCCGGGCGTACCGTGGATCGTGTCTTGCGAGTGAGGAGTCAGTTGCAAAAAAATAATTCCGAAGGGACAGACAATGAGTATTGAAACAACCGCACGGGAGTTTTTCGAAGCCTGCGAGACCGGCAAGGGCTGGGACGGGTGCAAGGATTTCTGCCACGAGGGCGCGACGTTTTCCGCGCAGGCCGATGCCCTGGCCGATGTGACCACGCTGGAAGGCTATGCCGAATGGATGAAGGGCCTGTTTACGCCCATTCCGGACGGTCACTATGAGCTCAAGGCGTTTTCCACCGATGCGGAGCGGGGGATCGTCACGGCGTTTGCGGTGTTCCACGGCACCCATTCGGTGGACGGCCCGGTGCCCGCCACCGGGAAGACGATCGCGGCGGATTACGTTTATGCCATCGCGTTCGATGGCGACAAGATCGGTCACATGACGAAGATCTGGAACGACGCGCATTCGCTGAAGCAGCTTGGCTGGGCCTGACCCGGTTTGAAGGCGCCCGCGCCGGAGAAGGCGCGGCGCCACCATTTGCGCCGGTGTAGGGCGCGGATCTTCGTTTGGGGCCGGGGTGTCATCCACGGCAAGGCCAAACGACCTACGACTTTCCTGAGACAGATCCCTGAAAGGAGGGCGATCTCATGAGCAAGGGTGCTACGAAGGAAGAACTCGAGGCCGGACGTGGGTATGAAGCGCTGTTTGTCCCCGCGCTTTTCGCGCCATGGACGCATCATCTGATCCGGGGGGCCCGCGCCGCTGAAGGTCAGAGCGTGCTGGACGTTGCGTGCGGCTCCGGCGTGCTTGCCCGCGACGTCAGATCAAGGACCGGACCTGCGGGAAGGGTTGTCGGGCTTGATCCTGCACCGGGGATGATCGCGGCCGCTTCCGAGATCGAACCCGGTATCGAATGGGTTTCGGGGGCGGTAGAAGATCTGCCCTTTGAAGACGGCACGTTTGACTGCGTCGTCTCGCAGTTCGGGATGATGTTCTTTCAGGACAAGGCCAAAGCCGCTTCGGAGATGCGCCGCGTGATCAAGCCCGGCGGGCATCTTGCGGTCGCGGTCTGGAATTCGCTGGACAGCAACCCCGCCTATAACGACATCATTGCCGTTCTGGACGAGAGGGTGAGCACCGAAGCGGGAGACGCGTTGCGCCTGCCCTACTCCCTGGGCGATGCTGACGCGGCGGTTTCGGTGTTCGAGGGTGCGGGTTTCGAGGCGGCGGCGTTCGAGACCCGGACCGAACAGGCGCGGTTTCCGACGTCACGCACGATGGTGGAAGCCGAATTGCGGGGATGGCTGCCGCTGTTCGGCATCACGCTCTCGGAAGAGAAGATCGCGGAGGTCCTGGTTCAGTCAGACAGCCGGCTGGCGGCCTATGCATCCGGGAATGGCGAGGCCGTTTTTCCGACCTCCGCCCATATCATAACCGCGAAGGCGCCGGCGTAGACAGCAAGGCCGGCAGGGCGGGGCGCGCCCCTAGAGATCGAGGTTCGCCACCGACAGTGCGTTCGTCTGGATGAACTCGCGCCGGGGTTCGACGACGTCGCCCATGAGCTTGGTGAAGAGATCGTCGGCCTCGGCCACATCCTCGACCTTGACCTGCAGGAGGGTGCGGGCCTCGGGATCGAGGGTGGTTTCCCAGAGCTGGCCGGGGTTCATTTCGCCGAGGCCCTTGTAGCGCTGGAGGGAAAGGCCGCGTTCGCCCTCTTCGAGGATCGCGTCGAGCAGATCGAGCGGCCCGTAGATCGGGATCAGCCGTTCCTTGCGGACGAGGGTGGCGGGGGCAGCGTAGACCTCCTGCAAGGCTGCGGTCAGCGCGCCGAGCCCGCGCGCCTCGGGCCCGCGGAGGACGGGGCCGTCGATGGTGCGGGTTTCCTCGACGCCGCGGACGATGCGGGAAAGGCGAAGCCCCATGTCCTGGGTCGGGCGGCCGGACCAGCCGCGCTCGTATTCGAGCGCCACGAGATCGAGCCGGGTGGCGACGCGTGTCGCGACGCCCTGAAGATCGGCGTCGACCGCGCCGGGCAGGAAGGCCCCGGCGATGGCCGCCTGTTCGAGGATCGGCCGGGCATAATGGGTGGGGAAGTTTTCGACGGCGTTGCGGGCCGCGCGCGCCTCTTCCACCACGCGGGCGAGATCCTGCCCCACGATTTCCTCGCCCGAGCCGAGCCGGAGGACGGCACCGTCGACGCCCTGCTGAATGAGGTAGTCGTCAAGTGCCGTCTGGTCCTTGAGGTACACTTCCGACTTGCCGCGCGCGACTTTGTAAAGCGGCGGCTGGGCGATGTAGAGATAGCCGCCCTCGATCAGTTCCGGCATCTGGCGGAAGAAGAAGGTAAGCAGCAGCGTGCGGATATGGGCGCCGTCGACATCGGCGTCGGTCATGATGATGACCTTGTGGTAGCGCAGCTTGGTGATGTCGAACTCATCCCGCCCGATACCGGTGCCGAGCGCCATGACGAGGTTGCCGATTTCCTGGCTGGACAGCATCCGGTCGAAGCGGGCGCGTTCGACGTTCAGGATCTTGCCCTTGAGGGGCAGGATGGCCTGGGTGCGGCGATCGCGGCCGGTTTGCGCCGAGCCCCCGGCGCTGTCGCCCTCGACGATGAAAAGCTCGCGCTTTTCGGGATCGCGTTCGGAGCATTCCTTGAGCTTGCCGGCGAGGAAGTTCACGTCGGTCGACGCCTTCTTGCGCGTCATCTCGCGCGCCTTGCGGGCGGCTTCGCGGGCCAGCGCGGCCTCGATGATCTTGCCGACGATCATCTTGGCGGGGCCGGGGTTTTCCTCGAACCATTCGGCGAGTTTTTCGTTCATCAGGCCTTCGACCGCGGGGCGCACCTCTGACGAGACGAGCTTGTCCTTGGTTTGCGACGAGAACTTGGGGTCGGGGACTTTCACGGACAGAACGCAGGTCAGCCCTTCGCGGGCGTCATCGCCGGTGAAGGAGACCTTTTCCTTCCGCGCCGCGCCCGACTGGCCGGCATAGAGGTTCAGGGTGCGGGTGAGCGCGCCCCGGAAGCCGGCGAGGTGCGTGCCCCCATCGCGCTGCGGGATGTTGTTGGTGAACGGCAGCACCATTTCGTTGTAGCTGTCGTTCCACCACATCGCGACTTCGACGGTGATGCCGTCGCGTTCGCCCTCGATGAAGATCGGTTCCTCGATCAGCGGGTGCTTGTGGCGATCGAGGTAGCGGACGAATTCGCGTACCCCGCCTTCGTAGTGCATTTCGACGGTGACCGGTTCGGCGGGGCGTTCATCGGTGAGGACGATGCGGACGCCGGAATTCAGGAAGGCGAGTTCGCGGAGGCGGTTTTCGAGCGTCTTGAAGCTGTAGTCGAGGTTCGAGAACGTCTTGGTGGAGGCAAGGAAGCGCACCTCGGTGCCCTTCTTGCCCTCGGCGTCGCCCACGACCTTGAGGTGTTCGGTGGTTTCGCCGCCTTCGAAGCGGGCGGTGTGTTCCTTCCCGTCGCGCCAGATGCGCAGTTCGAGCCAGTCCGAGAGCGCGTTCACGACCGAGACGCCGACGCCGTGGAGGCCGCCCGAGACCTTGTAGGAGTTCTGGTCGAACTTCCCGCCCGCGTGAAGCTGGGTCATGATGACTTCGGCGGCCGAAACGCCCTCTTCGGGGTGCAGATCGACGGGGATGCCGCGGCCGTTATCGTTCACCGAAACGCTGGAATCGGCGTGGATCGTGACGACCACGCGGTCGGCATGGCCCGCCAGAGCCTCGTCGATGCCGTTATCGACGACCTCGTAGACCATGTGGTGCAGGCCGGAGCCGTCGTCGGTGTCGCCGATATACATACCGGGACGCTTTCTGACCGCCTCTAAGCCTTTGAGAACCTTGATCGAATCAGCGCCGTAATCATCGGGCTGGCGGGCTGCGTCTGCCATGCAGGCCTTCCTTGCTCTTTTTCCGGATTTTATAGGCGTTTTGGGGGGTATTGTCACGCCGGACACCCCAATATTTGGTGATTTCTCGCGGTAATTGCAACGACATGCGGGGGTTTCGGGGGTCGGCGGGACTGTGCCGTGACGCTGCGTCACCGGAACCCGGGGCGTCGGGGCGACGTTTGTCCGGCATCTGCGCGTCTGAGCGCGCCTGATGTAGGAGAAAGACCGATGAAACGCACTGCCATTTTCGCCGCCGGATTTGCCTTTTCGGCATCGCTTGCCGCCGCGACGGTGGCTTTTGCTAGGGAAGAAACCGTCAGCAAAGTCGACGTCTACGCCGAAATCGAGGACGTGCAGAACGCCAACGCACTTCAGTTCTGGCCCGATATCGAGACCGATCTTCAGGCCGTCATCCAGGCGATGCTGGGCAACCGGGCGACCGATGACGGGATGGAAATGACCGTTCGGATCGACGAGGTGAGCCTGTCGGGGTCGGAGCTTCTGACCGGTGAGGGTGAATTCAACCGCCTGCAGGGCTGGGTGTACTTCAAGGAGCCGGTCGATGCCGAACCGTTGTTCCAGGCCGAGATTACCGTGGATGCCGAAACCGGCGCGATCGATCTGAGCCGGGTGGAAGGCGATGTCGTCATGATCAAGATGCCGGACATGCCCGATTTCTACACCGCGCTTCTCGTTGGCTTTGCCGATGTCGCGGTGGGCCAGATCGACGATGCGGCGGAGTACCGCCCGGTGTTCGAAGAAAACCGCTCACAGTCGAACTGACGCCGGCGCGTTGTCTGTGAGATTTGCGAAGGCCCTGTCCCCGTGTGGCGGGGCCTTTTTCCGTTTCGGGGGATCAGGTGAAGGGGATCACGAGGCCCACGGCGATCAGCATGAGCCCCGCGGCCGTGTTGGTGCGGCGCAACGCGGTGGGCGAGGTGAGAAGGCGACGCGCGCGATCGATGAAGAAGGCGAAGGCGATGTTGCCCAGAAGCGGCACGATCAGCGAGGCGGTGACGATGGCCGCGATATCGGGGCCGGTGACGCGGGTGAGATCGAAGAAGCCGGGCAGCACGCCCATGTAGAAGAGGATGGCCTTGGGGTTGCCGAGGATCACGGCGACGCCGGCGAGGAACCCCGCCCATTTGCCGGGGCGGGTGAGGCGGCTGTCGGTGGCGATCGTCTTGTCGCGGGTTTTCAGGATCAGGGCGCCCATGGCGAGGAAGACGAGGGCGGCGACGAATTTCAGCACGGTCATGGCGCCCGCGAAGGAGGAGACCACCCAGGCCACGCCGAGGATCGCGAGAAGCGGCCAGAGCACATCGCCCACGACGACGCCGAGCGCGAGGGGCCAGGCGGCGTGGAAGCCGCCCGACAGGGCGCGGGCGGTGAGCGCGACCCAGACCGGCCCCGGGGTGAGGAACAGGATCAGGAGCGCGCCGCAATAGAGCGCGAGGTCGGCGGGCGAGATCGTCATGGGTGCCGCTTAGGCCCGTGGGGGAGCGGGGGCAAGATGTGGTGTGAGGGGAAGCCGCGCGGTCGACAGGCCGTGGGCTGGCGAACCGACGGTCGGGCGGCGCGGTTTATCCCGCAGCCCCGTGTGCCGGGTATTCGGTGCGCCCAGGGTCACCATATCGCCAGACCGGGGGACGGTCTGGCGATCGCGTGGCGGCTGCGCCGCTGTTCACGCTCAGCAGCGGAGCGGGAGGGAGACTGTAGGCCCGGCGGGCCGGGGCGTTCAGAGCGCGCGGAGCGTGGAGGCGCCGTCGGTGTCGGTGAGTTCGAGGTATTGCGCGCGGTCGCCCAGGGCATCGTAGAGGCCCTTCTCGGTACCGGTGAGCCAGGCCTGGCCGCCGAGCGCGCAGATCTCGTCGTAAAGGGCCGCGCGGCGGTTCGGGTCGAGATGGGCCGCGACCTCATCGAGGAGGAGGATGGGGGCGAGGCCGGTTTCCTCGGCCAGAGCGCGGGAGTTGGCGAGGATCAGCGAGATCAGAAGCGCCTTCTGTTCGCCGGTGGAACATTGCGCGGCGTCGACGCCCTTGGCGCGGTAGATGCCGCGCAGGTCGGCGCGGTGGGGGCCGACAAGCGAGCGGCCCGCGCGCAGATCGGCCGGGCGGCTTCGGGCGAGGGCCTGGGCGAGATCTTCCGCCGCCTCGGGTTCTTCAAGCGTCAGGTCGGCGGCGGGGAAGACGGTTTCGGCATCCTCCTGCGCGCCCGCGATCCGGGCGAGCGCGGTGGCGCGGTGGGCGCGGATCTTCGTGCCGTTCTCGGCCATCTGCGCCTCAAGCGCGGCGTACCAGTGGGGATCGGTAACGCCATCCTTCAGAAGCCGGTTTCGCTCGCGCATGGCGCGGTCATAGGCGAGCGAGGCCTCGGCATGGGCGGGTTCGAAGCTGAGCGTCATGCGGTCGAGGAAGCGGCGGCGACCCTCGGCGCCCTCGATCCAGAGCCTGTCCATCGACGGCACGAGCCAGAGGATGCGGGCGATGCGGCCCAGCGCCGTCTGGGGCGCCGTCTTGCCGTCGATGCGAAGCTGGCGCGGGCTGCCCGGTTCGGCGCGGGTGTCGATCTCGTGGATCTGGGGGCCGGAGCGGAGGGTGGCGGCGATCTTCCAGCCCAGCGCCTCGGGTCGGCGGATCAGATCCTCGCTTGCCGCCCGGCGGAGGCCGCGGCCGGGGGAGAGGAGCGAGATGGCTTCGAGGATGTTGGTTTTGCCCGCGCCGTTGGGGCCGTGGATGGCGACGGGGCGCGCGTCAACCTCGATCTCCGTCCGGTGGTGGGATCGGAAATGCGAAAGCGTGAGCGACAGGATCGCGAGATCTGGCATGGGGTGTCAGCCCCCGGTCGGCACGCGCCTTGCGACAGGCCCGGTCGCCCCGGTCACACGCGCATCGGCATGACGACGAAGATCGCGCTTTTGTCGTTGCCTTCGTGCATGAGCGTCGGGCGGTCGGGCGTGTCGAAGAGGAACACCGCGTTCTCGCGATCGACCTGGCTGGCGATTTCGAGGAGGTACTTGGCGTTGAAGCCGATTTCGAGCGCCTCGTCACCATAGGCCACGGCCAGTTCCTCTTCCGCCGCGCCGCTGTCGGGGGCGTTGACGGACAGCACGAGCTTGTCTTCGCCGAGGTTCAGCTTCACCGCGCGGGAGCGTTCGGAGGAGACGGTGGCCACGCGATCGACGGCGCGGGCGAATTCGGCGGCGTCGACCTCGAGCTTGCGGGCGTTCGATTGCGGGATGACGCGGGAATAATCGGGGAAGGTGCCGTCGATGACCTTCGAGGTGAGCGTGATTTCGGGCGTGGCGAAGCGCACCTTGGTTTCGGAGACGGAGACGGCGATCTGCGCCTCGTCATCATCGAGAAGCTTGCGGAGTTCGCCGACGGTTTTGCGAGGCACGATGACGCCCGGCATGGTTTCAGCGCCCTCGGGCAGATCGGCGTCGATACGGGCGAGGCGGTGGCCGTCGGTGGCGACGCAGCGAAGCGCCTGGCCGTCTTCACCGGTCGCCACATGCATGTAGACGCCGTTGAGGTAGTAGCGGGTTTCCTCGGTCGAGATGGCGAATTTCGACTTGTCGAAGAGGCGGCGGAGAAGCGGCGCGGGGGCGGTGAAGTTCGCGTCGTAATCCGTCGATGTCATCACCGGGAAATCCTCGCGCGGGAGCGTGGCGAGGGTGAAGTGGGAGCGCCCGGCCTCGACCGACATGCGGCCCGAGGCGCCGTCATCGGCCAGCGTGACAAGCGCGCCGTCGGGCAGCTTACGGACAATTTCGTGCAGCGTGACGGCAGGCACGGTGGTGGCGCCGGCGCGTTCGACCTGGGCCGGGGCCTTGTCGACCACCTCGATATCGAGATCGGTGGCGCGGAAGGTGACGGTATCGCCGTCGGCCTCGATCAGGACATTGGCGAGGATCGGGATCGTGTTGCGCCGTTCCACAACCGATTGCGCCTGGGCCACCGCCCGGAGAAGCGCCGCGCGTTCGATGGAGAATTTCATCGCTCTCTCTTTCGTCCCTGGTGCCCGGAACTAGGTGCCCGGGACCGAGAGACTACTAGCGGTTGCGGTGAGTGCAATGGGTTTTGCACCGATTTGTGCTGGGCGTGGCGCGGGCGCGACCGAAAAGGCAGCGGTTTGGGCGGGGGTTGCGGATTCGGGGCCCGTCAGCCCTTGACCAGAAGTTCCCTGGGCACGTCTGCGAGGCATTCCGGGGCCCCGTCTGTGATGGCGATGCTTTCGGTGATCTCGAGCCCCCAATCCTCCATCCAGAGGCCTGTCATGAAATGGAAGGTCATGCCCGGTTCAAGCTCGGTGCGGTCGCCGGGGCGGAGCGACATGGTGCGCTCGCCCCAGTCGGGCGGGTAGCTGAGGCCGATGGGGTAGCCGGTGCGGTTGTCTTTCTCGATCCCCTGGCGGGCGAGGACGGCGAAGAAGGCGCGCGCGATATCCTCGCAGGTGTTACCGGGGCGGGCGGCGTCGAGCCCCGCCTCCATCCCTTCGAGCACGGCCTTTTCGGCCTCGGTCATCGCGGTCGGCGGGGTGCCGAGGAAAACGGTGCGCGAGAGCGGGCAGTGGTAGCGGTGACGGACGCCCGCGATTTCGAAGAAGGTGCCTTCGCCGTCCTTCAGAGGCGCGTCATCCCAGGTGAGATGCGGGGCGGCGGCGTCGGAGCCAGACGGCAGGAGCGGCACGATGGCGGGGTAATCGCCGCCTGCGCCGATCTCATCCGACCAGCGGACGCCTTCGGCCTGGATGCGGGCGGCGAGATCGCATTTGCGGAGGCCCGGTTCTGCGATCTCGGCGATCATGCGGTGCATGCGGGAAACGAGGTGGCCGGCCTCGCGCATGAGCGCGAGTTCGGGGGCGGATTTCACGGCGCGCTGCCAGTTCACGAGCGCGGTGGCGTCGGAGATCTTCGCATCGGGGAGCCCGACGGTCAGGTGCGCGTGGGCGGCGGCGGTGTACCAGTAATTGTCCATCTCCACCCCGATCCGGGCGGTGGCCCAGCCGCGGCGCGCGATCTCGGCGGCGAGCACCTGCATCGGGTGGCGTTCGGTGGACTGAACGTAGTGATCTTCGTAGCCGACGATATCGCCCTCGGGCAGGCGCGTGGTGCGCCGCGCCCCGGCGGCATCCTGCCCCCGGCCGAACCAGATCGGATCGTGATCGGTGTGCAGCAGGACGCATTGGTGGACGTAGAAGGACCAGCCGTCATAGCCCGTGAGCCAGGCCATGTTCGACGGGTCGGAGACGACGATCAGATCGATCCCGCGCGCGGCCATGGCGCGGCGCGTCTTGTCGACGCGGCGGGCGTATTCGGCGGCCTCGAACGGCGGCCTCACCCCGGGGACATCCCGCGCAGGCGTTCGGACCGGCGGCGCAGAAGCTCGACCGTGGTAAGAAGCGCGATGGAGATGACGACGAGGATCGTGGCGACGGCGAGGATCGTCGGGCTGATCTGTTCGCGGAGGCCGGTGAACATCTGCCAGGGCAATGTCTGCTGGTTGGCGGAGCCGACGAAGAGCACGACGACAACCTCGTCGAACGACGTGATGAAGGCGAAGAGGCCGCCCGAGATCACGCCGGGCAGGATAAGGGGCATCTGCACCTTGAAGAAGGTGCGGACGGGCCCCGCGCCCATGTTGGCGGCCGCGCGGGTGAGCGAGTTGTCGAAGCCGACCAGCGTGGCCGTCACGGTGATGATGACGAAGGGGATGCCCAGCGCCGCATGGGCGAGGACGACGCCGATATAGGTGCCCTGAAGCCCGAGGCGGGAATAGAAGAAATACATCCCCGCCGCCGAGATGATGAGCGGCACGATCATGGGTGAAATCAGGATCGCCATGATCGCACGGCGGAAGGGCACGTGGGATTGCGACAGCCCGATGGCCGCGAGCGTGCCGAGCGACACCGACAGGAGGGTGGCGGCCGGGGCGATCTGGACGGAATTTCTGAGTGCCTGCTGCCAGTCGGGGTTGGTGAAGAAATCCCTGTAGTGCTTCAGCGAATAGCCCGCCGGATCGAAAGCCAGCATTTCGGGCGTGAAGGTGAAGAAATCCTCGGCGTTGAAGGACAGCGGCATCACCACGACGATCGGCGCGATCAGGAAGAAGAAGATGATGCCGCAGATCAGAAGGAACGTGTTGTGCCAGAGAACCTGGAGCGGCGTGGCGTAGAGCGGTACGCCGGAACGGTAGCGCCCGGAGGCAACCCAGTAACTGAGCCAGCCCAGCACCACGGCGACGAGGCCGCCGCCGACCGCGCCCTTGATGCCCGCGAGCAGGAAGCCCACGATCGCGAAGACCACGACGGCGGCGATTCGGCCCTGCTTGGGCGCCAGGAAGCTGACGAGGATATAGGCCGTGAGCGCGCCGGCGATGGCGCCGGCGGCGAGGCCCAGAAGCGAACTTCCGAACGATGTGCCGAGGACGAGGCCGAAGAAGGCCCCGGCCGCAGCGACCACCGGGATGGTGAAGCTCATCAGATCGGGTTTTGCGCGGGTGTCGGTCAGGCTCATGGCGTCACCCCAGGCTCACGTTGTCGATGCCGACGATGCGGTCGTAGATCCAGTAAAGCGCGAGGACGACGACCAGAAGGATCGTGCCCAGCGCCGCCGCCAGCCCCCAGTTGAGCGAGGACGAGATGTGATAGGCGATCCGGTTCGAGATGAACGTGCCGGTGGTGCCGCCCACAAGCTCCGGCGTGATATAGTAGCCGATGGCGAGGATGAAGACGAGGATACAGCCCGCGCCGATCCCCGGCACGGATTGCGGGAAGTAGACGCGCCAGAACGCCGTCCAGTTCGTGGCGCCGAGCGATTTGGCGGCGCGGACGTAGGAGGGCGGGATCGTCTTCATCACCGAGTAGAGCGGCAGGATCATGAACGGCAGAAGAATATGCGTCATGGCGACGATGGTGCCGAACTGGTTGTTGATCATGACGAGCCGCGCGTCATCGGCGACAAGGCCCATCCAGACGAGGATGTCGTTGATCACCCCCTGCTGCTGCAGAAGCACCTTCCAGGCGCTGGTGCGGACGAGAAGCGATGTCCAGAACGGGAGAAGAACGAGGATCAGGAGCACGTTCGAGGTGCGCAAGGGCAGCGAGGCCAAGAGGAACGCGATCGGATAGCCCAGGAGCACGCAGGAGATCGTGATCACGAGGGACATGAAGAGCGTTCGCTTGAACAGGAGAATGTAGATCGCCTGATCGTCGGGCTGAGCCTCGATGCCAGACGGCGTTTTCTGCAGGTCGACCGCTGTAAGGAAGTAGCCCGGCGTGTATTCGGGCGCGAAGGCCTTGATCGTGCCCCAGACTTCGACTTCGGCCCAGTCTTCCTCGATTTCGAGGAACTGATCCTTGATCGACACGCTTTCGAAATCCGCCGCCGCGTCGATGGCGGTGGCGAGGAGATCGCCGTGGGGGCCGTCATAGCTTGAAATGAAGCCCGCCCGCTCGCTTGTCAGGTCGCGGTAGAGCATCGTGTAGAGGATATCTTCGGGTTCTTCCTCGGCGAGGACATCGTCGTTCGCCTCGGTGACGACCGCTTCCCATGCCGACCAGGCGGAGGCGGTATCGACGAGGATCTCGCGCGCGCCGTCGTCGTTCATCAGGTCGATCCAGGTGGCCGGATCTTCCCAGGCCGGATCGAGATCCTGGAACTGGTCGGTATAGATATCGGTATCCATCCGCCCGATGCCCCGGCCCGTGCGCCGGAACAGCGACGAGATGCCGGTGGTTTCGTAGTTCAGGCGGGACCCCAGACGGGTGTGTTCCTTGAACTCCTCGGCGCGGAACAGATCGATGTAGATGGCGGCGAAGACATCTTCGCCCGGCGCCTCGCCGCTTTCGTAATCCCAGTCTTCGAGCGCCACGACGGTGCGCGGCAGCGTTTCGGAGACGATCTGGTTTTCGACCGACCGGAACAGCATGTCGACGATCGGGGCGATGAAGCTGACGAGGATGAAGATCAGGAGCGGCGCGATCAGGGCGAGGGCGCGGATTTTCTGGCGGCGGAGCGCGCGGGCGAGACTTTTCTTGAGCGGGGTGCCGTCGGCGGCGAGCATCGGCCCGTCCTTGGCGCGGTCGGCGTTGCGGAGCGCGTTGTCGGGCGTCGCGCCGGTGACTTGATCGGGTCCTGCGGTGGCGTCCGTCATGTTATGTTCCCTCGACGATCACGACGTCGCTTTCGGCATTGGCGCGGCGGATCGCGGCCACTTCCTGGTAGGCCGGGTCGTCCCAGGCCGCGAGCGCCTGGGCGTAGCTGTCGAACTCGACAATCACGTGGCGCTGGAGGAGGCTGCCTTCCTTCGTGTCGGAGGTGCCGCCGCGGACGATGAAGCGCCCGCCCAAGCCTTCGATGATCGGCGTGTCGCGGCGAATATACTCCTGGTACGGCTCGGGATTGGTGACCGAGACGTGAATGATCCAGTAGCCCTTCGCCATGCGTTCTGTCCCCCGGGGTGTTTCAGTGTGCCGCCGGGCGGAAAGGCCGCCCGGCTGCGTGGTTCTGGAAGCCGGCCCTTACTGGGCGAGCCAGGCCTGGAACTTGGCGTCCAGGTCGTCGCGATAGTCAGCCCACCATTCGTAGTTGTAGAGGAAGGTGTTCTTCGCGTTTTCCGGATCGGTCGGCATGTGCGGCGCCATTTCGATGCCGAGATCGGCATGGGTCGAAACCAGCGGTGCGGACGAGGCACGGGCCGGGCCGTAAGAGATCCACTTCGCCTGGTCGGCGAGGCGCTGGGTGTCGGTCGCGAAGCGCACGAAATCCTTCACGCGGTTCAGGCGCTCTTCCGGCAGGCCGGTCGGGATGATCCAGCCGTCGAGGTCGAACACCTGGGCGTCCCAGAGCATGGCAACCGGCTGACCCTGCTCTTCGATGAGCGAGAACAGGCGGCCGTTATAGGTGGTGCCCATGACGACTTCGCCGTCGGCCAGAAGCTGCGGCGTGTCGGCGCCGGCGGACCACCAGATCACATCATCCTTGATCGTGTCGAGCTTGGCGAAAGCCTGTGCCTGGCCTTCTTCGGTTTCGAGCACGTCATAGACGTCTTCCTTGGCGACGCCGTCGCAGATCAGGGCCCATTCCATGTTGTTGATCGGGCGCTTTTCGAGCGAACGCTTGCCGGGGTAGGTTTCGGTGTCGAACATCGCGCAGATGCTGGTCGGCGGGTTATCCCCGACCATGTCGGTGCGGTAGCCGGCCGTCGTCGAGTAGACGATCTGCGGGATGTAGCAATCGGACACGATCAGATCGCCGAAATCCTCGGAGGCCGGGGTGCCGTCGGGCGCCGGGGCCAGGAGTTCGTCATGGTCGATTTCCATGGCGAGGCCTTCGTCGCAGAGGCGGATGGCGTCGGAGGCCACCACATCCACGAGATCCCAGGTGACGTTGCCCGCTTCGTTCATGGCGCGGAGCTTGGCGACGGCTTCGGCCGAGCTTTCGTCCCACACCACTTCGAGGCCGTCGTTCATCGCCTTGTAGGGATCCGAATAGGCGTTGATCTGGCTTTGCTGATATGCGCCGCCCCAGCTGACGAGCGTCATGTTGTCAGACATGGCCGCGTGGCTTCCGGCGTAGGCAACGCCTGCCACGGCGAGGGCCGCGCCGGACATCAGGATTGTCTTGGTTTTCATTCCTTGGTTTCTCCTTGCAAACATGCCCTTCTCGTTACCTCCCCCGGGTCGGGCATCGGCCCGGAGGATATCTCTCAGGCGTCAAGCGCCCGGCAATCCTCAGGGAGCCAGCCGATCTTGATCTGCTCGCCGGGCTTGAGACGCACCTGATCGGCGCGGTTCCGCGTCTTGACGATGAAATCGTCGCGTCCGGCGACCTTGAGCCGGGTGCGGAACACGTCGCCCATGTAGATGAATTCGAGCACCTCGGCATCGAGCGTGTGGGCGTCGGGGCCGAGGCCGTCGGGGTTGATTTCGACCCGCTCAGGCCGGATCGAGACGAGCGTGCGTTCGCCCACCTCCGAGACGTTCACGGGCACCGCATCGATCAGGCCGCCATCGTCGAGGCGGACGTTGGCGATGTTGCCGCTGATCGTTTCGACCTTGCCCTGCAGCGTGTTGTTCTCGCCGATGAACTGGGCGACGAAGCTGTTGAGCGGTTTTTCGTAGAGATCGTCGGGGGGTGCGAGCTGCTGGATGACCCCGTCGTCGAACACCGCCACGCGATCGGACATCGTCAGCGCCTCGGTCTGGTCGTGGGTGACGTAGACCGTGGTGATGCCGAGCTGGTGGGCGAGGTTCGTGATCTCGAACTGCATGTGTTCGCGCAGCTGCTTGTCGAGGGCGCCGAGCGGTTCGTCCATCAGCACGAGTTCCGGTTCGAACACGAGGGCGCGGGCGAGCGCGATCCGCTGTTGCTGGCCGCCCGAAAGCTGGGCGGGGCGGCGGCCGCCGAAGGCGCCCATCTGCACCATGTCGAGGGCGCGCTTGACCTTCTTTTCCCGCTCGTCCTTGCCGATCTTGCGGACTTCGAGCGGGAAGGCGAGGTTTTCGGCCACAGTCATGTGGGGAAAGAGCGCGTAGTTCTGGAACACCATCCCGATGCCGCGCTTGTGCGGCGGGATGTTGTTGATCTCTTTCCCGCCCAGGCGAATTTCGCCATGGGTGGCGGTTTCGAAACCGGCGAGCATCATCAGGCAGGTCGTCTTGCCGGATCCCGAGGGCCCCAGCATCGTCAGGAATTCACCCTTTCCGACGGAAAGGTTGAGATCCTTCACCACCAGAGTTTCGCCATCGTAGCTTTTTTGTACGCGTTCGAATTCGACGAACGCCGCACCATTGGCATCGGTTGAGGCCAAGGTCATCTCCCCAAGTTGGTCGCAGGCCCTCTGTGTGGCCTTTCGGGGGGAATAGAACAGGCCATGGCCTTGATTGCAACGGTTCGATGTCAGGTGGGTGTCTGATAGCGCTCCCATGCCTTGTATATCGGCGCCATGACGATGGGTGTCGTGTACATGGGCAGTTGATAGCCGCCGATGAAGGACAGGATCGGATCAGTGGCGCTGGCGGGCAGCGCGACGAGGAAGAGCGCGACGTTCCGGTTTCCGGCGATGATGGATTTCGGCACCGCGTCGGGGGCGCGGCCGAAAACGGCGAGGCCCAGAAGCTGAAGCCCGATGTTGACGGTGAAGGCGAGGGCGATCCAGGCGAGGGCCGTGGAGGGATCGGCGCGAAGCGTGGGCGACAGCCCGGCGAGAAGGCCCACGACGGCGATCGCCATGAGAAGCGCGCCGAGCCCGTCGAGCGCCTCGCGCGCCGGATCGGAGACCTCGCGCATCAGGATGTGGCGAAGGACGAAGGCGAGCGCCGTGGCGGCGGCTATGGTGAGGAGGAGGCGGAGGCCGGCGAGGAGGATCTGCGGCCCCTCGATCCCCGGCAGGAGCCAGAGGACGGGCAGCACTGTCAGCGGCAGCGCGGCGGTTCCGAGGATCATGAGCCGGAGCGCGGGGGCGGGATCGTGGCCGAGGAGGATGGTGAGGTTCGGGCTGCCCGAAATCGAGGGGGCCGACATCATCAGGATCACCGCGAAGACCGCCGGAAGCGCCGCGATGCCGAGCAGGAGGCACACCGCGAGGGTGAGGACGGGCAGCGCGCATTGCAGCAGAAGGACGGTGCGCACCGCGTTGGGCAGCGCCTTCAGCCCGCCCCAGGCCGCGCGCGCGCCGATCCGGAAGGCGGCGACGAAGATCATCAGCGCCACGATTTCCGGCAGCCACGGCTTCAGTGTGAGCGCGGCCCCGGGGAACAGGAACCCGGCGAGAAGCCCCGCGATCAGGCAGGCGCGCCCGTGGCGCGCCGCCCAGCGAAGCGGCGCGGCGATCACCCTAGCCGCCGGGCCGTTGCCGGATGTTATCGGGCAGCCAGGTGGCGAGTTCGGGGAAGGCGATCAGGACGAAGACCATCACCACCATGATGAGGAACATCGGGATCGCGGCGCGGGCGATGAACGTCATCTCGTGGCTGGTCATCCCCTGAAGGACGAAGAGGTTGAACCCGATGGGCGGCGTGATCTGCGCCATTTCCACCACGACGACGATGAAGATGCCGAACCAGATGATATCGATCCCGGCCTGGCGGATCATCGGCTCGACCACCGCCATGGTCAGGACGACCGAGGAGATCCCGTCGAGGAACATGCCGAGGATAATGTAGAAGACGAGGAGCGCCATCAGAAGCTCGAACCGGCTGAGTTCGAGGGAGGCGATCAGATCGGCCAGCCCGCGCGGCAGGCCGGTGAAGCCCATGGACAGCGACAGGAAGGCCGCGCCCGCGAGGATGAGCGCGATCATCGCCGAGGTGCGCACCGCGCCCATCAGGCTTTCGGTGAAGGTGCCCCAGTTGAGCGAGCCCTGGGTGGCGGCGAGGATCAGCGCGCCGATCACGCCGAAGGCGGCGGCCTCGGTCGCCGTTGCGTAACCGAGATACATCGAGCCGATGACGACGAGGATCAGGCAGATCACCGGGATCAGGAAGCGCGAGTTCGCGATCTTCTCGGCGAAGGTCATCGGCGTTTCGGGGGTTGGCGCGAAATCCTTCGAGACGAAGGACATGATCGCGACATAGGCCATGAACATCCCCGCGAGCACGAGGCCGGGGAAGATGCCCGCCATGAAAAGCTTGGTGATCGATTCGTTGATCGTGACGCCGTAGACGATCAGCGTCAGGGACGGCGGGATCATGAGCCCCAGCGTGGCCGCCCCGGCGAGTGTGCCGATGACCATGCGCTCGGGGTACTGGCGTTTGCGGAGTTCGGGGATCGACATCTTGCCGACCGTCGTCAGCGTGGCGGCGGAGGAGCCGGAGACGGCGGCGAAGACGGTGCAGCCCACGATATTGGTGTGGACGAGGCCGCCCGGCAGGCGCGCGAGCCAGGGCGAGAGGCCCCGGAACATGTCTTCGGACAATCGCGTTCGGTAGAGGATTTCGCCCATCCAGATGAAGAGCGGGAGGGCTGTGAGCGTCCAGGATGACGAGGCGCCCCAGATCCGGGTGATCATGGCGTCGCCCGGCGGGCGGGGGGTGAACATTTCCATCCCCACATAGGCCACGCCCATGAGCGCGAGGCCGACCCAGACACCCGAGCCGAGGAGGAAGAAGAGAACGAAGAGGAAGATCGCGATGGGAAGAAGCTGTTCCATGGCCCGTTACTCCGCGTGGCTCTGATCGACGAGATCGCTGCGGATGCCGTGTTCGCCCCGGAAGAGAAGCTGCACGAGGTGATCCCAGAAGGCGATGGCGAGAAGGATCGCGCCGACCGCCATGGAAATCTGCGGGATCCAGATCGGGGTTTTGTCGAGGCCCTGGCTGATCTCGTTCCAGCGCCAGGAGATGTAGGTGCCCTTCACCGCGTACCAGGCGAAATAGGTGGCGATGAGCGTGCCGACGGCGAAGCAGAAGGTTTCGCCCCAGCGGCGTTTCGAGCCCATCGCCGACAGCACCAGCGACACCCGGATATGGGCGCCGTGATTGAGCGCATAGGCGAAGGCGAAGAAGGAGGCCGCGGCCATGCAGTAGCCCGCGTAATCGGTGGCGCCGGGGAAGACCTGCCCCGTCCAGCGCGCCAGCATCTGAAGCACGATGATGGTGAGGATCGCGATCAGGAAGAGCGAGGCGATGATCCCGCCGGTGAGATAGAGTGCGTCAAGAATACGCCTGAGCGCGCGCGCTGCCGCCATTGTCCCCGTTCCCTCTTTTTTGTGGATCTGCGGGGCCGGAATCGGGGCCGTGACGGCCCCGGGCGCCCGGCCCCGCCCGTGCCGTCAGTTCGAGGCGTTGTAGGCGTCGACAATCGCCTTGCCGTCTTCGCCGGCGGTGGCGAGCCACTCTTCGGTCATCGTGGCGCCGATTTCCTTCAGCTGGCTGACCAGCGTGTCGGAGGCGTTCGTCACCGACATGCCGCCTTCCTTCAGGCCGTCGAGCGTGAACTGGGTGTAATCCTTCGAGCGGGCCAGGCCTTCGGCCTTAGCCGACGCCGCGCAGGATTCGAGCACGCCCTTCGTTTCGTCCGACAGCCCGTTCCAGGCGTCGTTGTTCACGAAGACGACGTTGCGCGGCAGCCAGGCGTCGACGATGTAGAAGTAGTTCAGATGCTCCCACACCTTGCGGTCATAGCCGGTGGCGCCCGAGGAGATCATCGAATCGGCGACGCCCGTGGCGAAGGCCTGGCTGATCTCGGCCGCTTCGATCTGGACCGGCAGCATGCCGGTCAGTTCCGCGAGCCGCGCGGTGGCGGTGGAGTAGGAGCGGAACTTCACGCCCTTCATGTCGTCGACCGAGTTGACCTCGTTGCGGAAGTAGAGGCCCTGCGGCGGCCACGGCACCGAATAGAGATAGTGCAGGTTTTCCTCGTCGAGCGCTTCGGCGACCTTCGGCCCGGCGATTTCCCAGAGCTTTTCGTGCTGGTCGAAGGACGAGACGAGGAAGGGCACCGAATCGACGCCGTAAAGAGGGTTCTCGTTCTGGTGCGCCGAGATCAGGCGTTCGCCGATGGCGGCCTGGCCGGTTTGCACGGCGCGCTTGATCTCGTTTCCGGGGAAGAGCGAGCCGGAGGGGTGGGTGACGATCTCGAGATCGCCGCCGGTGCCGTCGGTCACGCATTTGGCGAAGTTCGCGCCGACTTCCGAATGGAAGTTGGTGGCGGCATAGGCCATCGGCATATCCCACTTTTCGGCCGCGGCCGGAAGCGCGGCGGCGGCGGTGAGCGCCGTTGCTGCCAAGAGGCTGGTGAGTTTCTTCATGGTCTGTCTCCCTTGTTGAGCTTGTTGGCCGGTCGTTTCGCTGCCGGCCTCAGGCGAACCGTGCAGGCGAATATGCCGTCAGGTCAATGTTCGGCGGTCTGGCCGACATGGATTGGGCGAGAAGGCGGCCCGTGCGGGGGCCGGCCGTCAGGCCGATGTGGTGGTGTCCGAAGGCGAGGAAGGCACCTTTCGGCCCCGGGGCCTCGCCGATCACCGGGATCGAATCGGCGGGCGCGGGGCGGTGGCCCATCCATTCCTTCGTGTCGTCCCAGGTGAGGCCCGGGAAGGTGCTGGAGGCCGCGCGTTTCAGAAGATCGAAAGGCGCGCGGGAGGGCGGGGTATCGAGGCCGCCGAATTCGACCACACCGGCAAGGCGCAGGCGGCCTTCCATCGGGGTGGCGACGAACTTGCCCGAGGTGATCATCACCGGGGAGCGGGGCTGGACCGAGGGGTTCCAGAGTTCGAGGTGATAGCCGCGTTCGCTTTCGAGCGGGACGCTGAGGCCCAGGGTCTTCGACAGCGGCCCCGACCAGACGCCGGTGGCGATCACGGCGGCGTCGCAGGGGAGGGTTTCGCCGCCCGCGCGGACGCCCGTGACGCGGCCGCCCTCGCGGATAATGTCGGTGGCTTCGGCGGTGATCAGCCTTGCGCCGTTTTCGACGGCGTGGTCGGCCAGATCCTTGACGTATTGCCCCGGGTCGGCGATGCGCCCGTGCCCGCCCAGGCGGATCGCGAATTTGAACCGGTCGGCGAAGACGGGATCGTAGGCCCTGAAGGCGGCGGCATCGAGTTCGTCCCACCGATGGCCGTGGCTTTTGCGGATATCCCAGACGAAGCTGTCGCCTTCGAAGGCCGCCCTGTCCTTGTAGACGAAGACGTAATCGGACGGCACGATCCAGCGTTCGGCCTTCGTGCCCCGGGCGAGGGCCTGGTGTTCTTCAAGGCTGTCCGCGACGACCCCGTTGATGGCGCTGGCGATGCGGCGGGTGTCGGCGGGGTTGGCGTTCGAGAGGTATTTGCGCAGCCACGGCAGGAGGCGCGGCAGGTAGGACCATTTGAGGAAGAGCGGCTGGTCGGGATCGAAGAGCATCTTCGGCGCCTTGCCGATGAGGCCCGGCACGGTGACCGGCACCATCGCGCAGGTGGCGAGCACCCCGCCATTGCCGTAGCTCGTGCCTTCGCCCGGCCCGGCCCTGTCGAGAAGCGTGACCTGCCAGCCGTCGCGCTGCAGCCAGATCGCGGTGGAGACCCCGACGATCCCGGCGCCGATGATGACGGCGTGGCGCGTGGGGGTTTTGTTGTGGTCCGCCGGGCTCATTGGCCACGCTCCACATGATTCGACAGGGGTAGTCTGTCGGATTTTTGCGTTTCGTCAACGAAATGTTGATAAATTGTCATCGTTTCGTCCATTCCGCTGCCGCCACCCTGTCGGGATCGGGGCAAAGGCCGAGGCCCGGGCCGGTGGGCAGAACAAGCGCACCGTCCTTCAGTTCGATCTCGCCGTCGAGCAGATCTTCGACGAGGTAGTAGCGCGCCTGGTAGAATTCGCAGCCAAGCGTAATTTCCGGGCAGGCCGCGACCATGTGGAGGCCGGGGAGGTGGCCTAGGCCGGATTCGAACATGTCGCCGCCATAGGCGGAGAGCCCGGCCTCGGCGGCCATGCGCGCGACCTCCGCCCCCCGGACCGGGCCGCCGGATTTCATCACCTTGACCGACACGCCGTCGCAGATGCCTTCGCGGATCGCGCGGGCCATATCCTCGGGTCCGAAGACGCTTTCGTCAGCGAGGAGGGGGATGTCTGTGAGGCCGCGGAGCCGGGCCATGGTGTCGTAGTCGTGGAAGGCCACCGGCTGTTCGATGAAGGTGGGGGCGAAGCGCGCGACCTCGGGCACCTGCGCGAGCGCTTCGTCGGCGGTGAGGCCCTGGTTGTAATCGACGCGCACATCGAGTGCCGGGAAATGGGTGCGGAGGTGTTCGAGGCGGCGAAGATCGAAGGCGTGATCGCGAAAGCCCGTCTTCAGCTTCACGATGCCCACGCCGTCGGCGGTGAGGCGTTCGAGAAGGCGGATGTCCTGATCGAAATCGGGATCGGCGATGGAGACCGACAGCGGCACCGACGATTTCGGATCGGGGCCGAGGAGGCGGGCGACGGGGAGGCCGCGGACCCGGCCTTCGAGATCGAGGAGCGCGCTTTCGAGGGCCGCCTTGGCCTCTGTGCAATGGGCGACGGCGCGGCGGGCCTGTGCCATGAGCGCGGGGCGATCGGAAAGCTTGCGGCCTTCGACGAGAGGCCGGATGTAGCGATCCAGCGCCGCGAAGCTGGCTTCGGGCGAGCCGGTGAACACGGACCATGCCGCCGCTTCGCCCCAGCCTTCGGTTCCGTCTTCGAGGGTGAGGCGGAGGAGGACGACCTCGCAGGCATCGGAAACCGTGCCGATCCCGTGCGAGCGTTTCGACCGGACCGGCAGGCGGCAGTGCCAGACCCGGTAGCCGGTGATGACCTGGTCGAGATCGCTCACGCCACCCATTCCGAGACCGGGGCCGCCGCATCGTGCAGGGGCTGGGAGATCACGTCGATCAGCGCAGGGCCGTCATGGGCGAGCGCTTTCGCGATGGTGGCGTCGAGCGCGCGCGGGTCGTCCACCGTCCAGGAGGCGACGCCGAAGGCGCGGGCCACCGCGGCGTGATCGGTGACGCCGAAATCGACGTTGTGATATCGCGCGCCAAAGCCCGATTTCTGGCCCGCCTTGATCCAGCCGAAGACGGCGTTCGAGAAGACAAGCGCCTTGATCGGGAGGCCGAGGCGGACGATGGTTTCGAATTCGCCGCAGGAGAAGCCGAAGGAGCCGTCGCCCATCAGCGCGAGCACGGTGGCGTCTGGCCGCGCGACCTGGGCGCCGGCGGCGGCGGCAAGCGCGTAGCCCAGCGCGCCATGGGCGCGGTTGGTGATGAAGTGCCGCCGGACGCGGCGCCAGCGGTAATGGGCGGAGACGTAGGGACAGGGCGTGCCCGGATCGGCGCAGATCACCGCGTCTTCGGGGAGCGCGCGGGCGAGCGCCGCGATGGTTGCCTCGGGGGTAACGGGGCCCGAGGTGGCATCCGCAAGCGGGCGGAAGGCGGCAAGCTTGGCGGCCCAGGCCTTTGTCGCGAGCGCCGCGCCGCCGTGATCGGCGGCGGGCCTGTCGTCAAGCGCGGCGTTGAGCGCTTCGAGTGCCGCGCGGGCATCGGCGGCGATGGCGATTTCGGTGTCGTAATTCGCGCCGATCACCGCGGGGTCGCTGTCGATATGGGCGATGCGCTGGCCCGGGGCCGGGGAGCGCCAGCGCTCGGTCGTGACCGACCCGGCGCGGCAGCCGATGAAGAGGATGAGATCGGCGGCGTCGACGATGGCGCGGGTGGCGGGGACGCCGCCGTTCGAGCCGACGACGCCGATGGCCTGGGGATGGGTTTCTGCGATCGCGCCCTGCCCCGAGACGGTGGTGGCGACGGGCACGTTCAGGCGTTCCGCCAGTTGGCGGAGCGCGTCTTCCGCCCCCGCGATCACCGGGCCGCCACCGCAGATGACGAGGGCGCGGGAGGTTTCGGTGAGGGCGCGGGCCAGATCCTCAATCGCGGCCGGATCGGGGCTGGCGGGGAGTGCCGGGAAGCGGGTGTGGCGGGGATCGGCCCAGATCTCGCGCGCATCGGCGGGGGCTTTCTGGACATCGAAGGGGAGCGCCATGTGCACCGCGCCCGGGCGGCCCGTCGTCATCTCGCGGAACGCGCGGCGGACCATGGCGGGAAGCCGCGCGGCATCGCTGAAGGTGGCGTTCCATTTCGTCAGCGGGCGGAACAGCGCCTCCTGATCCAGTTCGGTCAGGGGGTAGCGGCCCGCGGATGTCTGCGCCACATCGGTGGTGATGGCGAGGATGGGGATCGAGCTTTCATTGGCCTCGACCACGCCGGGCAGGATGTAGGTGGCCCCGCCGCCGGACGGCCCTTCGCACACCCCCGGCTTGCCGGTGAGCCGGGCATAGGCATCGGCCATGTAGCCCGCGTGGCGTTCGTCGCGGGTGAGGATGTGATCGATCCCGGCCCCGTCGCGGGCCATCGCGTCGTAGAACGGGAGTGACGTATCCCCGCAGAGCCCGAAGATATGCCGGACCTCGTAGGCCTTTAGCATCGCGACAAGAGCATCGGCGCCGGTGGGGGTGTTGGGGGAGTGAGACATGCTGACCACACTGCTGTATACAGCATTGAATAATTGACTTCGCCGCCGCATCTGTCAACGTTCCTTTCGAAGAGGAGCCCTGTCGCAATGTCCATCCCCCGGGTCGACGCCATCTATGACGTGCTGAAGGCCAAGAGCATCGCCTTCGCCTTTCGCCCGGGCGACCGTCTGAACGAGGTTGCGCTGGCGCGGGAGCTTGAGGCGAGCCGCACGCCCTTGCGCGAGGCGCTGAACCGGCTGGTGTCGGAGGGGCTTGTGACGTTCCGGCCCGGCGAGGGGTTTTTCGCCCGGCCGCTGGAGCCGAAGACGATCTATGACCTGTACGAGCTTCGGGTGATCCTTGAAACGGCGGCGGTGCGGCTGGCGGTGGAGCGGGCCGGAGAGGCGGAGCTTGCGGCCTTCGCCGCGCGGCATGCCGATGCCGAAGCGCGGCTGAAGGGGATGACGATCGGCGAGGCGGCGGAGGATGACGAGGCGTTTCACATGGGCATCGCCCGGCTGACCGGGAACGCGGCGCTGGAGGCCCGGCTGAACGGGGTGAACGAACAGATCCGGGTGGTGCGCTGGGTCGACATGACGAAACGCATCCGCGACACGAAGACCGAACACGCCGGCATGATCGACGCGCTTCTGGCGCGGGACGGGGTGGGGGCCGCGGCGCTGATGGAGCGGCACATCACCCGGCGGATGGATCAGGTGATGGACGCGGTGCGCGAGGGCATTTCGCATATCTACATGGATGGGTCGGACGCGCTGGCGGCGCGCCCGGCGGTGGAGGCCGGCGATGCGGGTTGAGGGCCGCAAGGCGATCTATGGTGCCTCAGTCGGGATCCTGATGCTGGAGGCGCGGTTTCCGCGGATTCCGGGCGATATGGGGCATGCGGGCACCTGGGAGTTTCCGGTGCTTTACCGGGTGGTGCGCGATGCCTCGCCCGACCGGGTGGTGCGGAAGGGGGCCGAAGGGCTTTTGCCCGAGTTCATCGACGCCGCGCGGGGCCTCGAACGCGACGGGGCGGACGGGATCACCACGAATTGCGGGTTCCTCGCGCTGTTTCAGAAGGAATTGTCGGAGGCGGTGGGCATTCCGGTCGCGACATCCTCTCTCCAGCAGGTGGGGATGGTGAACGCGCTTCTGCCGGCGGGGAAGCGGGCGGGGATCCTGACGATTTCGGGTTCCACCCTGACCGAGCGGCATCTTGCGGGGGCAGGCGTGCCCGAAGGCACGCCCATCGAGACGACGGAAGGCGGCGAGAGTTTCACCGAGGCGATCCTGGGCGATGCGCTCGCCCTCGACGTGGCGGCGGCGGAGCGGGACAACGTGGCCGCCGCGCGGCGGCTGTTGGAGCGGCATCCGGAGGTGGGGGCGATCGTTCTGGAATGCACGAACATGACGCCCTATGCGCGCGCGATCCGGCGGGCCACGGGGGTGCCGGTGTTTTCGGTCGTGGGGTTCGTCACCTGGTTTCAGGCCAGCCTTCAGCCGAAGCGCTGGGCGCTGGACTAGGGTTCAGAACACCCCGAGGCTGAGGCCCGCGGCCATCGCCGCGCCAAGCTCGCGGCAGCGGGCGAGATCGGGCCCGGCAATCGTCTTTTCGGCAAGGATCGCCTCGGGCGTCTGGGCGTGGGTGCAGACGATCAGGGGTGGCTGAACCTCGCGCAGGCGCCAGCCCTGGGCGATGCGGGCGGTTTGCCGGGCCGCGCCCTCGCCATCCGACCCGGCGCAGATCATCTGGGCGTAGGGGCGGCCCTCGATCCGGCCGAGGACGGGGTAATAGCAGCGGTCGAAGAAATCCTTCATCACGCCGGAGAGGGAGGCGAGGTTTTCCGGGGCGCAGAAGAGATATCCGGCGGCGGCGAGGAGCATCTCGGGCTCGGCCGTCGCGGCGGGGATCAGCGTCGTCGGCGTCTCGTCCCGCGCGGCCTCTACGGCGGCCTCGGCCATCTGGCGGCTGCCGCCGGTGCGGGAGTGGTAGACGATGAGGAGTTCGGCCATGGGGTGAGGGAATAGCGCGGGTAGCGCGAAAACACCATGTCGAGCGGGACGGGATTTCGGGAAAGCGCTGGTGCCGCTGAAGGGACTCGAACCCCCGACCCCATCATTACGAATGACGTGCTCTACCAGCTGAGCTACAGCGGCGCCGGGGGCCTCTTAGCAGGGGTCGCGTGAGAGGGCTAGCCCGTTTTTCGGTGCTCTTCGATTTCGCCTTCCGGCGGGGCCGGTTCGGCGTCGGCGTCGATGACGACCGCCTCGTTCTGGTTGCTGGGTTCCGCTGTGGTATCCGGGGTTTCGGGGGCGTCGGGCCCGGGAGCCTCCTCCGCCGGGGCGGCGAGTTCGACGGGCTCTGCCGGCGGCTCCTCTTTCGCGGGTTCGGGCGTGCCGACGATCAGGGGCAGCATGGCGCCGCCCTGCATGGCCGTTTCGCTGCCCTGCGGGGCCTCGCGCCAGTCGAGCGAATCGAAGGCGCCGCAATTGCCGCAGACGGGCGTCCAGTGGCCCGGGATGTGCTGGCAGTTGCCGCAGACCCATTGCGGGCCGCGGGAGGCGTTCACCGCGCGGGCGAGATAGCCCTTCACGATCGAATCCCCGGCCCCCTCGCCACGTTCGATCGCGGCCATGATCGTGAGGCTGCGGGCCGTCGGCGCCTCTTCCGCCAGCGTTCCCATGGCGCGGCGGGCGTCGCCGAAGTTTTCGGCGGCGATGTTGAGTTCGGCAAGCAGCATCTTCGTTTCGGGATCGCCGGCGTGCTGGCGGGTCAGGGCCGTGAAGCGCTTGAGCCGGGCCTCGGGCGTCTCATCGGGTTCGATCGTGCCGAAGGCGGCGGCGAGATCGGGATGGGGCCGGGCGTTCCACGCCTTCGTCAGTACGCGGGCGGCGTATTTCTTCTGCCCCTTCTCGATATAGCTTTCGGCGGCCATGACGGCGGCGGGCACGAGATCGGGCGACAGCTTGTTCGCCTGGATCGCGGTTTCGCGGGCCTCGATCGACTTGCCTTCCTCGACGATGGACTTCGCCTCGCCCAGCGCGAGGACGGCGTCGCGGCGGCGGTGGACGTTGCGCGGCAGCGTGCCGTATTTGAGCTTTGCGCCAAGGGTCTGGCGCGCGCCGCTCCAATCCCCGTGATCGGCCTGGAGGCGGAGGAGGATATCCTGCGTCTCTTCATGCCGGGGTTTGAGCGCGAAGGCCTTTTCGGCGAGCTTCATCGCGGTGTCGGTGTCGCCCGCGGCGAGCTTCTGCTTCATGATCCCGCGGACGCCGACGAAACGGGTGCGCTCATCCTGCAGAAGGCGCTTGTACACCTCTTCGGCCTTGGCGCGGTCGCCTGACATTTCCGCTGCCTGGGCGGTGATGAGGTTGGTGAGTTCGGGCCGCTTGAGGTAGCGCTCGGCGCGGGCCGCCTTGGCCATGGCCGCCCTGCCCTCTCCGGACGCGAGTGCCATGAGACCGTCGGCCAGCGCCTCGAACCCCTTGCGTTCGCGCGCGCGGCCGCGCCAGCGGGTGATCGCGGTTTCATCGCCGCTGAGGAAGCGCAGGATCGCGACCGTCAGGCTGAGGAGTTTCAGGACAAGCCAGAGGGCCACCAGAAGCAGGCCGATCCCGATCAGCGCCTGAAGGGGCCCGAGGTTGAATTCGATGGTGCCGATCGCGACGCGCACGCCGCCGCCGGTTTCGAGAAGGATCCCCGCGCCCCAGGTCAGTGCCGCGATGAGGCCGATAAACAGAACGATCTTTATGAGCGACCAGAGCATGGGGCCCCCTTTAATTCGTATTGAGGCTGGAGGAGAGCTCGGAAGCGGCCTGCAAAGCTTCGAGACGGGTGTTGGCGAGGGCGATCCAGTCGGACAGGCTTTCCTGCCCCGCTTGCGGAAGACCCCCGACCTCGGCAAGGGCGGTGTCGAGATCGCCGGCGCGGAGCGCGGCCTCGACGCGGGAGAGGACCGCATCGGGATCGTCGCCCTCGCGCGGGGTGAGCGACCGGACGCCGGACTGGACGCGGAGGAAGGCCGTCAGGCGATCCAGCGGGGCCTCGCCCGTATCGGAGCGGATCGACGCCTCGAGCGCGGTGCGGGCCGCGTCGGGGAAGGCCTGCTGGATGTCGGAGAGCGTGGGAACGCCCGCATCGGCGGAGCCCGCAAGGCCGGGGGGGACGTCGACCTCGGCGATTTCGCGCACCGATGCCAGGGGTTCGGCATAGGGCCCGCCATTCTGGAGCGCGCCGGTGACCTGGGCCCAGGCGCCGCGCAGGACGGCGGCCTGTTCTTCACTGAACGCCTCTTCCGAGATGCGGGTGGCTTCCTGCCGGGCTTCGGTGATTTCGGTCTGGGCATTCGAGATGGCGGCGTTGAGCTGATCGCGGAATTCCGACAGGGCGGCGTCGAATTCATCGGCCTCGATCCCCGTGGCGGTGGGGCGCATGGCGATGGTTTCGACCCGTTCGGAGAGGGCGGAGAGCTGGCCCGAAAGCTCGTCGAGCCGGGTGGCGAGGGCCTGGGCCTCGGCCGAGACCGGCGCGACGGCGTCGCTGGCGATCTGGCCGGGATCGACGGCTTCGAGGGTTTCGATTCGGGCGGCCTGGCCGGCGATGCCACTTTCGAGCTCGGCAATGGCCGCCGCGTTATCCTCGGGCGAGAGGGCATCCGCGGTGCGCCGGTCATGCATGATGTTCGAGGCGACGAAGCCGAAGAAGGCGGCGATTGCGCCGCCCAGAAGCAGCGGGACGACGGCGGCATAGGCCGGTTTTTCGTTCGCGTTGGCCGGAACGGGCGCGGGCGGCGGCGCGGGTTTCGCGTCTTCGGCGGTGTCGGACGTACTTTCATCGTCCGGGCGATCGTCGGGGGCGTCGGTGCTTTCCGCCACGGCGGCCTCTTCGACGATTTCGCCGGTGGTTTCCTCGGGCGTGTCGCCGTCGTTCGACGGGGCCTTTTCACCCTCGGACGGGTTCGCGTCTTCGGTTGCCTCAGCTTCGGCGGATACCTCTTCGCTGGGTTCCGGGGCGTCTTCCGGGACGGGTGGTTCCGCCTCTTCCCCCGCCTCGGCCGGTGTTTCGGCAGTATCGTCCCTTCCCGGTACGTCGGCGGGTGCGTCGTCGCCCTGCCCTTCCCCGGTGCCCGGCGGCGGCGTTTCCGACACGATTTCCGCGTCTTCTATCTCGCTGGATGCCGCGTCGTCGCGTGCGGCTTCTGTCGCCTCGTCGAGCCGGTCCGTGGCGTCGGACGCGGCCTCATCGGCGTCGGGCTTGGAGTTCTTGGGCTTTCGGGCCAAGGCAGCAGCACCTCTCAACATTCGGGCGGTGACCGGAGCGCACGGTCCCGCATCCCCTAGACTGCCCGGTGACGCTCAGGAACGCGAGTCGGAATCTAATACCCGTCGCGTCAGGTCAAGCATTGCGGCGGCCGTCGGTTCCGCCGCGATGGCGCATTGGGCGGCGGGGCGCGTCCAGGCGGCGGCGGTTCGGGCGCTGATCGCGACGATATGGGGCACGATATCGGCAGGAAGCGCCCGGGCGAGGAGATCGGCGCTGCGCGGCGAGAAAAGCGGGGCGATCACGCGGGCGGCGGCGGCGGCGCGGGTGGCGATGGCCGGATCGAGGGGGCGTTCTTCCTGATCGTAGACGACATGTTCGGCGACGGTGCGCCCCTGCCCTTCCAGCGCCTGCACGAGATCGTGGCTGACGTTCCGGCCGCGCAGGTAGAACAGCGGGCCAACGGGGCGGTCGCGGGCGACGAGGCGGACGAGATCTTCCGCTGTTCCCGAGGCCGAAACCGTGGTGAAGCCCGCGGCCCGCGCCGCTTCCGCCGTGGCGTCGCCCACGCAATAGGCGCGCTGCCCGGCGGCATCGGCCACACGGGGCGGCGCGTGGCGCGAGGTGAAGAGCACGACGGCATCGGGGGCGAGTGTGACCGGATCGCCCAGAGGCACGATTTCCTGCAGCGGGGACGTCAGGATTTCGGCCCCCGCCCCGGCGAGGCCGGCGGCGAAGGCGCCCGAGGATGCTTCGGGCCGGGTCAGCAGGATGACCGTGCCGGGCCCGGTCATCCCGGGCATTGCGGATTGTATTTCGCCATGGGCGAGTGGTAATCCGCCGTGCCACCACATTGCAACAGACCAGCCCATGACCGCGCCCTTCCGGATCCTCGGAATCGAAAGCACCTGCGACGACACCGCTGCCGCCGTGGTGCAATCGGGTGCGCCGGGGGCGCGCATCCTGTCGTCGGTCGTGGTCGGGCAGGACAGCCTGCACGCGGCCTTCGGCGGCGTGGTGCCCGAGATCGCCGCGCGGGCGCATTCCGAGCGGTTGGAGGATGTGACGCGGCGGGCGCTTGACGAGGCCGGTGTCGGGCTGGACAGGATCGACGCGGTGGCCGTGTCGGCGGGGCCCGGGCTGATCGGGGGCGTTCTGTCGGGGGTGATGTTCGCGAAGGGCATCGCGGCGGGCCGCGATCTGCCGATCCTGGGGGTGAACCACCTGGCGGGCCATGCGCTGACCCCGCGGCTGACCGATGACGCGGCGTTTCCCTATCTGATGCTGCTGATCAGCGGGGGGCATTGCCAGTTCCTGATCGCCGAGGATGCGGACCGGTTTCGCCGGCTGGGCGGGACGATCGACGATGCGCCGGGCGAGGCCTTCGACAAGACCGCGCGGATCCTTGGGCTGGGCCAGCCCGGCGGCCCTGCGATCGAGGCGGCGGCGGGCGATGGCGACCCGGCGGCGCACCGCTTTCCCCGCCCGCTTCTGGACCGGGAGGGATGTGACCTGTCGTTTTCCGGGCTGAAGACCGCCGTCCTGCGGGCGCGGGATCAGGCGATGGTGGAGGGCACGCTGGCGCGGCGCGATGTGAGCGATATCGCGGCGTCGTTTCAGGCCGCCGTCACCGAGACGCTGTTGGAGAAATCGCGGCGGGCCCTTGCGGCCTACATGGCCTTGTCGCCCGCCGATCCGGTTTTCGCCGTGGCCGGTGGGGTGGCGGCGAACAAGGCGATTCGGGCTGGATTAGAGACTGTTTCCGCCGATGCGGGGGTGCGGTTCATCGCCCCGCCGTTGGCGCTTTGCACCGACAATGCGGCGATGATCGGATGGGCGGGGCTTGAGCTTCACCGGCGCGGGCATCGCGATACGCTGGACTTCGCGGCGCGGCCGCGCTGGCCGCTGGATGCCACGGCCGGGGGCATGCTCGGCTCGGGCAAGAAAGGACCGAAGGCATGACTGTTGCGGTGATCGGGGCGGGGGCGTTCGGCACGGCGCTGGCCGCGGCGCTGGCCCGGGACGGTGGGCCCGTGGTGCTTTGGGGCCGCGATGCGAAGGCCATGGCCGAGGTTGCGGAGACGCGGGTGAACGCGGGGTACCTGCCCGGAGTCGTGCTGCCTGAGGCGGTGACGGTGACGGCGGATCTGGCCGTGGCCGATGCGGAAGTTGTGCTTCTGGCCGTACCCGCGCAGCAGACGAGAGGGTTCTGGGAGGCGCATGGGCCGAAGCTTTCCGCAGGCACGGTGATCGCCTGTGCGAAAGGGATCGACCTGACCACGGGGCTTGGCCCGGCGCAGACGATAGCCTCTGCCGCACCGGAACGTGCGGTGGGCATCCTAACGGGGCCGAGTTTCGCAGATGAGCTGGGCGCCGGGCTTCCCACCGCGCTGACGCTGGCGATGGAGGATGCGGACCGGGCGGAAGCGGTGTGCCATGCGCTGAGCCGGACCGGATTAAGGCTCTATCACAGCGCAGATGTGATCGGGGCGGAGCTTGGCGGCGCGCTGAAGAACGTGGTCGCGCTGGCCGCCGGGATATGTATCGGTGCGGGTTTCGGCGAAAATGCGCGGGCAGCGGTGATCGCGCGGGGCTTTGCCGAGATGGGGCGGCTGGCCGAGGCGCTGGGCGGGCAGCGCGAGACGCTTGCGGGCCTGTCGGGGCTTGGCGATCTTGTGCTGACGGCGATGTCGGAGAAATCGCGCAACACCCGCACCGGGATCGCGATCGGGCGCGGGCAGGAGATCGACGCGTCGATTACCGTCGAGGGGATCGCCACCGCGCGGGCCGTTGCCGCGGCGGCGACGCGGCGGGCGCTGTCGCTGCCGGTGATGTCGGCCGTGGCGGGGATCGTGGACGGGCGGCTGACTGTCGAGGCCGCGAAGGATACGCTTCTGGCGCGGCCGCTGAAGCAGGAATGAGGGAAGGAGACGCCACGATGCGCTATTGGCTGTTCAAATCGGAGCCGTCGACCTGGAGCTGGGATGATCAGGTGGCGAAGGGCGATGCCGGAGAGGAATGGGACGGGGTGCGGAATTACCAGGCCCGGAACAACATGCGCGAGATGAAGGTAGGCGACCGGGGGTTTTTCTATCACTCGCAGACCGAGAAGGCGATCGTGGGGATCGTCGAGGTGATTGCCGAAAGCCATCCCGACAGCACCACCGATGACGAACGCTGGGAGTGCGTGGACATCAAGGCGGTGCAGGCGTTCGGGACGCCCGTGACGCTGGAGATGTGCAAGGGGGAGCCGCGGCTGGAAGACATGGTTCTGGTGAACAACACGCGGCTGTCGGTGCAGCCGGTGAGCGCGGCGGAATGGAAGCTGATTTGCAGGATGGGCGGCGTTTGAGGCGCGGGGTTCAGGGCGCGGCGGCGAAGACCTGATCTTCCCGCCCGAAATGGCGGGTAAGGAGGTAGTAGAGGACGGCGCGGTGCTTCGGATCGTCCGGCGCGCCGTATTCCGACAGCGCGACCTCGATCGTATCGTCAAGTTCGGGCCCATCGCGGAGGGCGAGTTTGCGGATCAGGAAGTTTTCCCTCACCTGGGCAAGATCCGCCTCTGAATCAGGGTCTATTACGGCCGTTTTCGCGTTGTAGATAAGCGGTCCGCAGCCCAGGACGACGGCTTCCAGCAAGGCGGGATCGGGCGTGACCCCGCATTTTTCGCGGAGTTCGCGGGCGTAGAGATCGGTCAGCTCTGCGCGGCGGCCCATGGTTGGCGATCCCCGTTCGGTTGCGGGGCGGAGTGTAGTCGCGCGCGGCGGTTCGGGCAATCTTGACGGCAGGCGAAACGGAACGGGCCGCGCGCTTGAGGCAAGCACGCGGCCCGTCTTTCGTGACCGGACGTGCGATCAGTAGCGGTAGTGTTCGGGCTTGAACGGCCCCTCGGGTGTCACGCCGATGTACTTGGCCTGATCCCCGGACAGTTTCGTCAGCTTGGCGCCGATCCGGCTCAGGTGCAGCGCCGCGACCTTTTCGTCGAGGTGCTTGGGCAGGATGTAGACCTTGTTTTCGTATTCGTCGCCCTTCGTCCAGAGCTCGATCTGGGCGAGCACCTGGTTGGTGAAGGAGGCCGACATCACGAAGGACGGGTGGCCGGTGGCGTTGCCGAGGTTCAAAAGGCGGCCTTCGGAGAGGAGGATGATGCGGTTGCCCGAGGGCATTTCGATCATATCCACCTGTTCCTTGATGTTCGTCCACTTGTGGTTCTTCAGGTTCGCGACCTGAATTTCGTTGTCGAAGTGGCCGATGTTGCCGACGATGGCCATATCCTTCATCTCGCGCATATGCTCGATGCGGATGACGTCCTTGTTGCCGGTGGTGGTGATGAAGATGTCGGCAGTGGCGACCTCATCCTCGAGCAGCGTGACTTCGTAGCCGTCCATGGCGGCTTGGAGGGCGCAAATCGGGTCTACTTCAGTGACTTTCACGCGCGCGCCGGCGCCGCGAAGCGAGGCGGCGGAGCCTTTGCCCACGTCGCCATAGCCGCAGACGACGGCGACCTTGCCGGCCATCATCGTATCGGTGGCGCGGCGGATGCCGTCAACGAGCGATTCCTTGCAGCCGTACTTATTGTCGAATTTCGACTTTGTGACGCTGTCGTTCACGTTGATCGCGGGGAAGGGCAGCTGGCCGTCGCGGACAAGCTGGTAGAGCCGGTTGACGCCGGTCGTCGTTTCCTCGCTGACGCCGCGGATCTGGTCGCGGATCTTTGTGAACCAGCCCGGGCTTTCCTTCATCCGCTTCTGGATCTGGGCCTTGATGACCGCTTCCTCTTCCGAGCCGGGCACGGGGATGATGTCTTCCCCCGCCTCGGCGCGGGCGCCGAGAAGCACGTAAAGCGTCGCGTCCCCGCCATCGTCGAGGATCATGTTGGGGCCGTCTTCGAACAGGAACGACTTGTCGAGGTAATCCCAGTGCTCTTCCAGGGTCTGGCCCTTGATCGCGAAGACCGGCGTGCCGCCTTCGGCGATCGCCGCCGCCGCGTGATCCTGCGTCGAGAAGATGTTGCACGATGCCCAGCGCACGTCGGCGCCCAGGGCAACGAGGGTTTCGATCAAGACGGCCGTCTGGATCGTCATGTGAAGCGAGCCGACGATGCGCGCGCCCTTCAGCGGCTGCGCCTTCCCGTATTCCTCGCGAAGGGCCATAAGGCCCGGCATTTCCGTTTCGGCGATATCAAGCTCTTTACGGCCGAACGCGGCCAGCGAGATATCCTTAACGATATAGTCCTTCGGCATTGTGACGCCCTGTTCCACGGATATGAGTCAATCCGGGCGGACTTAGCACCCCGAAGGTGAAGGGACAACAAAACTAACCGGGAATTCCTGCCGGTGTTTCCGGAAGCGCCGTGCGCCAGTCGGTGCCCGCCGCCATCACGCAGGCCATGCCGTTCGGCATGGTCATCAGGATGGTCCAGGTGCCGCTTTCGTCGGATTTCCAGACTTCGAAGATGCTTTCGGAATTGCGAAGGCCGCCGCCGGCGAAGGTTTCGCCGTAATTCTTTGTCAGGCGGTCCGTCACGATGGCACGTTCAGCGCAATTGTTCTGAGCGTGGGAACTGACAGGAGTCATCATGGCTGCTGCCGAAAGTACTGCCGATAGTGCGCGCATAGGGATCTCCTTTCCGCGGCCCGACCGTCAGGCCGCCTTAGCGCCTTGAGCTCTCCCTGATCTGCGTGTTTCTTGTGGTCGTACTTCTGAGATACGTGCGAACCGGCAATTTTCCATTAATGCGCGCTGGCACGTGATCACTCGTGAAGGATCGTAGCACGATTGCTACGTTACGCAGGAAAACGCTCATATTTTGGGCAAGATGTGGAGGATACCGTGTCCAGAAAGCCTCGGGCCTGGCAGCGCATGCTTTCGGGGCGGCGGCTGGATCTTCTGGATCCGACGCCGGTGGATGTCGAGATCGAGGATATCGCCCACGGCCTTGCTTTCGTGGCCCGCTGGAACGGTCAGACGCGGGGCGATTTTCCGTATTCGGTGGCCGAGCATTCGCTTCTGGTGGAGGATCTTTTCGGCCGGCAGAACCGCAATATGCCGACAAAGTGGCGGCTGGCGGCGCTTTTGCACGATGCCCCGGAATACGTGATCGGGGATATGATCAGCCCCGTGAAGGCGGCGGTGGGGCCGGGATATGCCGAGCTGGACGCCCGGCTTTCAGGGGCCATTCACCTGCGTTTCGGGCTTCCCGCCGCGCTGCCCCAGCAGGTGAAGCGGGCGATCAAGCGGGCGGATCGCGTGTCGGCCTGGCTGGAGGCGGTGCAGATCGCGGGGTTTTCGGAAGCGGAGGCGGACCGGTTCTTCGGCAAGCTCGACCGGGCGCTGGTGACGGGGATCAGGATCGCGCCGCGCCCGCCGGTGGAGGTGCGCGCCTCGTACATGGAGCGGCACGCGGCGCTGATGCGCGAGATCGGCTAGCTTGTGGCGCAGCGCTGGCCCGCGGCGGCGACGGGCGGAGGGGTGGCCCAGAGGCGGGCGTCGGGCGGGGCCTCGTAGCCCGCGAAGGCGCCGCCCCGGAAGTGAAGCGTCAGGCCATCGGCCCAGCGCACCGTCTGCCAGCCCGGGGCGCAGCCGGGGCTGGCGGATGCGGGCGCTGTGCCGGAAAGGCGCGTGACGGCGGCGACGGCCCCGTCGATATGGCGGCCGAAGCCGATTTCGAGGCCGGTGCCGTGGACGGCGAGCCCGGTGGAGGAGGGGGCCGCCCAGCCCGCGCGGGCCGGCGGCGTCGCCGGAACAGTCGCGCAGGCGGACAGAAGCCCGGCAACTGCGAGAAGCGAGGCGGGGCAAAGCGAGGCGGCGCGGATCACCGGGGGCTGCGTTTCGCGAGGATGCGCTGAAGCGTGCGGCGGTGCATGTTGAGCCGCCGCGCGGTTTCCGAGACGTTCCGGTCGCAGAGTTCGTAGACCCGCTGGATGTGTTCCCAGCGCACGCGGTCGGCGGACATCGGATTTTCCGGCGGTGGCGGAAGCTCATCCGAGCGGGCCAGGAGCGCGTCGGTCACGTCATTGGCGTCGGCGGGTTTCGAGAGGTAATCGGTGGCCCCGATCTTCACCGCCGCCACGGCGGTGGCGATGGCGCCGTAGCCCGTGAGGACGACAACGCGGCTGTCGGGGCGTTTTTCGCGGATCACCTCGACCACGTCGAGCCCGTTGCCATCCTCGAGCCTGAGATCGATCACCGCGTAGGCCGGGGGCCGCGACAGGGCGATGGCCCGCCCGGCGGCGACGCTTTCGGCGGTTTCCACCTCGAAGCCGCGCTTTTCCATGGCGCGTGCCAGGCGTTTCAGAAACGGTTCGTCATCATCCACGATCAGAAGCGACGGGTCGCTTCCGATATCACGGTCTGGGCCGTCCGACATTCAGGTATCCTTTTCCCTCGTTCCACCGGGACGATAGGGCGGCACCGGGGGGCGGTCAAACACCCATCACGCGGCGTCGAGGAAGCAGGCCGTGCGCGTCGCGATATCCTCTGCCGTGGCGTCGCGGCGGAAGAACTCCACGAACCCGTGTTCGGGCAGCATGAGGTAGGTGAAGGTGGAGTGATCGACGAGGTAATAGTCGGGATCGCCCTCGTTGATGCGGGCATAGGCCTTGTAGGCGGCAATGGCGGCATCGACCTGTTCTTCGGACCCGGTGAGGCCGATCATGCCGTCATGGATGTTCGAGGTGAAATCGGCGAGCACCTCGGGTGTGTCGCGGCCCGGATCGACGGAGATGAAGACCGGGCGCACATCGTGGCCCATGCCGGACAGGAGATCGACGGCATCGGCATTGCGCACCGTGTCGAGCGGGCAGACATCGGGGCAGAAGGTGTAGCCGAAATAGACCAGGGCGGGTTTGTCGAGCACATCGGCCTCGGTCACCGTTTCGCCGGTTTGCGAAACCAGCGTGAACGGCCCGCCGATTTCGGCCGCGCCGCCCGCGATCTTGGTCGTGCGGCAGGGATCGAAGCGATCGCCCCCGCCCACCAGCGCCATGTACCCGACCGTTCCCAGCCCCGCCACGGCCACCACGGCGGCGCCGATTGCGATAAGCGCCGTTTTATCCATCCGTCACCCGCAATTGATTGTTGCATTCCCTGACCGTTACCTAGGAACTGATAACCGCATTTGCGAAGCATCGAGATCACAATGGCGAACCCGACCGCAGGACTTTTTGACGCAAGTCATCGCGTGAACTGGGTGCGCCTCAGAACGCTGATCGTTCTGCGCTGGATCGCGATCGCGGGCCAGCTTGCGGCGATCACGGTGGCGCAGCGGCTGTTCGACCTGGACCTTGAGCTGGGGCTGGCCTTCCTTGCGATCGGGGCGTCGATCACCGCGAACCTGATCGCGATCTTCGTTTATCCCGAGAACAAGCGGCTTACGGAAGTCGAGGCGGCGATGCACCTGGTGTTCGACATCGTGCAGCTGTCGTTCCTTCTGTACCTGACCGGCGGGCTTCACAATCCCTTCGCGCTTCTGATGCTTGTGCCGGTTACCGTGTCGGCCATGGCGCTGCGGGCGAAAACGACGGTGGCGATCGGGGGGCTGGCGATCGTGCTGGTGACGCTTCTGGCCGAGTTGCATGTGCCCTTGCGCACGGATGCGGGCGTGCTGATGCGGTTGCCCGCGGTGTTCGTCCTGGGGTTCTGGGTGGCGATCGTGATCGGGGTGATCTTTCTGTCCGCCTTCGCGCAGCGGGTGACATCGGAGGTTTACACCATGTCGGACGCGCTGGCCGCGACGCAGATGGCGCTGGCGCGGGAACAGAAGCTGACCGATCTGGGCGGCGTCGTCGCGGCGGCGGCGCATGAGCTTGGCACGCCGCTGGCCACGATCAAGCTGGTGAGTTCGGAGCTGATCGAGGAACTGGCCGACCGGCCCGAGCTTCGCGAGGATGCGGAGCTGGTGCGCGAACAGGCGGACAGGTGCCGCGATATCCTTCGGTCGATGGGCCGGGCGGGGAAGGATGACCTTCACCTCAAGCAAAGCCCGCTGGCCGCGGTGGTGCGGGAGGCCGCGGAACCCCATGAAGACCGGGGCATCAGGATCAACTACGACGTGGCGCCGATCGAGGGGGCGGGCAGCCGGCAGCCGGTGATCCAGCGGCGGCCCGAGATCATTCACGGGCTGCGCAACCTCATTCAGAACGCCGTGGATTTCGCGAAGGAAGACATCTGGATCGATATCCACTGGGACGAAACTTCGATCATGGTGCGGATCATCGATGACGGGAAAGGGTTTCCCGCAAGCGTGCTGGGGCGGATCGGAGACCCCTATATCACCTCGCGCCCCGGAGGCATGTCGGGTGTGGCGCGGCCGGGTTACGAAGGTATGGGGCTTGGCCTGTTCATCGCGAAGACGCTTCTGGAACGGTCGGGCGCCGAGCTTGGCTTTGCGAATGGAAGCGACCCGTTCCTGGACGAGGCGCCCGGCGGCGAGCGGAGCGGGGCGATCGTCGACGCGACCTGGCCGCGCGCGATGATCGAAGTCGAGTCGCTGTCGGAGACAACGGGGCTTGGGCGAAACGTGCCGATCGACACCTGAGCCGCCGAAGTGTCAACTCTGTACGTTAACCGGATGTTAATCTTTGTTGACAATACTCTAACGCGGGAAATCCGGTGACGACACGTGCTTGCGATACACGCGGGGCTGCTACCCGTGCTCTTTGTGGCCAGTCTTACAAGCCTTTCGGCTTGCCTGATCGGATTCCTGATCACCTACAAGGCGCGGTTCGGCCGTGCCCCGTCCGAAGCGGCGGGGCCCGCGCGGATCTTTCTGTTCGACGGGGCCGATCTTGTCGACGCGACGCCGGGCGCGCATGATCTGATCGCCCGTGCAAGCCGGACCGGGACAGACTGGGACCGGCTGATGGGCGTTCTGTCCCCGCATTTTCCGAACCTCGCCGCGCTTCTTATGACGCTGGACGAGGCGCGGTTTCTTGACACCCGTTCGACGGCCGGGCGCGAGCACCTGACGGCGGAATTCGTGGAGGACCGGGTGCGTGTGACGCTGAGCGACGGGGCCGCGGTCGACGGGCGTGTCTCGCTTGACGCGATGGTCTTCCGCTCAATGCTGAGAGAGCTGGAGACGGTGCGCTCGACCGTGGACGGGGCGCAGTTCCTGGCCTGGCGCGAGCGGGCGGATGGCGAGCTTCTGTGGTCGAACCGGGCCTATCGCGAGATGCGGCGCACCCATGTCGGGGCGAAGGCGCTGGCGGACACGCCCCGGGCGCCCCTCTTCGACAGGGCGGAGCTGCGGCAGGCCCTGATGCAGGAGGGATCGCGCCGGATCCGGCCGATTGCCGCGCCGATGAAGGACGAGGCGGCGGAATGGTTCGACTGTTCGGGCCGGACGGTCGGCAGTGACCGGATCTTTTTCGCGATGCCGATCGATTCGGCGGTTCGGGCCGAGCTTCAACTGCGGGATTTCATGCAGACGCTGACCAACACGTTTTCGCACCTGACGACGGGGCTTGCGGTGTTCGGCCGGGACCGGCGGCTTGCGCTGTTCAACCCGGCGCTTGCGGATCTGACCGGGTTGCCGATCCCGTTTCTGACGACGCGGCCGTCGCTTTTCAGCCTGCTCGACCAGCTTCGCGAACGGCGGATGATCCCGGAGCCCAAGGATTACGGATCCTGGCGGCGGCAGATCGCGGATCTGGAGGCGGCCTCGCTGGACGGCACCTATACGGAGACCTGGCAACTGGCGGATGGCCGGACATTCCGCGTTTCGGGCCGGCCGCATCACAACGGGGCGCTTGCGCTTCTTTTGGAAGACATCAGTTCGGAAATGGCGCTGACCCGGCGGTTCCGGTCGGAGATCGAGCTTGGGCAGGCGGTGATCGACCATTTCGACGAGGCGGTGGCCGTCTTTTCCTCGGACGGGGGCCTGTCGCTGGTGAACAAGGCCTATCAGACGCTGTGGGGGACGAACCTTCTGGACAGGGTGAGCGCGCCCAGCGTGACGGACTTGTCGCGGGTGTGGATGAGCCGGGGCGCCTCGCCGCTTTGGGGCGAGATCCGGGATTTCGTGATGCATTCGCGGGAGCGCACTGAGTGGTCGGGGCGGGTGAATCTTGCCGACGGCACAGCGCTTGTCTGCCGCGTGGTGCCCATCGCCGCGGGATCGACCATGGTGCGGTTCCGGGAGGAGCTGGACGAGAATTCCGCGCCCGAGATCGCATCGCGCATCGCGTGATCGGCCCTTGCGGGCCCCCGGCTCTGCCGTCATTTTCCCGGTGTGGCGCAGCGAACCCATATCGAGCTTTCCCTGCCTGACGAAGACGCGACCCGGAGGGTGGCGGAGCGTCTGGCGCCGTTGCTGGACGTCGGTGACGTTCTGCTTCTGTCGGGCGAGATCGGGGCGGGGAAGACCGCGTTCGCGCGCGCGCTGATCCAGGCGCGGCTTCGCCCGGCCGGGCGGCTTGAGGATGTGCCCTCGCCGACCTTCACGCTCATCCAAACCTATGACGACGGGGTGGCCGAGATCGTGCATGCCGATCTTTACCGTCTGGGCGCGCTGGGGGAGACCGACGAACTTGGGCTGGAGGAGGCGTTCGACACGGCGATCTGCCTTGTGGAGTGGCCAGACCGGCTGGAAGGGACGGCGCCGGGGCGGGCCTTGTCGCTGGATTTCGCCCTGACCGAGACGGAAGGGGCGCGGTGGCTGGTGCTGGACGGCGCCGCGGATGTGTGGGGCGGGCGGCTTCAACAGATCGCGGCGCTTCAGGAGGCGGTGGCGTCGTGAGTGGCAAGGGCGCCTTTCTCGCCGCCCGTGGCTGGGCCGGGGCGGAGGCCGCGGCACTGGCCGGCGATGCCTCGCGCCGGTCTTACGAGCGGCTGGTGCGGGAGGACGGGGCGCGCGCCGTTCTGATGATCGCGCCCCCGGCCTCGGGCGAGGATACCGCGCCTTTCGTGGCGGTTGCCGGGCATCTCGAGCGTTGCGGGCTTGGCGCGCCGAAGATCTATGGCGCCGACCGGGAGGCGGGGTTCCTGCTTCTGGAGGATTTCGGCGATGCGCTGTTTGCGCGGGTCGCGGAGGCGACGCCCGCGCTTGAGCCTGAGATGTACCGGGCGGCGGCGGATGTGCTGATCCGGCTTCACGACCATCCCCTGCCAGAGGATGTGCCCGCCTATGACAGTGCGGCGCTGATCGAGGCGGCGCTTCTGGCCGTCACGTGGTATGCGGGCGAGGGCGCGGAGGGCGGCGGGCTGGCCGCGCGGCTGGCCGACGCGATTGCGGCGCTTGACGGGGTGACGCGGGTTCTGGCGCTGAGGGATTATCACGCGGAGAACCTGATCTGGCTTCCGGACCGGCCCGATATCCTGCGCGTCGGGCTGCTGGATTTCCAGGACGCGATGGCGGGGCATGCGGCCTATGATCTTGTTTCGCTGTTGCAGGATGCGCGGCGGGATGTGGACCCGGAGGTGTCGGAGGCGACGTTCCGCCATTTCCTTGACCGGTCGAGGCATGGGGCGGAGGCGTTCGGGCTGGCCTATGCGACGCTGGGCGCCCAGCGCAACCTGCGCATCCTCGGGGTGTTCGCCCGGCTGTGCCTGAGGGATGAGAAGCCGCAGTACCTGCGCCTGATCCCGCGCGTCTGGGGGCATCTGGAGGCGGCGCTGTCGCATCCGAAGCTTTCGGCGCTTCGGGCGGAGGTGATGCGTGTTCTGCCTGCCCCGGATGCCACTCACCTTGGATCGCTGGAGGCGCGATGCGGCCAGATGCGGCCATGATCTTCTGTGCCGGGTTCGGCACGCGGATGGGGGCGCTGACCGCGGACCTGCCGAAACCGCTGTTGCGGGTCGGGGGTGAGACGCTGTTCGACCGGATGCACGGGCTGGCGCGCAAGGCGGGAATCGGGCGCGTCGTCATCAATGCCCATTACCGCGCCGAGGCGATGGAGGCGCATGTCGCCGGGATGGATATCGCGGTGTCGCGGGAGGCGCCGGAGATCCTTGAGACCGGGGGCGGGCTGAAGGCCGCGCTGCCGCTTCTTGGGGAGGGGCCGGTTTATACCGCCAATCCCGATGTCGTATGGGCGGGGCCGAACCCATTCGAGATCGTCGCCGGGGCGTGGGCGGAGGATATCGACGCGCTTCTTCTCTGTGTGCCAGTCGCCCGGGCGATCGGGCGGGAGACGGGGGATTTCGCGGAGACGGCTGACGGGAGCCTCCGGCGGCAGGGGCCGGTGATCTATGGGGGGATGCAGATCATCCGGCCCGGGGTTGTGGCCCGGATGGCGGAGGAGCGGTTTTCCCTGAACCTCGTATGGGATGCGCTGATGGCGGAGGGGCGCGTGCGTTATTCGCTTTATCCCGGGTGGTGGTGCGATGTGGGCACGCCGGAGGGGATCGGGCAGGCGGAACAGCTGATCGAAGACCATGCCGGCGCTTGAGGGAGGGGCCCGGATTTACGGGACACCGCCCGGGGCCGATCTGCCCCGGATCCTCGTGGAAGCGCTTGTCGCCAGGAAAGACGATGCGCCCGAGGGGCTGGCGCGCACGACGCTTCTTCTGAACACCCGGCGGCTTGAAAGGCGGGTGAGGGCGCTGTTCGATGGCCACGCGCCGCTTCTTCTGCCGCGGATCGATCTTGTCACCGACCTTGCGCACCTGACGGGCCTTGCCCCGGGGGGAACCGACCTGCGGCGGTTTCTGAGCCTCGCGCAGGTGCTGGACGAGACGCTGGCGCGGATCCCCGACCTCGCCCATCCGGCGGCGGCGGTGGACCTGGCGCAGAGTATCGGCGCGCTTCTGGACGAGATGGCCGTCGAGCGGGTGGCGATCGAGGCGCTGGAGGATGTGGCGCTTGAGAACCAGTCGGAACACTGGGACAGGAACCGCCGGCTTCTGGGGGCGATCGGGGCCTATCTGGCCGCCGATCCGGCGCTGGGGGGCGCGGCGGCGCGCAATCGGGAGGCGACCGACCGGCTGATCGCCGCGTGGCGGGTCGCGCCGCCCCGGTACCCGGTGATCCTTGCCGGATCGACCGGATCGCGGGGCACCACGTTCGATCTTATGTGCGCGGTGGCGGGTTTGCCGCAAGGGGCGGTCATCCTGCCCGGGTTCGATTTCGATCTGCCCGCGTCGACATGGGACGCGCTGAGGGCGGACCGGTTCGACCCGGTGGAGGACCATCCGCAATACCGCTTCGCGCGGCTTCTGAGCGCGCTGGATATGTCGCCCGACGCGGTGCGCCCGCTTGGCGACGTTGCCGAGGGGGGGGGGCGGCGGGCGCTTGTTTCGCTTTGCCTGCGGCCCGCGCCGGTGACCGATGCCTGGCTGGCGGAGGGGCCGGGCCTTGGGGATCTGGCCGCAGCCGTCGATGGCGTGACGCTTCTGGAGGCGGCGACGCTTCGGGACGAGGCGGAGGCGATCGCGCTGTGTCTTCGCGGCGTGGTGGAGGAAGGGAAGACGGGGGCCGTCATCACCTCGAACCGGGTGCTGACGCGCCGGATCGCAGCGGCGCTGGACCGCTGGGGGATCGTGCCGGATGACAGCGCGGGCGAACCCTTGGGGCAGACGCCGCCGGGGCGGCTTGTCTTGCAGGTGGCGGAATTGCGCGGGGCACCAGTGGCGGCGGAAGAGCTTGTGGCGCTGCTGAAGCATCCGCTGGTGGCGGTCGGCGAAGGGCGCGGGGCGCATCTGCGGCTGACGCGGGAACTGGAACTGTGGCTGAGGGGGGAGGCGGTTCCCTTCGTCGACGGGGCCGTTCTGGAGCAGTGGATCGCAGGAACGGCGCGCGAGGATGCGGGCGGCTGGGCGGCGTGGCTGGGCGGGATCTTCGCCGGGCTCGGCCCCGGGCCCGCGCCGGTTTCGGAGCATGCCGCGCGCACGCTGGCGACCTGCGGGACACTGGCCGCCGGGCCGGCGGAGGCGGCGGCTGGCGCGCCGGAGTGGGAGGACGAGGCGGGGCTTGCCACGCTTTCCGTGCTTGACAGCCTGCGGGCCGAAAGCGCGCCCGATCATATCGTGGGGGCCGATGGCTGGCGGCGACTGGCCGAAGCCGCGATCCGCGCGAAGGACGTGCGCGAGGCGGTGATCACCGATCCGCGCGTGATGATCTGGGGGCCGCTGGAGGCGCGGGTGCATGGGGCGGATGTGGTGGTGCTGGCCGGTCTGAACGAGGGGACATGGCCCGAGGCGCCGTCGCCCGACCCCTGGCTGAACCGGCCGATGCGGCGGGCGCTTGGGCTTTTGTCGCCGGAACGGTCGGTCGGGCTGGCCGCGCATGACTTTCAGAGTGCGGTGACGACGGGCGAGGTGGTTCTGAGCCGCGCGGTGCAGGAGGACGGGGCGGTGACCGTGCCGTCGCGGTGGCTGAGCCGGATGACGAACCTGCTTCAGGGCCTGCCTGAGACGGGAGGCGAGGAGGCGCTTTCGGAGATGCGGGCGCGGGGCGAGACCTGGCTCGCCCGGGTGAGGGAGATGCGGCGGGTCGCGCCGGTATCGCCGGAGCCCCGGCCCGCACCGCGCCCGCCGGTGGAGGTGCGGCCCAAGCGGCTTCCCGTCACCGCGATCCAGCGGCTGATCCGGGATCCTTATGCGGTTTATGCCCGCTATGTGCTGCGGCTGAGGCCCGTGGGCCCGTTGCGCCAGATCTCGGACCCGGCCTTGCGCGGGCAGATCCTGCACGAGATCTTCGACCGCTTCACGCGCGAAGCCCGCCGCGAAAGCGCGGGGGCAGAGGAGGCCCGGCTTCTGACCCTGTCGCACGAGGTTCTGGAGGCGCGGGTGCCCTGGCCCGCCGCACGGCGGCTTTGGCACGCGCGGATCGGGCGGATTGCCGAAGCCTTCGTGGCCTGGGATCTGGACCAGCGGGCAAGGCGGGCGGCGGTGATATTGGAGACCAAGGGACAGGTGACGATCCCGGAGATCGCGTTCAACCTTGAAGGGCGGGCGGACCGGATCACCACCTTCGTCGACGGCACGCTTGAAGTGGTGGATTTCAAGACGGGGAAGGCGCCGACGCGCAAGGAGATCGAGCATTTCGACCGGCAACTTGTGCTTGAGGCGCTGATTGCCGAGGCAGGCGGGTTTCGAGACGTGCCCGCCGCGCCCGTGGCCTCGGTCGCGCATATCGGGCTGAGCCCCGAGTTCGCGCTTTCGGTGCATGGGATCGGGGATGGGGACGAACTGTTCGACCTGGGCGAGGTGCGGCGGGGGCTGATCACGCTGATCGCCGCCTATCAGCGGGAGGACCAGGGTTATGCCGCGCGGCGGGCGATGGCGTCGGTGCGGTTCGAGGGCGATTACGATCACCTCGCCCGGCTTGGGGAATGGGATGACGAGGCCCGGCCTGTGCCGGTGACGCTGAGATGACCGGGCCCGATCCCGCCACGCTTGCGCAGATCCGCGCCGCCGACCCCGCCGGATCGACCTGGCTTTCGGCAAATGCCGGATCGGGGAAGACGCGGGTGCTGACCGACCGGGTGGCGCGGCTTCTTCTGGATCTGGTGCCGCCGCAGAACATCCTGTGCCTGACCTTCACGAAGGCCGCCGCCGGGGAGATGCAGAACCGGCTTTTCGCGCGGCTGGGCGGGTGGTCGATGCTGCCGGATGCCGATCTGGAGGCGGAGCTGGATCGGCTTGGCTATGCCGGCGAACGGGATCTTCAGCGGGCGCGGACGCTGTTTGCGCGGGCGATCGAAACCCCCGGCGGGCTGAAGATACAGACGATCCATTCCTTCTGTGCCGCCGTGCTGCGCCAGTTTCCGCTGGAAGCGGGGGTAACGCCCGGGTTTCGGGAGCTTGACGAGCGGACGCAGGGGCATCTGATCGAGGCGGCGCTGGACCGGGTGGCGGAGGGCGACCCGGAGCGCGCAGTGTCGCGTCTGGCCGCGCTGGCGCCGACCGTCGATATCGCCGCGCTGGCAGCGGAGATCGTGCGGCGGCGGGAGTATTTCGCCGATGCGCCGGAGGAGGCGGGCTTGCGCCGGGCCTGCGGCGCGCCTTCGGAGGCCGGGTGGCTGGCGCTGTGCGATGCGGCGCGGCTGGATGCAGGGGTGGCGGGGCGGCTTCTGACGGCGCTCGCCGGAGGCAGCCCGAACGATCAGAAGGCGGCGGCGGCGTTTCAGGATATCGCGCTTGATGCGCCCGATCCGGTGCGCGATCTGCCGGTGCTGGAAAAGCTCCTGCTCTATGGGCCGAAAGCCAAGGCGGGGCCCTTTTCAGCGAAGATCGGCGCTTTTCCCACGAAGGATACCCAAAAGGCGCTTGGGCCCGACATGGATGCGATCGAAGCGTTCATGGGGGCCGTCGAGGCGGCGCGGCCCGCGCGGCTGGCCCGGCACCTTTTCGACCGGACGCGCGCCTTGCATGCCTTCGCCGCACCGCTTCTTGCGGAGTATGCCGAGGAAAAGCGCGCGCGCGGGATGGTGGATTTCGACGACCTGATCCACCTGACCCGCAGGCTTCTGGCGGAACGGACGACGTCGGACTGGGTGCGCTTCAAGCTGGATGGCCGGATCGATCACGTGCTGGTGGACGAGGCGCAGGATACGAGCCCGAGCCAGTGGGCGGTGATCGAGAGCCTGGTGGAGGAGTTCGGATCGGGAGAGGGCGCGCGCGATCTGCACCGCACGCTCTTCGTCGTGGGGGACAAGAAACAGTCGATCTATTCGTTTCAGGGCGCGGATGCGCGGGGGTTCGACACGAAGCGGCAGAGCTTTTCGGAGCGGTTGCGCCCGGCGGGGGGGCTGTCGTCGCGGGAGCTGCTTTATTCGTTCCGGTCGTCGCCCGCGATCCTGCGCGCCGTCGACACGGTTTCGTCCGGTACGAGCCTTGCGGATGGCACGGGCAGCCTGCACCGGGCCTATTTCTCGGGCCTGCCGGGGCGAGTGGACCTTTGGCCGCTGGTGGAGCCCGAGGACACGCCGGAGGAGGCGCCCTGGTTCGATCCGGTGGACCGGATTGCGCCGAACCATCCCGCGCAGCGGCTGGCGGAGGGCATCGCGGAGTGGATCCGCGGCCTCGTGACCGATCCCGCGGCGGTCATCCCCACGAGCGATGGCGGGGCGCGGCGGATCACCGAAGGCGATTTCCTGATCCTCGTGCAGGGGCGGACCGGGACGGGGGGCCTTTTCAACCGGCTGATCATGGCCTGCAAGGCGCGCGGGCTGAGGGTGGCGGGGGCGGACCGCATGAAGATCCGGTCCGAGCTTGCGGTGAAGGATCTTCTGGCGCTTCTGTCCTTCCTCGCCCTTCCGGAGGACGATCTTTCGCTGGCGGCCGCGCTGCGCTCCCCCCTGTTCGGGTGGTCGGAGCAGGATCTGTTCACGGCAGCGCATGGGCGGGGGGGCCGCTATCTCTGGCAGGTGCTGCGGGAGCGCGCGGATCATGCGGAGACGATGGCCGCGCTTGATGATCTGCGGCGCGCGGCGGATTTTTCCCGGCCCTACGAGATTCTCGAACGCATCCTCGGGCGGCATGGCGGACGGGCGAAGCTTGTCGCGCGGCTGGGCGAGGAAGTGGAGGACGGGATCGACGAGCTCTTGCGGCAGGCGCTTGACTATGAGCGCGCGGCGGTGCCGTCGCTGACCGGGTTTCTGACCTGGCTGGAAGGAGAGGACCTGGAGGTCAAGCGTTCGTCGGAGGGGGCCGGCGGGCAGATCCAGGTGATGACCGTGCACGGGGCGAAGGGGCTGGAACGGCCGATCGTCATCCTGCCCGACACGATGCGCAGGGAAGAGCGTGTGCGGGACGAGATCTTGCCCGATGCAACCGGCGTGCCGCTGTGGCGGCCCGGAAGCGAGGACGTGCCGGACGCGATGCGCGTGACGCTGGAGGATGCGAAGGCGGCGGCGCGGGAGGAACGCGACCGGCTTCTTTACGTGGCGATGACACGGGCGGAAACCTGGCTGGTGGTGGCCGGAGCCGGGGAAGCCGCGAAGCGGGACGGTACGTGGTACGGCCATGTCGAAACGGCGCTGGGAGAGATCGGGGCGGCGGAGATCGATGGCATTCGTCGGTTCGAAAGCGATGGCTGGCCGGAGGTGGCGACGACGGCAGAGACGGAGGCGCCGGGGGCGGAGGTGACGCTGCCCGACTGGGTGGCACGCGCGCCGGTGCCCGCGCCGGAGGCGGACGAGGCCCTGTCGCCGTCGGACCTTGGCGGGACGAAGGTTCTGCCCGACGAGGCCGTCGAACCCGGGGCGCTTGACGCCGCGCTGAAGCGGGGGCGGCAGATCCACCTTCTTCTGGAGCACCTGCCCGGGGTTCCGGCGGCGGAGCGGGGGGCGCGGGCCGTGGCGCTTCTTGCCCTGGGCGTCGATGCGGCATCGGAGGAGGAAGCCGCGGGGTTTGCGGCCGAGGTCGGGCGGATCCTCGATGCGCCTGCGCTGGCGTCGGTTTTTGGGGAAGGGGCGCTTGCGGAAGTTCCGTTCACGGCGCGGCCCGCGGCCCTTGGCGGGCGGCAGGTCAGGGGTGCGATCGACCGGCTTGTCTTTGCCGAAGACGGGCTTCTTGCCGTCGATTTCAAGACGAACCGGATCGTTCCCGAGACCCCCGGCGAGGTGCCCGAGGGCCTGCTTCGCCAGTTGGGCGCCTATGTGGCAGCGCTTTCGGAGATCTATCCGGGCCGGCCAGTCCGGCCCGCGATCCTGTGGACGGCGAATGCCACCCTGATGGTGCTTCCCAACGATATCGTGATGGAGGCCCTGGGGCGTGCGGCTACATCTTGACGTTCCGCGGCTGCGTTCCTAGGTTTTCCCTTCAATTCGAATCCCGCGTCAGGAGAAGCCAAATGGGCACCGTCGCCGTAACGGACGAAACCTTCGATGCCGAAGTTCGGCAGTCGGACATCCCCGTCGTAGTCGATTTCTGGGCAGAGTGGTGTGGCCCCTGCAAGCAGATCGGCCCGGCGCTCGAAGAGCTGAGCGCGGAGTACGAGGGCAAGGTGAAGATCGTGAAGGTCAACGTCGACGACAACCCGAACTCTCCCGCCCAGATGGGGGTGCGCGGCATTCCGGCGCTGTTCATGTTCAAGGACGGCCAGGTCGTGTCGAACAAGGTGGGCGCGGCGCCGAAAGCGGCGCTTGAAACCTGGATCAAGGAAGCGATCTGATCCGCCACCCGCCAGGGATGACCGGAAGGGCGCTGTCTGGCGCCCTTTTCTTTTGGCGATCCGGGCGTCAGCGGTTGCGGCCCGTCGGGTGCAGCGCCATATAGGCCCGCGAACATGAATTCGGAGCTTTCGGATGTCTGACGCATTTCCCGGCTGGCACGGGACAACCATCATCGGCGTGCGCAAGGGCGGCTCTGTCGTCATCGCGGGCGACGGGCAGGTGAGCCTGGGCCAGACCGTCATCAAGGGCACCGCACGCAAGGTGCGGCGGATTTCGCCGGGCGGATCGGATGTGCTGGTGGGGTTCGCGGGATCGACGGCGGATGCCTTCACGCTGCTGGAGCGGCTGGAAAAGAAGCTGGAAGCCGCGCCGGGGCAGTTGCAGCGGGCCTGCGTGGAACTTGCGAAGGACTGGCGGACCGACAAGTACCTTCAGAAGCTGGAAGCGATGCTGATCGTATCGGATGGCAGGGATCTTCTGGTGGTGACGGGGGCGGGCGACGTTCTGGAACCCGAGCATGACGTGACCGCGATCGGATCGGGCGGGAACTATGCGCTTGCCGCCGGGCGGGCCTTGATGGACGGCGATCTTTCGGCAGAAGAGGTGGCGCGGCGCGCCATGGCGATTGCCGCCGATATCTGTGTCTACACGAACGGAAGCCTTACGGTGGAGACGATCACGCCATGAGCGAACTGACCCCGCGCGAGATCGTATCGGAACTCGACCGTTTCATCATCGGGCAGAAGGACGCCAAGCGCGCCGTGGCCGTCGCGCTGCGCAACCGCTGGCGGCGCAAGCAGCTGTCGCAGGAGATGCAGGACGAGGTTTACCCCAAGAACATCCTGATGATCGGCCCGACGGGTGTTGGGAAGACCGAGATCTCGCGGCGGCTGGCGAAGCTGGCCCGTGCGCCGTTCCTGAAGGTGGAGGCCACGAAATTCACCGAGGTCGGCTATGTCGGCCGGGATGTGGAGCAGATCATCCGCGACCTCGTGGAAGCTGCGATCACGATGATGCGCGAGCAGATGCGCGAGGATGTGAAGGCGCGCGCCCAGCAGAATGCCGAAAACCGGGTGCTGGAGGCGATCGCGGGCGAGACCGCGCGGGAGCAGACGCGCGAGATGTTTCGCGAGAAGCTTCGCAATGGCGAGCTTGACGACACGATGATCGAGCTGGACGTAGCCGATACGGCGAGCCCGTTCCCCAATCTCGAGATTCCGGGCATGCAGCCGGGCCAGGGCCCCGGCATGAACCTGGGCGATATCTTCGGGCAGGCCTTCAAGGGCCGCACCAAGCGGCAGAAGATGACGGTGGCCGAAAGCTACGACATCCTCGTGACGGAAGAGGCCGACAAGCTTCTGGATGACGAGGTGGTGAAGCGCAACGCGGTCGAAGCCGTGGAGCAGAACGGCATCGTCTTCCTCGACGAGATCGACAAGGTGGCCGCGCGGTCGGAAACCCGTGGCGCCGATGTGAGCCGCGAAGGTGTGCAGCGCGATCTTCTGCCCCTGATCGAGGGCACGACGGTGTCGACGAAATACGGCCCCGTCAAAACCGATCATGTGCTTTTCATCGCGTCGGGTGCGTTTCACGTGGCGAAGCCGTCGGATCTTCTGCCCGAATTGCAGGGCCGGCTTCCCATTCGCGTGGAGCTTCGCGCGCTGACCGAAGAGGATTTCGTGCGCATCCTGACCGAGACGGACAATGCGCTGACACTGCAGTATTCGGCGCTGATGGGGACGGAAAACCTGACCGTCAGCTTCACCGAAGACGGGATCGCGGCGCTGGCGCGGATCGCGGCGCAGGTGAACCAGTCGGTCGAGAATATCGGGGCGCGGCGGCTTTACACGGTTCTGGAACGGGTGTTCGAGGATCTGAGTTTCACCGCCCCCGACCGGGCCGGCGAAACGGTAACCATCGATGGGGCCTTCGTCGAAAAGCATCTTGGCGATCTGTCGGCGGATACCGACCTGAGCCGGTACGTGCTGTGATGTGCGCGCGCGGGTCTGCCGCGTGACGCTTGGCGCATTCCTCGTCCGGAACCGGGCGTTCCTGGGCGCGGGCGCGCTTCTGACCTTTCTGTCGAGTTTCGGGCAGACCTATTTCATCTCGGTCTTTTCCGGCGAGATCCGCGAGGCGTTCGGGCTGAGCCATGGCGACTGGGGCGGGATCTATGCCGCCGGCACGATCGCCTCTGCCATCGTCATGGTCTGGCTTGGGGCGCTGACCGACCACTACCGGGTGCGGGCGCTGGCGGGGTTCGTTCTGGTCGGGCTTGCGGTCGCCTGCCTCGTGATGGCGCTGAACCCGCTGGTCTGGATCCTGCCCGTCGGTGTCTTTCTGCTGCGGCTGTTCGGACAGGGCATGGCGAGCCACGTGGCGACGGTGGCCATCGCGCGGTGGTTTGTCGCCACGCGCGGGCGGGCGCTGGCGATCGCGTCGCTGGGTTTCGCAGCGGGGGAGGCGGTTCTTCCGCTTCTGTTCGTTTTCCTTCTGAGGATGACGGAGTGGCGGCTTCTCTGGATCGGTGCCGCTGTGGTTTCGGTTCTGATGATCCCGCTGATCATCCGGCTTTTGCAGGCGGAGCGGACGCCGAAATCCGTCGCCGAAGAGACCGAGGCGTTTGGCATGCGCGGGCTGCACTGGACGCGGCGGGCGGCGGTCGGGCACTGGGTGTTCTGGATCATGGTGCCCGCGATGCTCGGACCGGCGGCCTTCACCACGGCGTTTTTCTTTCATCACGTGCATATCGCCGAAGTGAAGGGATGGTCGCACCTCGATCTGGTGGCGCTGTTCCCCGTCTATACGCTGGCCGGGGTGATCGCGATGTTCGTCTCCGGTTTTCTGATCGACCGGTTCGGGAGTTCGGTGATCGCGGCGGTGACACAGGCGCCTTTCGCGCTTGGCTACCTGATCTTCGGGCTGACCGATACGCTGGCGCTGGGGGCGGTCGGTATCGTCTGTATCGCCGTCGCGGCGGGGATGAACACCACGATGCTGGGGGCGATCTGGGCGGAATATTACGGGACGCGGTTCATGGGATCGATCAAGGCGCTGGCCATGGCGGTGATGGTTCTCGGGTCCGCGCTGGGGCCTGCCGTGACGGGGTATGCCATCGATCTTGGGATCGACTTTCCCGATCAGCTGACGGTGATCGCGCTGTGGTTCTGCGGCGTCTGCGTTCTGGTTTCCGTGGGGCTTTACCGCGCGCGGCGGTTATTTGCGCTGACGCCGGAGGTAGACGTAATACGCCCCTGAACCGCCGTGGCGCTGATGCGCCTCGGTCACGTCCTGGACGATTGCGGCCATGGGGCCCTGGCGGAGCCAGATCGGCACCTGCCGGCGGAGAAGCCCGGGGCGGCGGGGCACCGGATCGTCATCGTACTGGCCGCGGCCCTTGCCGGTGATCACGAGAACGAGGCGGCGGCCCGCGGCATGGTTTTGCAGGATGAAGCCCTGAAGGGCGGGTTGGGCATCGGCGAGCGTGAGGCCGTGCAGATCGATCCGCGCCTCGGGTTTCAGCTTGCCGCGCTGGAGGTTGCGCTGAAGCTTGCGGTCGAGGTTCGGGGCGGCGGGGGCGGCCGGCAGGCTTGCCGTCCGGTTCTTGAGGTGGCCGCGGCTGCCGATCGCGAAATCTTCGGGCAGTTCGGCCCTCGGGGCGGGTTTCGGGGCGGCGGGGGCGGTGGGCTGAAGCAGGGTCTTGGCCTTGGCGGCGGCCCGTTTCGGGGTGTTCGGGAGCGGCGTGACCTTTGCGGCCACCCGATCCCAGAGCGCCTGTTCCTGGGTGCTGGGCTTTCGTCCGCCGCGACCGCGCACCGGATCAGCCTTCGCCCGTCAGGCGAAGCGCCTCTTCAACCGGAAGAAGAACGATCATGCGCCCCGGATCCCGGACCTTTCCCGCCGCGCGCCCGGCCTCGGCCCCGGTGCCGAAAAAGATATCCGCGCGCTGGGCACCCTTGATGGCCGAGCCCGTATCCTGCGCGATCATCAGGCGGCGGAAGGGCGTTGCGCCATCGGTTTCGATCCAGACCGGGGCGCCGAGCGTCACGTATTCGGGATCGACGGCGATGGAGCGCAGTGTCGTGACCGAGCGGTTCATCGCACCGAGCGGGCCGGCCGACGAAGGCACAGCCGTCACCTCGCGGAAAAAGATATAGGAGGGGTTGTGCCGGAGGAGGCGCGCGCCCTCTTCGGGGTTCTGGCGCACCCAGTTGCGGATCGTCGCCGCGGACACCTGGTGCGACTGGAAAAGGCCCCGGCGGACCATTTCGTTTCCGACCGAGCGGTAATCGTGCCCGTTCCGCCCGCCATAGCCCACGCGGATGCCGGTGCCGTCGGGCAGGCGGATCCGGCCCGAGCCCTGGATCTGGAGGAAGAACACGTCGACGGGATCGTCGATCCAGGCGATTTCGAGGCCCCGGCCCGAGAGAAGCCCCTGTTCCTCGATCTCCCCCCGGCTGTACCAGCGCGATCCGGCCTGCACCTCGGGCGGTTTGCGGTAGATCGGCCAGCGGTGGGTGGCGGTGCGGACCTTCGAGCCCGAGAGTTCGGGTTCGTAATAGCCGGTGAAAAGCCCCGCCAGGCCGTCTTCGATCAGGACGGGGCGGAAGAACACCTCGAAAAACGAGCGGTCCGCGCCCTGATCCTGCGCCGCGGCGCAGATCGCCTCCCAGTGGCGGCCTTCGAGATCGGTGCAGGTTTCGAGGAAGGTGGTGACGGCGGCGGCGTGATCGTCTTCCGCCCAGCCATCGAGATCGGACCAGTCAAGCAGGGTATGGGTGGAAGCGGCGATGGCCTGTCCCCCGAAAAGGGCGAGCGAGAGCGTCAGCGCCGCAAGTCGTGCATGGATCATTCGCCGGTCGCGACAAGCACCCAGTTCGGATCGTTCGACCCCATGATGCGGCTGAACGTCCAGCCGTCGCGGTGGCGCTTGATCTCGCTTGCGTTGCCTTCGACGATCTCGCCATCGGCGTTGCGGACGACCGATGTCATCTCGCCGATGAAGCGGACGGTGACTTCGCCCTCGTTTGTCGCGCGATCGAAGCTTGCATTCTGAAGCGAAACCTCGCGGACACCGATGAAGTTCGCCTCGACCGTCAGGCCTTCGCGTTCGCGTTCCGCAATCACGGAATCGAAGGCTTCGGCCACCTCGGCGGAGAGGAAGGAACGCACGTCTTCGAGATCGCCGTTTTCGAAGGCCATGAGGATCATCTCGTAGGCGCCGCGTGCGCCGCCGAGGAATTCGGACACGCTGAAGCCCGGTTCGGCCATCTTCATCGCGGCCAGCGCCTTTGCGGCATCGGATCCATCTTCGACGTGATCCGTGATGTCGCGATCCGGCCCGCCTTCGATCACATCGAACTCAGGGCGGCCGCGGCGGCGCGACACATCGTTGTCCGATACGGAGGCAGGCGGTTTTTCAAAACCATCGCGGGTTCCAAGCACGCTCCGCAAACGCAGGATCAGGAATACGGCAATGCCCGCGAGGACAAGCAGTTGAATGATTGCGGAGCTCATAGAATCCTCTTTATGCAACAGCCGGTGTTGGTATTGCGTCACCGGTTCTTATGTAGGTCACGGGTGGTGCGAAGTCTACCACACCACAGGCAAGGCTTTGGATGACATGTGGTTGTTGGCTCTCTTTATTGCGGTTCCGTTGATCGAGATCGCGCTGTTCATACAGATCGGAGGCGCGATCGGCCTGTGGCCGACGCTTCTGGTGGTGGTGCTGACGGCGATTGCCGGGACGGCCCTTGTGCGAAGCCAGGGCCTTCATGCGTTGAGTTCGCTGAAGTCGTCGGTCAACGAATTGCGCGATCCGTCGGAGCCGCTGGCCCATGGCGCGATGATCCTGTTTTCCGGCGCGCTTCTTCTGACGCCAGGGTTTTTCACCGACACGGTCGGTTTCCTGCTTCTCGTGCCCGGTGTGCGAAACTGGGTGATCGCGCGGGTCCGCGAGCGCGTTCAGGTGACGCAGTTCGAGTACGGGACGCGGGCGCCGCACGAGCCCCGGCCCGACGATGTGATCGACGGCGAATACGAGGAGGTCGGGCCGGAGCCGCGGCGCGACCCCAACCGCCCCTCGAAACCCTCGGGCTGGACACAGCATTGAGGGTCTTCCGCCGCTCTGCTAAGTGCGCGGGCAACAGATTTTCGATTGGGAGCCATCCATGACCGACGGTACGAACGGCAACGCAGCGCCGGGAGGCGCACAGGCGCCGCTGAAGATGCAGATCCTCGCCCAGTATATTCGCGACATGTCATTCGAGAATGTCGTGGCGCAGAAGGGCGTTCAGGGCGAAGTGACCCCGGATGTGCAGGTTCAGGTCGCGCTTGACGCCAAGAAGCGGCCGGTTCCGAACCAGTACGAGGTGATCACGAAGTACAACGTGACCTCGCGCAACACCGCCGACAAATCGCCGCTGTACGTGTGCGAGCTGGAATATGCCGGGATCTTCTCGATCGAAAATCTCCCGGAAGAACAATTGCATCCGTTCCTCATGATCGAATGCCCGCGGATGCTGTTCCCCTATGCGCGCCGGATCGTCAGCGACGTGACGCGCGACGGGGGTTTCCCGCAGCTGAACATCGACAACATCGATTTCGTGCAGCTGTATCGCCAGACGCTTTTGCAGCGGCAGGCACAGCAGAAGGCCGAAGAGGGCGCGGCGGCCGACGGCGGGAACGGCGAGGCCTAAAGCCTTACCAGAGCGATTTGTCGCCCATCTGCGCCACGAAAGCGGCATGGGCGGCTGCTTCCGCCTCGGTCAGGCGGGAGGGAAGCGGGTTGGGCCGCGGGCGCGGACGCCAGACCGTTTCGGTGCCGGCGGAGGACGCGGCCGGGCCGCTGGAGGACAGCGCGAAATCCGGCTGCCGCCCGCCGATCAGTTCAAGATAGACCTCGGCCAGGATTTCACTGTCGAGCAGCGCGCCGTGCAGCGTTCGGGACGAGTTGTCGATCCCGAACCGGCGGCAGAGGGCATCGAGCGAGGCCGGGCTTCCGGGAAAGCGGCGGCGGGCGATTGCGAGCGTATCGATGGCGCGATCATCTGGGATGCGCGGCAGGTTCAGCCACGAAAGTTCGGCATTCAGGAATTTCATGTCGAAGGTGGCGTTGTGGATCACGAGCGGCGCGTCTTCCACGAAATCGAGAAACGCCTGCGCGATGTCGCGGAAGACGGGTTTGTCGGCCAGAAATTCGTCGCCCAGCCCGTGAACCGCGAACGCCTCTTCAGGCATGGAGCGTTCCGGGTTGATGTACTGGTGATAGGTTCGGCCCGTTGCGATGTGGCCGCGCAGTTCGACCGCCCCGATCTCGACAATCCGGTCGCCTGTTTCCGGATCGAAACCGGTTGTTTCCGTATCGAGAACAATTTCACGCATGGAGTTCTGCCCGTATCGCTTTGACGATATCCTCGACGGTTCGGCGGGCGCCTTCAAGGGTAGAGGTTTCGATCACGTAATCCGCGCGCGCGGCCTTTTCCGCGTTCGGCATCTGGCGGGCGAGGATTGCGTCGAATTTCTGCGTCGTCATGCCCGGGCGCTCGAGGACGCGGGCGCGCTGAACTTCCGCCGGGACGGAGACGACGGCGACGGCGTCGACCGTGTGTACGAGCCCCGTTTCATAGAGAAGCGGGATGTCGAGCAGGACGATGTCGGAGGTTGCTTCCGCGATGAACCGGGCGCGGTCTGCGGCGACGAGCGGGTGCACGATGGCCTCGAGCCGGGCGAGGTTGGCCGTGTCTTCCATGATCCAGGCGGACAGCACCTGACGATCCACCCGGCCCGCCGCATCCACCGCGGCCGGGCAGAGCGGGGCGATCAGCGGCCCGGCCGGCCCGCCTTCAGCATAAAGGCGGTGCACGGCGGCATCGGCATCCCAGACATCTATTCCGAGATCCGCGAACATCGCGGCCGTCGTCGTCTTTCCCATCCCGATGGAACCGGTGAGGCCGAGGCGAAACGGTGTGGCGCGCGCGTTCATGTCTGGCGCAGAACGACCTTGCGGGTTTCCTCGTCGACCGTGGGGCGCACCCCGAACCAGCGTTCGAATCCCGGCGCGCCCTGGTGGAGCAGCATTCCGAGACCGTCGACCGCGATGCAGCCCGCCTCGCGCGCTTCATTCAGAAGCCGGGTTTCGAGGGGCGAATAGACGAGATCGAGCACTACCGAGCCGGGCGAGAGCCCGTCGAGGGGAATGCGAAGCTCGGGCTTGCCTGTCATCCCGAGCGAGGTGGTGTTCACGATGAGGGCCGCGCCGTCAAGCGCGTTGCCGGCCTGCACCCAGTCGAACACCTCGATCCGGTTGCCGAATTCAGCGCGGAGCGCCTCGGCCCGCGTGCGGGTGCGGTTCGTCAGGCGGATCGACGGGACATTCGCCGCGATCAGGGCGGAAAGAACGGCCCGCGCCGCACCGCCGGCGCCGATCACCGCCGCGGGGCCCATGTCGGGCGTCCAGTCGGGGGCGCCTGCCCGCAGGCTATCCATGAACCCCTGCCCGTCCGTATTGTCAGCGAAAAGGCGGCCGTCCTTCTGCCATGTGAGCGTGTTCGCCGCACCGATGAGGGAGGCGCGATCGGTAACGGTATCGGCCAAGGACAGAACCGCGACCTTGTGGGGGATCGTGACGTTGATGCCAACGAAGCCGAGCATGGGAAGGGTTTTCAGCGCGGTCGGCAGATCTTCCTGCGCGATATCCATCGGGATGTAATATCCCGCGATGGCATGGCGCCGAAGCCAGTAGGTGTGAAGGCGCGGCGAGAGGGAATGCGATACCGGCGACCCGATCACGCCTGCCAAGGGTATTCTGTTGTTGGTCATGTCCCTGTCTCCCCCCGCAGGGTGAGGTAGGACAAAACCTCCAGCAGGGGAAGCCCGAGGATTGCGAAGTGCGATCCGTGGATCTGCGCGAAAAGCTGTGCCCCGTCGTTTTCGATCTGGTAACAGCCGACGCTGGAGGCGACGCGGGGCCAGGCGGTTTCGAGATAGGAGGTGATCCGGTCGGGGGAAAGCGCACGCATTGTCATGCGCACCGAACTGACCTGGCGCCAGACGGGCCGGGCCTCTTCGAAGATGACGGCGGCCGAATGGAGGAGGTGCGTTTTCCCGCTGAGCTCTTCAAGCTGGGCCTGGGCTGCATCGCGGTTTTCGGCTTTCGAGAACAGGCGCCCGTCGCATTCGAGAACCTGATCGGCGCCAAGCACCAGCCGGTCGGGAAAGCGCGCGGCGATGCGGGCGGCTTTCAATTCCGCGAGCGCATCGGCCACATCGCGGGCCTTGTGACCATCCGCGAGAAGCGCGGCCTTGACGGTTTCCTCGTCGATGCGGGCCGGATGAACCTCGCAAGCCACGCCGTTCCGCTCCAGCATCTCGCGGCGAATTTCGGATCCCGAGGCAAGGATCAGGGGATGAACCATGGTGAAACCCTGTGGACAACGCGTGGGATTCATAGCGCCGGATCGGGACGAAACGCCATGCCCAGGCGCCGCGCGCGATTTTCGCGACTTCATCCCGGGTTAACCGTCGGTTCATCCCATGTGGAAAATGCGGAAGGGCGGTGCGGTGAACAGATCAGGAGAAGTCTGCAAGGGTTACGCCATCGCTTAGGATGAAAGTTAACATTCTGTAAACGTTAGTTAATTATTGATGTATTCCCTGACGGAAACCGCAAACGAAAAGCCATGAGCGCCAAACGCTTGTGGACCCTTCTGTGGATGAAGAAGTTATCCCCGTTATCCACGGTCCCTATAAAGAACCAAATCTTTTCTCTTTCATATTTATTTATTTTTGGAGATGACACGGGACATGGCCGGGATGCTTGCAGATCTCTACCCGTGGGTGAAGTCGTTTCATGTGATCTCTGTGATCGCGTGGATGGCGGGGCTGTTCTATCTGCCGAGGCTGTTCGTCTATCACACCGAACAGGTCGAGCTTGGATCGAAGACGGACGACATGTTCAAGACGATGGAACGACGTCTGCTCAGGGCGATCATGAACCCGTCGATGATCGCAAGCTGGGGGTTCGGCCTTCTTCTTGTTCTGACGCCGGGGATTGTCGACTGGTCGACGGTTTGGCCCTGGACGAAGCTTGCCGCGATCCTGGGCATGACCTGGTTTCACATGTGGTGCGCCGCGCGGCGCCGTGCCTTTGCCGAGGGCCGGAACGATCGTGATGGGCGGCATTACCGGATCATGAACGAGGTGCCGACGCTGTTGCTTCTCGTCATCGTTTTCTCGGTGATCGCGCGGCCGTTCTGAGTTTGGTTGACTCAAGGAAGGCGCTTACCTATCTAGGCCCTCACACCCGTCCGGGTGTGGACCATCCCGTTTTGTGAAGCTTGCGGCCCTCGCGTTGCCGCGCTCAGGATTTCTTTCCCATGACCACTGACCGTCTGAATCTGTCCGAGCTCAAATCCCAGAGCCCGAAGGATCTTCTTACCCTCGCCGAAGAGCTTGAGATCGAGAACGCCTCGACCATGCGCAAGGGCGAGATGATGTTCTCGATCCTGAAGGAGCGCGCGGACGAGGACTGGATCATCGGCGGCGAAGGCGTGCTTGAGGTTCTGCAGGACGGGTTCGGGTTCCTCCGCTCGCCCGAGGCGAACTACCTTCCGGGGCCCGACGACATCTATGTGTCGCCTGACATGATCCGGCAGTATTCGCTTCGGTCCGGGGATTCGGTGGAAGGGGAGATCCGGGCGCCGGGAGAGAACGAACGCTATTTCGCGCTGACCAACGTTGAAAGCATCAACTTCGAGGATCCGGAACGCGCGCGTCACAAGGTTGCCTTCGACAACCTGACCCCGCTTTATCCTGACGAGCGGCTGAAGATGGAAATCGAGGATCCGACGATCAAGGATCGGTCGGCCCGGATCATCGATCTTGTGTCGCCGATCGGGAAGGGCCAGCGGTGCCTGATCGTGGCGCCGCCGCGGACAGGCAAGACGGTGCTTCTTCAGAACATCGCGCATTCGATCGAGGCGAACCATCCGGAATGCTACCTGATCGTTCTTCTGATCGACGAACGGCCCGAGGAAGTGACGGACATGCAGCGTTCGGTGAAGGGGGAGGTGATTTCATCGACCTTCGACGAACCGGCGACGCGGCACGTGGCTGTTTCGGAAATGGTGATCGAGAAGGCGAAGCGGCTTGTGGAGCACAAGCGGGATGTCGTGATTCTGCTTGATTCCATCACGCGCCTGGGGCGCGCGTTCAACACGGTGGTGCCGTCGTCGGGCAAGGTGCTGACCGGTGGTGTGGATGCGAATGCGCTGCAGCGCCCGAAGAGGTTCTTCGGCGCCGCGCGGAATATCGAGGAAGGCGGAAGCCTGACGATCATCGCAACCGCACTGATCGACACCGGCAGCCGGATGGACGAAGTTATCTTCGAAGAATTCAAGGGCACCGGTAACTCGGAAATCGTGCTGGACCGGAAGGTTGCGGACAAGCGGGTGTTCCCGGCGATCGACATCCTGAAATCCGGTACGCGGAAGGAGGATCTGCTGGTCGACAAGGTGGACTTGCAGAAGACCTTCGTGCTGCGCCGGATCCTGAACCCGATGGGGACGACGGATGCGATCGAATTCCTGCTGTCGAAGTTGAAGCAGACCAAGACCAACTCAGAGTTCTTCGATTCGATGAACACCTGACTTATTGTTTAATAACAATAGGTTAAATACGTGGACACGATTTTTGCACTGGCGTCGGCGCAGGGCCGGGCGGGGGTTGCGGTTATTCGCATCTCGGGCCCCGGGGCGCAGGATGCCGCGCGGCATCTGACCGGCGCGGCGGCGCCCCATCGGACAACGGCGCTGCGGCGGCTGACGGATGCCGCGGGTGTGCATCTGGATACCGGGGTGGTGATCGGGTTCGCGGAAGGCCAGAGCTTTACCGGCGAAGAGACGGTCGAGTTCCAGGTGCACGGATCGGTGGCGATCACCTCGGCCATCCTGCGGGAGCTTGGGACGCTGCCGGGGCTGCGGCTGGCGGAGCCCGGGGAATTCACGCGCCGGGCGCTGGAAAACGAGCGGCTGGATCTGACCCAGGTGGAGGGCCTGGCGGATCTTATCGAGGCGGAGACGGAGGCGCAGCGGCGGCAATCTCTGAAGCTTCTGGATGGCGGGCTTTCGGCGGCGGCGGAGCGGTGGCGCGCGCTGATTATCCGGGCGCTGGCGCTGATCGAGGCAACGATTGATTTCTCGGACGAGGAGCTGCCGGAGGAGACGTTTCGCGAGGCGCTGGGCCCGCTTGAGGAGCTTCGCGCCGCGCTTGAGGCCGAGGTGCGCGGGGCAGCGATTTCGGAACGTGTGCGCGAGGGGTTCGAGGTTGCGCTTGTCGGGCGCCCGAATGTCGGCAAATCGACGCTTCTGAACTGCCTGGCGGGGCGGGAGGCGGCGATCACCTCGGACATCGCGGGGACGACGCGCGATGTGATCGAGGTGCGGATGGATCTTATGGGGATCCCTGTCACGCTTCTTGACACGGCGGGCCTGCGCCCGACGGAGGACCAGATCGAGCGGCTGGGGATCGACCGCACGGTTTCGCGTTCGGAGGCGAGCGATATTCGTGTGATCCTGCTTGATCCCGAGGAGCCGGCGCCGCCGCTTGCGCCGCGGGAGGGCGACATCGTGCTTCACGGCAAGGGAGATCTGCCGGGCATGCCGGAGCCATCGGTTTCCGGGAAGACCGGCGCGGGGGTGGATCAGCTGGTGGAGGCGCTGGGGCGCACGCTGTCGGACCGGGTGGCGCAATCGGGCACGGCCATTCGCCAGCGCCAGCGGCTGGCAATCGAAGAGGCGGTGGCCTATGTAAGCGCGGCGATTCTGGAGGTTGAGTCTGGCCCCGCGCGCGCCGAACTTGCGGCGGAGCACCTGTACCGCGCGCTTCACGCGCTGGATGCGCTGATCGGGCGGGTGGATGTGGAGCGGGTTCTGGACGAGATCTTCGCGAGTTTCTGTCTCGGCAAATAGGTGGAGTGTTTCACGTGAAACATCCGGCATTCGATGTGATCGTGGTGGGTGGCGGCCACGCGGGGGCCGAGGCGGCCCATGCGGCCGCGCGCGCCGCTGCGCGTGTTGCGCTGGTGACGCTGCGCCGTGACGGGATTGGCGTGATGTCCTGCAACCCGGCGATCGGGGGGCTGGGCAAGGGCCACCTCGTGCGCGAGATCGATGCGCTGGACGGGGTGATGGGCCGGGTGGCGGATGCTGCCGGGATTCAGTTTCGCCTTCTGAACCGGAAGAAGGGGCCGGCGGTGCAGGGCCCGCGCGCGCAATCGGACCGCGCGGTGTACCGGTCTGCCATGCTGGCGGAGATCGCGGCGATGACGGGCCTCGAGATCATCGAGGGCGAGGTTGCCGATCTGGTGATGGTGGGCGAACGGGTGACGGGGGTGCGGCTGGCCGATGGGGCCGAGATTTCGGCCCCGGCGGTGGTTCTGACGACGGGTACCTTCCTGAACGGGGTGATCCACATCGGGCATGAAACCCGTGCCGGGGGCCGCGTGGGCGAGGCGCCCTCGATCGCGCTGGCCGAGCGGCTTTACGGGTTCGGCCTGCCGATGGGCCGCTTGAAGACGGGCACGCCGCCGCGGTTGAACGGCAAGACGATCGATTGGGATCGCCTGGAACCGCAGCCGGGGGATGATGACCCGGTGCTGTTTTCGTTCCTGAACCGCACGCCGCCCCTGCGCCAGGTGGCCTGCGCGATCACGCATACGAATGAGCGGACGCACGATATCATTCGCGAGAACCTTGGGTCGTCCGCGATGTATGGGGGCAAGATCGACGGGGTGGGCCCGCGCTATTGCCCGTCGATCGAGGACAAGATTACGCGGTTTGCGGACAAGACCTCGCACCAGATCTTTCTTGAACCCGAAGGGCTTGAAACCGATACGGTGTATCCGAACGGCATTTCCACTTCGCTTCCCGCGGATGTGCAGGAGGCCTATGTGCGATCCATCGTGGGGCTTGAGCGCGCGGAGATCCTGCAGCCCGGTTATGCGATCGAGTACGACTATGTCGATCCGCGCGCCCTGACCGAAACCCTGGAGATGCGGGATGTGCCGGGCCTGTACCTGGCGGGGCAGATCAACGGAACCACGGGATATGAAGAGGCTGCGGCGCAGGGGCTTGTTGCGGGCCTGAACGCTGCCCTGGCCGTGGCCGGGTGGGAGAAAGCGGTGTTCACGCGGCGCAGTTCCTACATCGGGGTGCTGGTAGATGATCTGATCACGCGGGGGGTGACGGAGCCCTACCGCATGTTCACATCGCGCGCGGAATTCCGGCTTTCGCTTCGGGCGGATAATGCGGATCAGCGGCTGACGCCGATGGGAATAGCGCTTGGCTGCGTGTCTGAGGGGCGGAAGGCGGCGTTTGAAGAAAAAGCGGCGGACATCGCCGCGGCAACGGATGCGCTGGCCGGCCGGCACTTCACGCCCGGGGCGTTGCGCGCCGCAGGGGTGAATATCGCGTCAGATGGTGGGCGGCGGTCGGCGCTGGAACTGCTGGCGTTTCCCGATGTCGATGTGGAATTGCTGCGCGGGATCGATCCGGAGATGGAGGAGATCGACGCGGAAATCGCGGAGCAGGTGAAGCGCGACGCGACATATGCGCATTACATCGCGCGGCAAACACGAGATGTAGAGGCTCTGCAGCGCGACGAGCAGCGGCGCATTCCGGCAGATCTGAGCTATCGCGCGCTCGGCGGACTGTCGAACGAGATGGTTTCGAAGCTGGAAGCAGCGCGACCCGAGACGCTGGCGCAAGCTTCGCGGATCGAGGGGATCACCCCGGCGGCGCTGACGCTGATCCTGGCGGCGATCCGCAAGCAGGAGCGACAGTCGGCGTGACCGGCGCGCGGAATCGCCTGGCCGAGACCTTCGATGTTTCACGTGAAACACTCGCGCGGCTCGATGCCTATGAGGCGCAGCTTCAGAAGTGGTCGCCCAAGATCAACCTCGTATCGAAAACGACGCTGGGCGATGCGTGGGAGCGGCACTTTCTGGATTCCGCGCAACTTTCGCGGCTTGCGCCCGAAGGGCCGCTTGAATGGGTGGATCTGGGTTCGGGGGGCGGGTTTCCGGGCCTCGTGGTGTCGATCCTGCGGCCCGAAGTGCGGATGACGCTGATCGAAAGCGACCGGCGGAAATCGGTATTTCTGAATACGGTGATCCGCGAGGTCGGGGCCAATGCGCGGGTGATCACCGCGCGGATCGAGGATGTTGAGCCGCAAGGGGCGGATGTGGTGAGCGCCCGGGCGCTCGCCGCGCTTGAGACGCTTCTCGACCATGCGCTGCGCCACGGATCGCCGGAATGCGTTGCCCTCTTCCCCCGCGGCGCGCAAAGCGCGTCGGATGTTTCGAAGGCACTTGAAACGCACAGGTTTCATTGCGAAACACATCCCAGCCTCAGCAGTGAGGACGGATCCATCCTTCGCATCATGGAGTTCGCGCGTGTCTGATCCAAGCCGGCCACCGGGCCCCAGAATCATCGCGGTGGCCAATCAGAAAGGCGGGGTGGGGAAAACAACGACGGCGATCAACCTGGGTGCGGCGCTGGCCGAGCAGGGGCACCGCGTTCTGCTGATCGATCTTGATCCCCAGGGGAATGCGTCGACCGGGCTTGGCCTGACCGTGGCGGAGCGTCGGTATACGACATATGACCTGATCCTCGACGAGGCGGAGCTGAGCGATGTGATCCACGAGACGACGACGGCGAACCTCTGGATTGCGCCGTCGACCACGGATCTGAGTTCGGCCGATATCGAGCTTGTGGCGAACGAGAAGCGTTCCTTCCTTCTGTATGATGCGCTGCGCCAGCCGGATATGGACCAGTTCGCTTTCGACTATGTGCTGATCGATTGCCCGCCGTCGCTCAGCCTTCTGACCGTCAATGCGCTGGTTGCATCGCATTCGGTGCTTGTGCCGCTTCAAAGCGAGTTCTTCGCGCTCGAAGGGTTGTCGCAGCTTATGCTGACGGTGCGGCAGGTGCGCGATTCCGCCAACCCGAACCTGCGGATAGAGGGCATCGTTCTGACCATGTTCGATGGCCGCAACAACCTGAGCCAGATGGTGGAAGAGGATGCGCGCGAGACGCTGGGAGAGATGGTGTTCGATACGATCGTGCCGCGAAACGTGCGGCTGAGCGAGGCGCCGTCTTACGCGATCCCGGTGCTGCAGTATGACAGCCGGTCGAAGGGCGCGGAGGCTTATCGAGCGCTTGCTCAAGAAATCGTGGGAAGGCATACTGAAACCACCAGATAATGTGGGGCGACACAATGGCCGAGAAAAGAGAACGCAAGGCACTGAAGCGCGGACTGTCGGCCCTTATGGCGGATGTCGCCCCGACGCCCCCGGCGGGCGAAGAGCCGGCGCGCAGCGCGGATATCGTCGTGCCGGTCGATCAGATCTCTCCCAACCCCGATCAGCCGCGGCGCATCTTTCAGCCCGGTGCGCTTGAGGAACTGGCGTCGTCGATCCGGGAGAAGGGGATCATCCAGCCCCTGATCCTGCGCCGCGATCCGGCGGATGAGGGGCGGTTCCAGATCGTGGCGGGGGAACGGCGCTGGCGCGCGGCGCAGATGGCGCAGGTGCATGCCGTGCCGGCGATCATCCGCGAGTTCGATGATACCGAAGTTCTCGAGATCGCGATCATCGAGAATATCCAGCGGGCCGATCTGAACGCGATGGAAGAGGCGGCGGGGTATCGCCAGTTGATGGAGCGGTTCGGGCATACGCAGGAGCGGCTTGCCGAGGCGCTGGGGAAGAGCCGGAGCCATATCGCGAATACCATGCGGCTTCTGGATCTGCCGATGGAGATTCAGACGCTGGTGCAGGACGGGAAGCTGACGGCGGGCCATGCCCGGGCGCTGATCACGGCGGAGGATCCGCTTGGGCTCGCCGGCCTGATCGTGCGCAAGGGGCTTTCGGTGCGGGAAGCGGAGCGGCTGGCGAAGAAGCCGAAGGCCAGCGCGCCCAAGCCGGCGGCGCCCCAGAAAGATGCCGATACGCGGGCGCTGGAAAGCGATCTGTCGGCGGCGCTGTCGATGGGCGTATCGATCGATCATACGCCAGGAGAAGAGGCAGGGCGGATCACGATCCGTTACAAGACGCTCGATGATCTTGATGAGCTTTGCCGCAGGCTGACGGCGCAGGGAGAGTGACCACTCAGGCGAAGATCTCTCGCAGGATGGCGTCGAGGAGCGGCCGCCCCTTCGGTGTGAGCCTGAGGGCGGTTTGATCCCTTTCAAGCCAGCCGTCTTCAGCTAATTTATTGATCTTCTTATAAATTTCTGCCTCAATCGGATAGGATTGAAGCCGATCAGCGGAAATTCCGTCTCGCAGCCTGAGCCCCATGACGAAAGCTTCGAGAATCTCTTCTTCCTTCGACAGAAGCGCGCGCGGCGTTTCGCCTGACCCGGACCTTACATCCTCTAGCCAGGCCCCCGGCGCGCGGCGCGTCTCGGTGGCGAACCGTTGCCCCCCGATGGTCAGGCGGCCGTGGGCGCCGGGGCCGATGCCGGCATAATCGCCGCCCGTCCAGTAGATCATGTTGTGCCGGGATTCCTCGCCCGGGCGCGCGTGGTTCGAGGTTTCATAGGCCGGAAGCCCCGCCGTTTCCGTCAGGCTTTGGGTGATGTCGAACATATCCGCCGCGCGATCCTGATCCGGCAGGCCCGACAGGCCCCCCGCCGCATGGCGTGCACCGAAGGCTGTGCCCGGTTCGATCGTCAGTTGATAGAGGGAGAGGTGGGACGTGCCGAAGCTCAGCGCCCGGCGGAGTTCCCGTTCCCAGGTTTCCGGGGACTGATCCTGCCGGGCATAGATCAGATCGAAGCTTGCCCGACCGAAGACGGTGAGCGCGGTGTCGAGCGCAGCAAGGCCCTCGTCCACAGAATGAAGCCGGCCGAGGCGTTTCAGATCGTCGTCATCGAGCGCCTGAAGGCCGAGCGAGACGCGGTTGACGCCCGCGGCCCTGAGATCTTGAAAGCGGGCCTTTTCCACCGAGGTCGGGTTCGCCTCGAGCGTGATTTCAAGATCGTTCGTGGTGCGCCAGCCCGCGCGGATATCGTCGATCACCTGTGCGACCGTCGCGGGCTCCATCAGGCTGGGCGTGCCACCGCCGAAAAAGATCGTGGAGACGACGCGATCTGGGAGTTCCGTTGCGAGGCGGGCGATTTCGGCACGATAGGCGGCGCGCCATGCGTCATGGTCTATTCCGGCCGAAACGTGGCTGTTGAAGTCGCAATAGGGGCATTTGGCCGCGCAAAACGGCCAATGCACGTAAATGCCGAAGGACGGAGGGGGTTGATCAGCCAAAGGTGCCTTGCACGAGCTTGGCGAAGGCATCGGCGCGGTGAGACATGGCGTGTTTTGCCGCGGGCTCCATCTCGCCGAAGGTGATGTCGTGGCCTTCGGGGATGAAGACGGGATCGAAACCGAAGCCGTTCGTTCCCCGCGGGGGCCAGGTGATGCGGCCTTCCACGCTGCCTTCGAACACCGCATCCGTTCCATCGGGCCAGGCAAGGCAGAGCGTGCAGACGAAGCGCGCGGTGAAGGGTGCCGCCGCCCCGGTGTTCTGAAGTTCCGTCCAGACCCTCTCCATCGCCATGTAGAAATCACGGCCCTCGGGCGTTTCCGCCCAGTCGGCGGTGTAGACGCCGGGCGCGCCATCCAGCACCGCCACTTCGAGGCCACTGTCATCGGAAAGCGCGGGCATGCCCGAAGCGCGGGCGGCCGCATGGGCCTTGATGCGCGCGTTGCCCGCGAAAGTGGTTTCGGTTTCTTCGGGAACCGCGAGGTTCAGATCGCCCGCCGACGTGACCATCACCCCGCGCGGTTCCAGCAGCGCCGCGATTTCGCGCACCTTGCCCGCGTTGTGGGACGCGATCACGAGCGTCTGGCCGTCGAGCCTCATGCGCCGGTCGCCGCCTTCTGGCTTGCCACGAGGCTGTCGGTGCCCCTGCGGGCGAGATCGAGAAGCGCCGTCATCTGATCGGTGCTGAAGGTGCCGCCTTCGGCGGACATCTGAACCTCGACCAGCTGGCCCGTGCCCGTGATCACGAAGTTTCCGTCAACGCCCGCCTCGCTGTCTTCGGGATAGTCGAGATCAAGGAGAGGCTGGCCCGCATAGATCCCGCAGGAAACCGCGGCGACATGATCGATCATGGGATCGGACAGGACATCGCCTGCCTTCATCAGCTTGTTGACCGCAAGCCGCAGTGCGACCCACCCGCCGGTGATCGAGGCGCAGCGCGTGCCGCCGTCAGCCTGGATAACATCGCAATCGACGGTGATCTGGCGTTCGCCAAGGGCCACGCGATCGATCCCGGCGCGCAGCGAGCGGCCGATAAGCCGTTGAATCTCTTGCGTGCGACCGGACTGGCCGGCCTTCGCTTCGCGGCGCATGCGCGAATGGGTGGATCGGGGCAGCATCCCGTATTCCGCCGTTACCCAGCCCAATCCGCTGTTCTTCAGAAACGGGGGCACGCGTTCGTCGACGCTGGCGGTGCACAGAACATGGGTGTCGCCGCACCTGATCAGACAACTGCCTTCCGCGTGGCGCGTCACATCCGTTTCGATCGAAACGGGGCGCATTTCATCTATTTGCCGTCCGGAAGGCCGCATCACTCTCTCCATCCTAAGGGGGTGCGGTCAGATAGCGGGTGCGCGATGGTCGATGCAAGCCTGATTGAAATTCCCGTCAGCCGCATTTAACTCGTGGATGGCCTCAACGTGGGATGAGATGGCGCGCAACGCGGACATTCTGGACGAGCTTAACGACCGCAGCCGCGAGGTGTTTCGGCGGGTGGTGGAAGGCTATCTTCTGTCCGGCGATCCAGTGGGCAGCCGGACGCTGACGCGAACCATGTCGGAAAAGGTAAGCGCCGCGACCGTGCGAAACGTGATGCAGGACCTGGAGTTTCTGGGCCTGCTGGACAGCCCGCATATTTCGGCAGGGCGGGTGCCCACCGAAAAGGGGCTTCGGATGTTCGTTGACGGGCTTCTCGAGGTTACCGAGCTGTCCGAAGAGGAGCGTCACAAGATCGAGGCGACGCTTGGCCCGAAGGCGGCGGATGTTCAGGGGCTTCTCGACCAGGTGGGTTCGGCGCTTTCGGGCCTGACACAGGGTGCGAGCCTTGTTCTGACCCCGAAATACGAAGCGCCGATTCGGCATCTTGAGTTCGTGTCGCTGGCGCAGGACAGGGCGCTTGTCGTCGTGGTGTTCGCCGACGGCCATGTCGAGAACCGCGTTTTCACGCCGCCGCCGGGGCAAACGCCGGCATCGATGCGGGAGGCCGCGAATTTCTTCAACGCTTTCGCGGAGGGCCGGACGCTTTCGGAAGTGCGCGCCACCATCGCGAGGGAAATCGACGCGCGGCGTCAGGAGCTTGATGCGCTGGCGCAGGACATGGTGCAAAGCGGCCTTGCCGTCTGGGAGAACGAGGGCGAGGGCACGGAACGCCTGATCGTGCGCGGCCGCGCCAACCTTCTGGAAGGCCAGGAAACGGAGCAGGATTTCGAGCGCATCCGCCAGCTTTTCGACGACCTGGAGCGCAAGAAGGATATCGCGAACTTCCTTGAACTGACGGAACAGGGCGAGGGCGTACGCATTTTCATCGGATCGGAGAACAAACTCTTCTCACTTTCCGGTTCCTCTTTGGTCGTGTCTCCGTATATGAACGCTGACCGAAAGATTGTCGGGGCGGTGGGCGTGATTGGGCCCACCCGGCTCAACTATGGACGAATCGTGCCGATCGTGGATTACACCGCACAACTCGTCGGGCGGATGCTCTCTGCTAAGGAGTAATGAGGCGCAGAATGGCGAAATCGCAGGAACAGGACATTCAGGACGACGCGACGGAGGCCGAAGCGGCCGAGGCCGCGGATGGCGAGGGCACGCCCCTCGATATCGACGATGCTGTCGACGAAGTTGAAATGCTTCAGGGCCAGCTTGATGAAATGCGCGACCGGTTCATGCGCGCGCTGGCCGATGCCGAGAACATGCGCAAGCGTTCGGAACGCGACCGGCGCGAGGCAGAGCAATACGGCGGATCGAAGCTGGCGCGTGACATGCTGCCGGTCTACGACAACCTGTACCGGGCGCTGGAAGCCGTGCGGGACGAGGAGAAGGAGCCGAACAAGGCGCTTCTCGAAGGTGTCGAGCTGACGATGCGGGAGCTTCTGAACGTGTTCAAGAAGCATGGAATAGACACTGTTCAGCCCGAAATCGGCGATACGTTCGACCCGCAGATGCACCAGGCGATGTTCGAGGCGCCGGTGCCCGGAACCAAGGCGGGAGAGATCATTCAGGTGATGGCAACCGGCTTTGTCCTGCATGAACGGCTTTTGCGGCCCGCGCAGGTCGGCGTCAGCTCCACCCCGGCGTGATCGGCATGGCTCCGCCCCGTTTTTCGTAAGGGGTTTCGGGCCATCCGGCGTCGGTTTATAACGAAGCGGACGGATCGACGAAGCGCGGCCAGGAGAATGCCGACCAACCGATCCCGCGGCAACTGAACAGGGCAGAGACAAGATGCAGTTTGCGAAGATCCTATGCACCGTTGGCATAGCGGCCGGCCTGACAGGGGGCGCGGCATTTGCGCAGGAGGAAAGCTCCAACAGGGTGGCGGCCAAGACCGACTGGTCGGTTTTCGTCGAGCCCGATCCGATGGAGTGCTGGGGCGTTTCGGCGCCGAAAGAAACGGTGAACACCCGCGACGGCCGCGTGGTTGCCGTGCGGCGCGGGGATATCCTTCTTTTCGTGACGTACCGGCCGGGCGACAATGTTGAGGGCGAGGTTTCCTTCACCGGCGGCTATCCTTTTGCGGAAGGCTCTACCGTGACGCTTGAAGTGGGCGATGCGTCCTATGAGCTTTTCACCGAGGGCGAATGGGCCTGGCCGGCGACGACGGGCGACGATGCGAAGATCACCACGTCGATGAAGCGTGGATCCGAAGCGGTGCTGACCGCGCGGTCATCGCGCGGGACGGTGACGAAGGACACCTTTTCGCTTCTGGGGTTCACCGCAGCGCTGGAAGAGGCCGAGGCCCGCTGTTCGGGGTAGACTAGACTAGGCGACCGGGCCCGATTGCCCTATATGAGCCCGGATCACTTCAAGGTTCGAGTCTCATGTCTGCCAGCGCGCCGATCACACAGGATGTTCTGACGATCCCCCGGAAGATGCCGGAGGGGTTGCGAAACCTTGTCGGCCTGACGCGCGAGGGCCTGAAGGCGGCGCTTCTCGAGGCCGGGACGCCGGAAAAGCAGGTCAAGATGCGGGTCGGCCAGATCTGGCAGTGGATCTATCAGAAGGGCGTGCGCGATTTCGGGGCGATGACGAACCTGTCGAAAGCCTATCGCGATGAACTTGCCGCACATTTCGTGATCGAGGTGCCCGAGGTGGTGCGGCGCGAGCTTTCCGCCGATGGCACTCGGAAATACCTGGTGCGGATCGCAGGCGGGCACGAGGTTGAAACCGTCTATATTCCCGAGGCGGATCGCGGAACGCTTTGCATTTCAAGCCAGGTCGGGTGCACGCTGACCTGTTCGTTCTGCCATACGGGCACGCAGAAGCTGGTTCGGAACCTCACCGCGGGTGAAATCGTCGGCCAGATCATGCTGGCGCGCGACGACCTGGGCGAATGGCCAGAGCCGGGCCGGGCGCCCAAGAATGAAACCCGGCTTCTGTCGAACATCGTGCTGATGGGGATGGGCGAGCCGCTTTACAACTTCGAGGCGGTGCGCGACGCGATGCAGATCGCGATGGATGGCGAGGGGATTTCGCTGTCGCGGCGCCGGATCACGCTGTCGACAAGCGGCGTCGTGCCGGAAATCGCCCGCGCGGCGGAGGAAATCGGCTGTCTTCTGGCCGTGTCGTTTCACGCGACGACCGACGAGATCCGCGACCGGCTTGTTCCGATCAACCGGCGCTGGAACATCCAGACGCTTCTTGATGCGCTGCGGGCCTATCCGCGGCTTTCGAATTCGGAGCGGATCACCTTCGAATATGTGATGCTGGACGGGGTGAATGACAGCGACGAGGATGCCCGGCGTCTCGTGAGCCTGATCCGGGGCATTCCGGCGAAGATCAACCTTATCCCATTCAACGAATGGCCCGGCGCGCCATACCGCCGGTCGCCCTGGCCGCGGATCGAGGCCTTTGCCGATATCGTCTACAAAGCCGGTTACGCCTCGCCGATCCGGACGCCCCGGGGCGAGGATATCATGGCGGCCTGCGGCCAGCTGAAATCCGCGACGGAACGCGGCCGGAAGAGCAAGGCTGAGATCGCCGCGGAAACCGGCCCTTAAGTTCACCATCGGTTGATTCCAGGGGGCCCCGGCCTGAGCGCCGGGGTGTTCGACTGTCTGCCTGATTAAATTGTATATACAACGATTGAATGTATATACGATTAACAAATGTATATACAAATATCTTGCGAAAAAGCCTCTGATCCCTAGTTTTAAGGGGGTTCGCCGCAAATCGGGCTGATGGCATGGCTTCGGACGACACCAGTGATATCCGCGCGCGCCTTGCCGCGCTTGTGGACGGGTCGCGGCATCGGGACATGCCGGAACGACCGCATGCCGTGCCTGCCCAATCACTCGAAACGCCGTATCCCATCCATGACGGCGAAGCGGTGCAGGCGAAAGGGCGAGGCCCCCAGAAAGCCCCGACGAAAATCGCGATCAGCATCCGGCTTGATCGCGACCTCGTGGAAGCGCTTCGCCAATCCGGGCGCGGCTGGCAATCGCGTGTCAACGCGTGGCTGCGCGATCACCTGGAGGGCACAGGGTCACCGGCCGAAGAGTTTGCCCGTCACCCAGAGGAAGACAACGGCCCCGATCACCGCCACGACCAGCGCGCCCCAGAAGGTTGAGGCGCCGCCGATCCCCACGAGATTGAAGAGAAACGCCCCCACATAGGCGCCGATGACGCCGACCACGAGATTGCGCAGAAGCCCGTGATCACGATCCATCAGCTTTTCCGCGATCCAGCCCGCGAACAGCCCGACAATCAAAAATGCAAACCAGCCCAGTCCCATCAGTGCCTCCCCGGGATCGCGGTGCGTTTCACACCGGCATCCTTCCAGTTGTCGATACGGTGTACAGCCTCGTCCGCCGTCTCGACGAATGCAAACAGTTCAAGGTCTTCCGGCGAAATCGTGCCTGCGTCGGACAGGGCATCCCAATCGATGATCCGCGTCCAGAAATCGCGCCCGAAGAGGAGGATCGGCACGCGTTCCATCCGCCCCGTCTGGACGAGCGTCAGGGTTTCGAACAACTCATCGAGCGTGCCGAAGCCGCCAGGGAAGACCGCGACGGCGCGCGCGCGCATCAGGAAATGCATTTTGCGGATGCCGAAATAGTGGAAATTGAAGCAGAGTTCCGGCGTGACGTATTCGTTTGGCGCCTGTTCGTGCGGCAGAACGATGTTGAGGCCGATGGACACCCCGCCCGCCTCAGCCGCCCCGCGGTTGCCCGCCTCCATCACGCCCGGGCCGCCACCGGTGACCACGACATTCTCACGGTGCCCCGATGAAATGCTGCGCGCCGTCATGACGCGGGCGAATTTCTGGGCCTCGGTGTAGTAGCGCGACAGATCCGCCAGCGTCTTCGTTCGCGCGCTGTCGACGTTGACGGGATCGGGGATGCGCGCCCCGCCGAAGAGCACGATAGTAGACTCTATTCCAGCCTCGGATTGCAGAGTTTCGGGCTTCAGAAGCTCGAGTTGCAAGCGCACGGGCCGTAAATCATCGCGGCAGAGGAAATCGGGATCGTTGAATGCCAGCCGGTAGGCCGGTGCCCGGGTTTGCGCCGTCTCCGGCGCGATCTGGCTGGACTCGATGTCCTCATGGGCGTCGCGAAACACCCGCTTCCTGTCATCCATCATGCTGCCGTCGCTCCTCGTTGCGCAGTCTTCCTCAACCGATTATAGGCCACCGGAAACCGGGGCCAGCTTGAAATCGGAGAGTGTCATGTCAAACGCCGCACTGGAGGCCGCCATCGAGGCCGCCTGGGAAACCCGCGATCAGATCACGCCCGCGACGACCGGGGAGACCCGAGAGGCCATCGAAGATACGCTGAATGCGCTGGATGGCGGGACGCTTCGGGTTGCGGAGCGCGGGGAAGATGGCACCTGGCATGTCAACCAGTGGGCCAAGAAGGCGGTTCTTCTGGGCTTCCGCCTTAAGGATATGGAGCGCCAGGCCGGCAGCGCCCAGGGCGGGGCCTGGTGGGACAAGGTCGACAGCAAGTGGAAGGACTGGGGCGACAACCAGTGGCGCGCCGCCGGATTCCGGGCCGTGCCGAACTGTGTCGTGCGCAAATCGGCCTATATCGCGCCGGGCGTGGTGCTGATGCCGTCCTTCGTGAACCTCGGCGCCTATGTCGACAGCGGCACGATGGTGGATACCTGGGCCACCGTGGGATCCTGCGCGCAGATCGGCAAGAACGTTCACCTGTCGGGTGGCGTCGGGATCGGCGGCGTGCTGGAGCCGATGCAGGCGGGGCCGACGATCATCGAGGACAACTGTTTCATCGGCGCGCGATCGGAAGTCGTCGAAGGCGTGATCGTGCGCGAAGGCTCGGTTCTCGGCATGGGGGTGTTCATCGGCCAGTCGACGAAGATCGTCGACCGCGCGACCGGCGAGGTGATGTATGGCGAGGTGCCGCCCTATTCGGTGGTCGTCGCCGGTTCGATGCCGTCGACCAACGGGATCAACCTTTATTGCGCGGTGATCGTGAAACGGGTGGACGAGCGCACGCGGTCGAAGACGGGAATCAACGAGCTTCTGCGCGACTGATCGCCTAAACCGCTAAAGATTGCCCGATTTTGGCGCCGATCCCCGGGGAAATGTGGCGTCTGGCCCGTTCTGCGGGCGAACTGTTCCGCAAAACGGCACAGTCTGTTTGCCGTTCCCGGTGCAATATGCCCAGCCACCGCCCGCCTGCGGACGCACCGTTCCGGCAATCCTGTGGCCATGTGTACGAGTGCGGTGTCCCATGTCGGGTTTCGACGATTGCAAGCAGTGCGTGACTTGCGGGCCGTCGCACGGACGGCCACGCAAGCTACGATCCTGAGGCTGACGGCGGGCTATTCCGAAGACGGGTAAACGGCGTTCTGGGCGCTCGACCGGGAGGGCGGGTTTCGCCTGTCCGAACCCGGCCTGGCGCAATCGCTTCTTCTTGCCGCAAGCCTGCCGGACGACTATTTCGATGCCTTCCGGGTGGCGACCGCGATTCTTCTTGCCGACCGGCTTCAGAACGGGCTGATCGAGGACAACCTGTTCTGGTACTGGGATGCGTTCCAGGACCATTACACCCTGATGCCGGCGTGGCAGCGCGCGGCGATCATGAACGGCTATGCCCAGGCGCATCGCGATAACCTTGTCGATCTGTTCGATCCGCCATCGCCGGAGGTGCGGCAGAGCCATGACAGGGACGCGGTTGAACGGGCCTTTGCCGAAGCGGCGCCCGAGGCCGTGCCGCCGGGGTGCGCGGCGGGCGCGGTGCTTCTGGGGGATCCGGAGCTTGGGAATGCCCTTTGGAGCCTCTTTGCCACGCAGGGCGGCCCACAGCCCCTGACAGGAATGGCGCTGCGCCACATCTATGAAACGAACCCCGCCTTCGATCCGCTGCCCGGCCAGTGGTTCGACGCGATGGGCGAGAGCCCGCCGCCGATCCCCCGCGCCGACCGGGATTGAGGCTTGCGGCGCACCGGCCGATCTGACAGGTCGAGAGCATGAGCGGCGCTTCGGATATCGACCACGTGTTTTCCCTTCTCGTCGAAGTCGGGCGGCGCAAGGGCGATGACCTTCCCGAGGGTGCCTCGGGCGCTGCGCTGTTCTGCTATGTCCCCGCGCGGAAGGAAGACGAGGCTGTGCGCGAAACCGTGGCGATCCTGAAGGACGCCGGGCTCGCGCCGCTCGAAGTCACATCCTATGGGACGTTTCGGGAGCGCAAGGAGGCGGGGCAGGAGATCGCCGAGGAGGAGGCGGAACTCATGCGCCGTGCCGTCGAGCAAGATGCCGTTGTGATCGCCGAGATGCAGCCGCTTTACGAAGACAAGACCAAATCCGGGGCCAAGGATGACTGATCGCGCAGAGGGCGGGGAGACAGGGGCCGATCCGGTCGCGCTGACGCAGGCGCTGGTGAAATGCCCGTCGGTGACGCCAGACGATGCGGGGGCCCTTGCGGTGATGGAGGATTTCCTCGGGCGCGCCGGGTTCACGTGTTTCCGCGCCGACCGGAACGGGATCGTGAACCTTGTCGCCCGCTACGGCCCGAAGGGGCACCCGCGCAGTTTCGGGTTCAACGGCCATACCGACGTGGTGCCGACCGGCGCGGCCGGGGATTGGGCCGATCCGCCCTTCGACGCGGTGATCCGGGACGGGAAGCTGTTCGGTCGGGGGGCGGCGGACATGAAATCGGGCGTGGCGGCCTTCGCCGCCGCCGCGGTGGATTTCGTGGGCGCGGGGGCGTTCGATGGCGCGATCGTGATCACGATCACGGGCGATGAAGAGGGCGACGCGACCGATGGAACGACGGCGATCCTCGACTGGATGGCCCGAGAGGGTGAAACGATGAGCGCGTGCCTCGTCGGCGAACCGACCTGCCCCAACGAGATGGGCGAGATGATAAAGATCGGGCGGCGCGGGTCGATGACCGCCTATTTCACGGTGACGGGGGTGCAGGGCCATTCCGCCTATCCGCACCGTGCGAAGAACCCCGTTCACGCCATCGCCCGGCTGGCCGATCGCCTTGCCTCGGAAACGCTGGACGAGGGATCGGAGCATTTCGACGCCTCGACGCTTGCCGTCACCACCATCGACACCGGCAACCCCGCGAACAACGTCATTCCCGGGGAGGCGCGTGCGACTGTCAACATCCGGTTCAACGATCTTCACAGCTCTGCCTCGCTGACGGAGTGGCTTGGTGGCGTTGCCGCGGACGTTTCGGGCGCCACGGGATGCGAGATCACCTTCACCACGAAGGTATCCGGCGAAAGCTTCATCACCCCGCCGGGGCCCCTGTCGGAGATGGTTCTGGACGCCGTGGAAAAGGTGACGGGCCGCCGCCCCGAGCTTTCGACCAGCGGCGGCACGTCGGATGCCCGCTTCGTCCAGGCGCTGTGCCCGGTTGTGGAGTTCGGCCTTGTGGGCACCACGATGCACAAGGTGGACGAGCACGTGGAGGTGACGCATATCCGCCAGCTCAAGGATGTATATTCCGAGATCCTCGGTGCCTATTTCGCGGGATAGGCGGCCTGCCCTGATCGTGATGGTGAAGGCGCCCCGTCCGGGGCGTGTGAAGACCCGGCTTGGGCGCGACCTCGGGATGGTTCCGGCGGCGTGGTGGTACCGGCACCAGGTGCGGCGGCTTCTGCGCCGGCTGCGCGACCCGCGGTGGAGGATCGTGCTGGCCGTTGCGCCGGATCTTGACCCGCTTCACCTGCGGACCTGGCCTTCCGACGTCGTTCAGATGCCGCAGGGCCGGGGCGATCTTGGGGCGAGAATGGCGCGGGCCCTGCACGCGGTTCGGGGGGCGCCCGCACTTCTTATCGGTTCCGACATTCCCGGTATCGACCGGGCCGTCATCGGCGAGGCTTTCGACCGGATGCGGGGCCATGACGGGGTGATCGGCCCGTCGGAAGACGGGGGCTACTGGTGTATCGGACTTGGTGCGCGGCGCCGTCTTCCGCCCGGGGCCTTCGCCGGCGTCCGATGGTCAACGGATCATGCCCTTGACGATACGGTGCGACGCCTCGCGCCGCTTGCCCTTGCCCGCGCACGGCGGCTTGCCGATGTGGACCGGGCTGAGGATCTGCGCCGCCAATAATCGACATGACGGCATCCCGCAGCCGTGCTAGCCGGGGGCATGGCACGGCTTCCTTCCAAGAAAGAGATCCTCGACTGGATTTCCCAGCATCCGACGCAGACGTCGAAGCGCGATATCGCGAAGGCGTTCGGTATCAAGGGTGCGGACCGGATCGATCTGAAGCGGATCCTGAAGGATCTTGAGGCCGAAGGGCACCTTGAAAAGCGCCGCAAGACCTATCGCGACCCCGAGCGGTTGCCGCCGGTTGCCGTTCTCGAGGTGCTGGAGCCCGATGCGGATGGCGATCTGACCGCCCGCCCGCTTGAATGGGCCGGGACGGGCGACAGCCCCCGCATTCACCTTGCCTTGCGGCGATCGGACCCCGCGCTTGGCCCCGGCGATCGGATCCTCGCGCGGCTGACGCTGGTGGAGGGTGAGGACAAGGTTTACACCGGCCGCCTGATCCGGCGCATCGGCCACAGCCCGCGCCGGATCCTCGGCGTTCTGAAGATTGGGGCGGAGACGGGGCGGATCCTGTCCATCGACAAGGGCGCGGATCGCGAATGGCTCGTGCCTGCGCGGGATCTGAACGGGGCCGAAGACGGCGAGTTGGTGGAGGCCGAACAGATCGGCCCGAAGGACCGGATGGGTCTGCCGAAGGCGCGGGTCGTCGAGCGGCTGGGCAACCCTTCGGAGCCGAAGGCGGTTTCGCTGATCGCGATTCACCAGCACGGGATCCCCAACCGGTTTCCCGAGGCGGTGCTGAAAGCTGCCGAGGCGGCGACGGAGGCGACGGCGGAGGGACGCGAAGACCTGCGTGACCTGCCTTTCGTCACCATCGACCCGGCCGATGCGCGGGACCATGACGATGCCTGCTGGGCCAGGCCCGACGATGACCCGGGGAACCCCGACGGCCACGTGATCTGGGTGGCGATCGCCGATGTGGCGCATTACGTGCGCCCGGGATCCGAGCTTGACCGCGAGGCGCGCCGCCGGGGCAATTCCACCTACTTCCCGGACCGGGTGGTGCCGATGCTGCCCGACCGGCTGTCGGGCGATCTGTGTTCGCTGCACGAAGGGGTCGACCGGCCCTGCATCGCCGTCGAGATGCGGGTGGATGCGGATGGCGCGCTTCTGTCGCACAGGTTTGCGCGCGCGATGATGCGGTCGCGGGCGAGCCTTGTTTACGAAGAGGTCGAGGCCGCACGGCAGGGCGAGACGACGGAGCGGACGGAGCCTTTCGTGACGGAGGTGATCGCGCCCCTTTACGCCGCTTACGAGGCGCTGACCCGGGCGCGCAAGGCGCGTCAGCCGCTCGACCTCGATCTTCCGGAACGGCAGATCATCCTCGACCAGAAGGGCCGCGTGCGATCGGTCGCGTTCAAGGAACGGCTGGATGCGCACCGGCTGATCGAGGAGTTCATGGTGCTCGCGAATGTCGCGGCGGCGGTGGATCTGACGGCCCGGCGCACGCCGCTTCTGTTCCGGGTTCACGAGGAACCCGCGCCCGAAAAGCTCGACGCGCTGCGCGAGGTTGCGGAAGCCTCGGGGCTTGTGCTTGCGAAGGGGCGGGTGCTTCAGACCAGCCACCTCAACACGCTTCTCGCGCAGGCCGAGGGCACGGATTACGACGAGCTGATCAACCTCACCACCCTTCGGTCGATGGCACAGGCCTATTACAGCCCCGACAACCTCGGGCATTTCGGCCTTGCGCTGAAGAAATACGCGCATTTCACCTCGCCCATCCGGCGCTATTCCGACCTGGTTGTGCACCGCGCGCTGATCCGCGCTCATGGCTGGGGCGAGGACGGGCTTTCCGACGGCGAAATGGAGGATCTGGAGGCGACTGGCACCCATATCTCGGAGACCGAGCGCCGTTCGATGACCGCCGAGCGCGATACGACCGACCGCTATCTTGCCGCCTTCCTTTCCGAACGGGTGGGGACGGAGATGACCGGGCGCATTTCCGGGGTCGCGCGATTCGGCGCTTTCGTGAAGCTGGATGAAACCGGGGCGGATGGGCTTGTACCGATTCGCGAGCTGGGGCGGGAGTTCTTTCACTTCGACCGGGAGAGCCAGACCCTGATGGGGGCCGATACCGGCATGACCATCGGAATCGGCCAGCGCGTGACCGTGAGGCTGGCGGAAGCCGTGCCGATCACCGGCGGCCTGAGGCTTGACCTGATCGAGATCGAAGACAAGGCCATGCCCGCGCCAACCCCCCGCAAACGCGGGGCAAAACGGGGCGGCGCGCCGAAAAAGAAGCGCGTCGTACGCCGCCGCCGCAAGTAGCAACCTGCCGCCGACCGCGATGAACCCGCTTTGGAGATCGCGGGATTTCCGCTACACTGGGCCAGAGCAGCAAAGACCAAAAAAATGCAGGTGCCCTTATGCGATCTTTTCTGGTTGCCGCCGTCCTCGCTGTGGCGGGTAGCGGATCCTTCGCCATTGCGCCCGACATCTCGCCCCGCCCGGAGGCCCGCATTCCCGGGCTTGTGGAGGTGAGCGTCGAGGCCCGCGTGTCGAACGTGGCCTTCGAGCGCTGGATTTCCGAATTCCGGCGCCGCGCGGTGGCGCAGGGCATCCGGCCCCAAGTGTTCGACCAGGCGTTTCAGTCGGTGCGCTATGACACCGACGTCATTCAGCGCGACAGGAACCAGGCGGAATTCACCAAACAGATCTGGGAATACCTGGAATCGGCGGTGTCTGACACACGGGTGAAGAACGGCAAGGCGGCACTGCGGGATCACAAGCGCACGCTTGCCGCGATTGAGGCGCGTTATGGCGTGGAAGCCGAGGTCGTCGTCGCGATCTGGGGGCTGGAAAGCGCCTATGGATCGTTCCGGGGGAACACGCCGATCATCTCTGCCCTCGCGACACTGGCCTTCGACGGGCGGCGCGGCCGGTTCTTCGAGGAACAGCTGATCGCGGCCTTGCGCATCGTGCAGTCGGGGGATGTGCGGCCCGACCGGATGACCGGATCCTGGGCCGGTGCGATGGGGCATACGCAGTTCATTCCGACCTCGTACCTGGCCTATGCACAGGATTTCGACGGCGACGGGCGGCGGGATATCTGGTCGGACGATCCGACCGATGCGCTGGCCTCGACCGCGGCCTATCTTGCGCGCTTCGGCTGGACGAAGGGGCAACCCTGGGGGATCGAAGTGCGGCTGCCGCGCGGCTTCGACTATTCCCAGTCGGGGGAGCGGATCAAGAAATCGGTGGGCGAATGGATGGCTGCCGGGGTGCGCGACGCGGCGGGCAACCGCATTCCCGAACACGGGCGCGCCTCGATCCTGCTGCCCGCGGGGGCGCAGGGCGCGGCCTTCATGATCTTCGACAATTTCCACGTGATCGAGCGCTACAATACGGCGGATGCCTATGTGATCGGGGTCGGCCACCTGTCCGACCGGATTGGCGGGGGCCGCCCGATCCAGGCCAACTGGCCGGTGGATGACCGCGCGCTGAGGTTCTCGGAAAAGCAGGAGATGCAGCGCCGGCTGACAGGGGCCGGGTTCGATACGCAGGGCGTCGACGGCATCATCGGGCCGAACACCATCCAGGCGATCCGCCGGTTTCAGCGGTCGGTGGGCATGATCCCCGACGGTTATGCGAGTTACGAGATCCTGCGCCGCCTGCGGTAGCCGTTCAGCCCCGGTGCGAGCTTCGGTCGAAGCCGCCCGACTTGCCTTTTTCCCACGCATCCGTGCGGGTCAGCCCGGTGGCGTCGGAGAAGTGCCGACCGACGGGATTTGCGTTTCTCGGGTGGCGGCCGGACGGCCCCGCTATCGCGCGCCGCTGGGTGCCGGGCGGCGCGGTGTCTGCCACCGCCTGCCCGGGGGGCGGCGTCAGCCGGTGCCTGAGGAAGGCGATCGGATGCTTTCGAAGCGTCAGGCGCATGGAGACGTAATCTTCGATCACCTCCTCGCCCTCCGTCATCTGGGGAAGATGGGCGGCGGGCTCGAAAATCGCCTCTCCGTCGATATCGCCGGAAAAGAGCGGCAGGGGCGTATCCGCGACCAGCGCCTTGGCATCCCAAAGCGCGTCGCGCCGCCCGAGCCCGAGCGTGGCGAAGGCATCGGCCTCGCTCAGCCGGTGCAAGGTGCGGGGCTCCACCCCGGCGCGGCGCCATACATCCTCGACACTGCCATAGCCGTTGCCGCGCGCGGCGGTGATCCAGGCCGCATCCTCTTCGCGCATCCCCTTGATCTGCCGGAAGCCGAGCCTGAGCGCGAGCCGCCCGTCCTGCGCCGGTTCCATCGTATTGTCCCAGTAGGAGCGGTTGATATCGACCGGCCGCACCTCGACCCCGTGTTCGCGGGCGTCGCGGATGATCTGGGCGGGGGCGTAGAAGCCCATGGGCTGTGAGTTCAGAAGCGCGCAGGCGAAGATTCCGGGGTGATGGAACTTGAGCCACGAGGAGGCATAGACCAGAAGCGCGAAGGAGGCCGCGTGGCTTTCGGGAAAGCCGTAGCTGCCGAAGCCCTCGATCTGGCTGAAGCAGCGTTCGGCGAAATCCTCGTCATAACCATTCGCGCGCATGCCCTTGAGGAAGCGGCCGCGGAATTCGCTGACATTGCCGTGTTTCTTGAAGGTGGCGAGCGAGCGGCGCAGGCGATCGGCCTCTTCCGGCGTGAAGCCTGCGCCCACGATCGCGATCTGCATCGCCTGTTCCTGGAACAGCGGCACGCCCAGCGTCTTGCCCAGCACCTGGCCCAGTTCATCGGAGGGGAACCGAACCTCTTCCTCCCCGTTCCGCCGTCTGAGGTAGGGGTGCACCATGTCGCCCTGTATGGGCCCCGGCCGGATGATCGCCACCTCGATCACGAGATCATAGAAGCAGCGCGGTTTCATCCGGGGCAGGAAGTTCATCTGTGCCCGGCTTTCGACCTGGAACACGCCCAGGCTGTCGGCCTTGCACAGCATTTCATAGACTTTCGGGTCTTCGGGCGGCAGCGTCGCAAGGCTGTAGGCGGTGCCGTGATGCTGGCGGATAAGGCCGAAGGCCTTGCGGATGCAGGTCAGCATTCCGAGCGCCAGAACATCGACCTTCAGAATGCCCAGCGTATCGATATCGTCCTTGTCCCAGGGGATGACCGTCCGATCCTCCATCGTCGCGTTCTCGACCGGTACGAGTTCGTCAAGCCGCCCCTCCGTCATGATGAACCCGCCCACGTGCTGCGACAGGTGGCGCGGGAAGCCCTGGATCTCGTAGATCAGTTCCATCGTCTGGGCGAGCCGCCGGTCGGTGGGATCAAGCCCGATTTCGCGCAACCGCTGATCCTCGAGCCCGTTGGTCGAGAAAAAGCCCCAGAGTTGCGAGGAGATGGCGCTGATCGTGTCTTCGGTCAGGCCCATGACGCGGCCGACCTCGCGGATCGCCCGCTTGCCGCGATAGTGGATGACCGTGGCGCAGAGCCCCGCGCGGTGGCGGCCATAGCGTTCGTAGATATGCTGGATCACCTCCTCGCGGCGCTCGTGTTCGAAATCGACGTCGATGTCGGGGGGTTCGTTCCGCGCCTCGGAAACGAAGCGTTCGAACACCATGGTGCCGATTTCCGGGCTGACGCTGGTGATGCCGAGACAGAAACAGACGACGGAATTCGCCGCCGACCCCCGGCCCTGGCAGAGGATATCGCGCGACCGGGCGAAGGCGACCACGTCGCGCACGGTCAGGAAGTAGGGTTCGTAATTCAGCTTCGCGATCAGCGTAAGCTCGTGTTCGAGCATCGCGCGCACCTTTTCCGGCGCACCCGCGGGGTAGCGCCAGTTGAAGCCCTCATGGGCGAGGCGCCGCAGCCTGTCGGCGGGGCTTTCGCCATCGGCCACTTCGGAAGGGTATTCGTAGTGCAGGACGTCGAGCGAGAAGGTCAGCCGGTCCGCCACGGCCTGTGCCCGGGCCACCGCGCCCTCGAAGCCGTCGAAGAGGCGCAGCATCTCGTCCTTCGCGCGAAGCCGCTGTTCGCCATTGGCGAGCGCCGCGCGGCCAAGCGTTTCCACCCTCGCCCCGAGCCGGATTGCCGTCAGCACATCGGCAAGCCTTCGGCGCCGGCCGTGATGCATGCGCGGCGCGGCGGAGGCAACGGTGGGCAGGCCCATTTCGTCTGCAAGCCGGGTGAGGTGGCCGAACCGCTCGCGATCCTGCCCGTCATAGCGGGGCGCAAGCATCAGGTAGCAGTGTTCGGGAAAGGCCCGCACCAGCCGCCGCGCATCGGCCAGCCAGTCGGGGCCGCCGGGGTGGATCAGGAAGATCTGACCCTCGCCCCAGTCGAGCACATCCCTGAGCGTCAGGTGGCAGCTGCCCTTTTCCGCCCTGAGCCGGCCGAGGGAGATCAGCCGGCAAAGCCGCCCCCAGGCCGTGCGGTCGGTGGGCAGCGTGGTGACGGTGAAGCCATCCGTCGTGACGATCCGGGCAGCCGGCAGAAGGCGCGGGGCGTTCAGGATATCGGCCGACCGGGCGCGGGGCAGGTGTGCGGGCCGTGGCGGGCCGATTTCGGGGGCCTCCCGGCGCAGCTGCACCGCGCGCGCGATTTCCCGCGCCTCGGTATGGGCGCGCACGATCCCGGCGACCGAATTCTCGTCGGCGATCGCCACCGCCGAAAGCCCCAGAAACCCGGCACGGGACATGTATTCCTCGGGGTGAGAGGCCCCGTGGAGGAAGGTGAAGTTGGAGGTGGCGTTGAGTTCCGCGAACATGACGCGGAGTATATTCACGTTTTGTTCTTCTGTGGAGTCGTTAAAGCGCGCCCTCGAACTCCGCCATCACCGCTTCGTAGACGGGGCGCTTGAACGGCACGATCTGTTCGACGACCTCAGAGGCCGGCAGCCAGCACCAGCGCGAGAATTCCGGGTGATCGGTGTCGATCCGGATATCGGCATCCGAGCCCCCGAACCGCAGGAGGAACCATTTCTGCTCCTGCCCCCGGAACCGGCCCTTCCAGAGCTTACCTATCAGATGGTCGGGCAACTCGTAGCGCACCCAGTCCGACGTTCCGGCCTCGACCGTCACAAGCCTTGCGGGAACGCCGGTTTCTTCCCAAAGCTCGCGGAGCGCCGCCGCTTCGGGCGTTTCGCCCGGATCGATCCCGCCCTGCGGCATCTGCCAGGCGCCCGGCGTGTCGATGCGTTCGCCGACGAAGACACGGCCGTCGGGATGGGCAAGAACAACCCCGACGCAGGGCCGGTAGGGAAGAGTGCCCCGATCGGTCACCGGGACGGTTACTCCGCCGCGGGACCGAGCGCGGAAAGCCCCTTCAGGATGTCGATCGCGTAGGCGAGCTGGTAATCCTCGTCCCGGAGCCGGGCGGATTGTTCGGCCTTTTCGCGATCGGCCTCGATCTGGCGGCGCTGATCTTCGGTCAGGCTGTCATTGTCGAGGCTGCCGCGCAGATCCGACTCGAACCGGTTGCGGCGTGCCGCGCTTTCTTCATCCTCGTCCTCCGCCTCGGGGCGGCGCGGCGGCTGGGCCACCACGATATCGGGCGAGATGCCAAGCGCCTGGATCGAGCGGCCCGACGGCGTGTAGTAGCGCGCCGTCGTCAGGCGCATCGCGCCTTCCTGGCGAAGCGGCATCACCGTCTGCACCGATCCCTTGCCGAAGCTCTTGGTGCCGATGACGATCGCGCGGCGGTGATCCTGCAGCGCGCCTGCCACGATTTCCGAAGCCGAGGCCGAGCCGCCGTTGATCAGCACGACCATCGGCTTGCCGTCGATCAGATCGCCTTCGGTCGCGTTGAAGCGTTCGCCATCCTGCGGATCGCGCCCGCGGGTGGAGACGATTTCGCCGGCTTCGAGGAAGGCGTCGGAGACGCGGATCGACTGGGTCAGAAGCCCGCCGGGGTTGTTGCGGAGGTCGAGCACGACGCCATTGATCGCATCCATGCCGCCCGCTTCCTCGATTTGCTTTTCGAGCCCTTCCTTGAGGTTCGGATAGGTCTGGTCGTTGAAGGTGGTGACCCGAAGCACGACGGTATCGCCAACCGTACGGCTGCGCACCGCCGTCAGCTTGATCGTGTCGCGGATGATCGAGACATCAAAGGGATCGTCCACCCCTTCGCGTACCACCGTGATGACGATTTCAGAGCCCACGGGCCCCCGCATCATCTCAACCGCGTCGTCCAGCGTCAGGCCCAGCACGCTTTCGCCATCCACATGGGTAATGAAATCGCCCGCCTCGATCCCGGCCTCGTCGGCGGGGGTGCCGTCGATCGGCGAGACGACCTTCACGAAGCCCTCTTCCTGGGTGACTTCGATCCCGAGCCCGCCGAATTCACCGCGGGTCTGTACCCGCATGTCGGCCGCGTCGCGGGGGGAGAGATAGCTGGAATGGGGATCGAGCGAGGTGAGCATCCCGTTGATCGCCGCTTCGATCAGATCTTCCTCGTCCACTTCCTCGACATATTGCGCGCGGATCCGTTCGAAGATGTCGCCGAAAAGATCGAGCTGCTCGTAGACAGAGGTTCTTTTCTCGGCTTCCTGCGCCAGAAGCGGGCCTGCCACCTGCGTCGAGAGCAGGATACCTGCCAGGGTGCCGCCTGCCGCGGCCAGTACGAACTTCTTCATTGTCGGTCGTTTCCTGTCTCTGTGGCCAGTTGCAGCCAGGCTCCCGGGTCCTGCGGCTTCTGACCTTTCCTCACTTCTATATAAAGCGTTTCCGGCACATCTTGACCACTGTTCCCGTTCGGATCGATCAATTTCTGTTCAGGATCGGCCTCAAGGCCCGGCATCCAGCCGATCGGATCGCCTTCGGCAACAATATCCCCCTGGGAAACAAGGGCGTTTCCAAGCCCGGCCAGGATGATCAGAACCGACGGCGCGGGTTCGAGGATCGCCACCAGCCCGAAATCGAGGAGTTCGCCGGCATAGCGCACGGTGGAGGCGGTGGGTGATGTGACCAGCGTTCCCGAGGTAACGGCGAGCGACACGCCATCGCGTTCCGCCCCGTCGATCCCGGTTTCGCCGAACTTGTGAAGCACCTCGCCCGGGGCGGGCGCGGGCCAGGGGTTTTCGAGATCGGCCAGCGCCTCGGCCGGTGCATCGCCCAGCCCCGACAGGCTTTCGGCGAAACCTTCGAGCGTATCGGCGCTGTTCACCAGCGCTTGCATCGTGGCCGCATCGGTGGCCGACACGGCGTCGGGCGTGCGGCGTTCGGCGATCGCCTTGCTGAGTTCGGTACGCGCCACCCGGGTGGAGCGAAGGGAGGTTTCAAGAAGCGTCTCGGCGCCCGTCTGCAATTCCTCGATCAGGTGGATCTCTTCGAGAAGCGATGCGGTTTCGCGGGCCCGTGCTTCGAGTGCCGGGGTGATCTCGGCCAGAAGCAGGCCCGCCCGGAGCCCGCTGACGGGACCGGCCGGATGCACGATGGATTGCGGAAGGCCGCGGCGTTCGAGCGCGATCAGCGCCTCGATCATGCGCCCGTGCTGTTCCTGACGCTCGGCAAGCGTGTCTTCCAGGGCGCGGCGCCTGAGGCTCGTTTCCCGCAGGTTGCCCCTGAGATCGGCGAGCCCGGCCTCGTAGGCCCGGATCACTTCCGTATAGGCCGCGACGCGCTCGGATGCGCTTTCGGCCTGGTTCAGAAGCCCGGCGGCGTCGCGCAGCGCTTCTGCCGCCGCGGGCGCCGCCTGGGCCTGCGCAGGCGCGGCCGGAAGGATACCGATCCAGATCGCCGCGATCAGCGCGCGCAGTGTCACTTGATCAGGCTCCGTCCCGTCATTTCCTCGGGGATCGGCAGGCCCATCAGATCGAGCAGGCTGGGCGCAAGATCCGCGAGCCGCCCGTTCGTCAGCCGCGCCCCGGGCCGCCCGCCATGGAGGATCACGGGCACCGGGTTGGTGGTGTGCGCGGTATGCGGACCGCCGGTTTCAGGATCGACCATCGTTTCGCAATTTCCGTGATCCGCCGTCACGATCATCGCGCCGCCCGCCTCGCGGAGCGCGTCGATCACCTGTCCAAGCCCGGCATCGACCGCTTCGCAGGCCCGGATCGCCGCGTTCAGATCGCCGGTATGACCCACCATATCGGGGTTGGCATAGTTCGTGACGATTAGGTCATAGCCGGCGCGGATCGCGCGGACGAATTCCGCCGTCACCTCGGGCGCCGACATCTCTGGCTGAAGATCGTAGGTCGCGACCTTGGGCGAGGGCGGCATGCTTCGGTCTTCGCCCATCTCGGGATCTTCCTTGCCGCCGTTCAGGAAGAAGGTGACATGGGGGTATTTCTCAGTCTCCGCGAGGCGGAATTGCTTCAGCCCCTGCTTCGCCACCCATTCGCCTAGGGTGTTCACGATCTCCCGCTTGGGAAAGACCGTTTCCATGTAGGCGTTGTGCCTGTCGGAATACTCGACCATCCCCAGAAGGGCGGCGAATTCGGGCCGGGGGCCGGTGTCGAATTCGGAGAACCCGGGCTCTCCGATGGCCCTGAGGATTTCCCGCGCCCGGTCGGCGCGGAAGTTGATGAAGAACACGCCGTCGCCGTCCTGCATCCCCTGGTAGTCGCCGATCACGGTGGCGGGCAGAAATTCGTCGGTCACACCGGAGGCATAGCACTCGCGGATCACTTCGACCGGGTCTTTCCCAGGGTGATGCGCGCCCGCGCCGCGAACCATCGCGGCATAGGCGGTTTCCACGCGTTCCCACCGGTTGTCGCGATCCATCGCGTAGTAGCGGCCCGTGACGGTCACGATCCTGGCCCCCTCGGGCAGCGCGGCGATCAGATCCTCTACCTGGCTGTCAGCGGATTTCGGGGGCACATCCCGTCCGTCGGTGATGGCATGGACGGCCACCGGGATGCCGGCCCCGGCGATCACCTTCGCGGCATGGGCGATATGCGCCTGATGCGAATGCACGCCGCCGGGGGAGGCGAGCCCGATCAGGTGGGCGGTGCCGCCCGAGCCCTTCATCTTGTCGATGAAACCCGTCAGGGCGGGCTGTTCGGAAAAGCTGCCATCTTCGATGGCAAGATCGATCTGGCCCAGATCCATCGCCACGACCCGGCCCGCGCCGATATTGGTGTGGCCGACTTCAGAATTGCCCATCTGTCCCGTGGGCAAGCCCACATCCGGGCCGTGAGTGATCAGCTGTGCCGAGGGGCATTCCGCCATCAGCCGGTCGAAATTGGGGGTGTCGGCAAGCACCGGGGCGTTCGCCTCCTCCTCGGGACGCAGCCCCCAACCGTCGAGAATGCAGAGGACGACAGGCTTCGGCGTGGACATGGATGGCTCCCTCACGACAACACGCGCTTACTATCCCGCTTCGCGTCCGAGTGAAACCGCCCGGCAGCGTGGGGATGCCTTAAAACGACGTTGCGCCAAGTTGTGCGCGAACGTTGGATTGGCGCGGATTTTAGGGGATTTCCGGTTTGCGGTCGCGCGCAATTAAAGAATTCTTTTCGGTTTCCCCCCACTTCAACCCGGAATGCTCAGGGATACACCATGATCAGCTTCCGGTCACTCAAGCTCAGACACGCCGCGGCGGTGATCGCGCTTCTCGCGATCTCGCTCGCAGTTTACACGGCGATCTGGGCCAAGCTTCTGACAGATCGCCTGTGGCTGTTCTTCGAGGCCGAAACGGCGCTGGTCGTCGACACCGTCGAGCCCACGCTTGCGGCGGCGGCATGGAACTTCGAGGAAAGCTGGATCGATCACGTGCTCGTCGGGCTCGACCGGTCGAAGACATGGGAATTCGCCCGCGTCGATGTCGAGGGTCTGGTGGTGGAACGCGCGCGCGCGAACGACTGGCAGCCGGAATGGAACATTCTCATCGGCCAGCTGCAAAGCCTGATCCGCTCCGGCGAGGCACGAGGCATGAATTTCCTGGACACCGAAAGTTTTCGTCTCGTCAGCCGCCCGATCCAGTTCGACGGTGAAACGATCGGCTGGTTCTATGCCGGGTTCTCGCGCGCGGTGATCGAGGACAGTATCGACGAGGCTTATGAGACGGCGCTTGTCCTCGGACTGACGACGACGCTGGTTCTCAGCGCCTGCGTCTTCATCATCACCGGGCGGATCGTGGAACCGCTGGTGCGGGTTGCGGGGATGATCCGGCAGGTCACCCGCGGCGAGACCGCCTTTCCGGTCAGCGATACGGACCGGTCCGACGAGGTGGGCGACATTGCGCGCGCGGTCGTGGCCTTCAAGGACAGCGCGCAGAAGATGCGCGAACTTGCGGCGAGCGAGGCGGCGGCGCGCAAGCAGGCCGAAGCGAGCCGGATCGATCCGCTTACTGGCGTGCCGAACCGCGTTTCGCTTGACGAGGCGGGCGACGACCTTGCCTTCCTGACGCCGGACGGGTTGCAGGGCGTGGCCTTTGCCCTGATCGACCTCGACGGTTTCAAGCCGATCAACGATACGTTCGGGCACCGCGCCGGTGACCGCTTCCTGATCGAGATTGCCCGGCGGTTGCGGGAGGTCGTGCGCGAAAGCGATCTTCTCGTCCGGCTGGGCGGGGACGAATTCGGCATCCTGTTCTGGAACCTTCGCACGCGGTCGCAGGCCCTGCGCATGGCCGAGCGGATCACGGAGGTGTTCGAAAAACCCGTCGATATCGGCGACCGGGAGGTTTCGGCGCAAGGCAGCATCGGGCTTGCCCGCGCAATCGATGTTTCCGCCCGGATCGACGATCTTGCGGCCGCCGCCGATGCGGCGATGTATTCCTTCAAGCGGAAATCGGGCACGGCATTCTCGATTTACGATCCGGTCAGGATGAAGGCGCGCGGTATCAACCTGAATGAAAAGGAAGAACTTCTTCAGGACATTGCCCAAGGCAACCTGGCCGTCTTCTTCCAGCCGAAGATCGAGATCGCGACCGGCGAAATCTGCGGGTTCGAGGCGCTCGCGCGGCGCTGCAAGCCCGATGGCACGATCGGCACCCCGGGGGATTTCATGCCCCAGATCGAGGCCTTCGGCCTGCAGGCCGAATTCAACCGCGCGATCTTTTCGACAGTCCTGGAACAGGTGCGCCAGTGGGTCGACTCGGGGCTCGATCCCGGGCGCGTCGCGATCAACATCGACGAGCAGAGCCTTGCCACCCGGGAGGGCCGCGAGGAGATCGAGTTGCTGATCGCCGGGCATTCCGGCCTCGCCCGGTACATCACAATCGAGATCACCGAGGATATCTTCATCAACCGGGGGATCGAGATCATTCGCGATGCGATCGACCGGTTCGAGAAACTCGGCCTGCGCATCTCGATGGATGATTTCGGCACCGGCTATGGCTCGTTCCGGCACCTGAAGGAGTTTCCCGTCCACGAAATGAAGATCGACACCCAGTTCACCGCCGGCATCGGGAAGGACAAATCCGCGGAGGTCATCATCGACGGGTTCCTTTCCATCGCCGCCGGGCTTGGCGCCGACGTGGTGGCGGAGGGTGTCGAAACTCCCGGGCAGCTTGCCTTCCTCGCCGAGCGCGGCTGTCAGTATGCGCAGGGCTTTCACTTCAGCCCGCCGCTTCACCCCGACGATGCGACACGGTTTCTCAAGGCCGGCGAGCCGGGCCGCTTTCATCTTGCGGGCTGAGCCCCGCGTCACCAACCCAAGACGAGGGCAAAGATGTTCCGAGTTTTCCCGATCGCGATCCTTCTGCTTGCAGGCATCGTTTCAGCGGGGCCCGCCAAGGCCGCAGACACGATCCGCGCCTATACGTCGAGCGCGCTGTCACCGCTTTCGCGCGGCCACGAATACGAGATGCCCGGCTTCTTCCACGAATATGTCGCCGCGGTGATGGCGGAGGCGGGGATAGCCCTTGAGATTTCCTATCTGCCCTGGCGCCGCGCGCAAAGCGAGGTCACCGGTGGCAGCGGCGCGCTTCTCTTCGGGGCCACGCGCACGGCGGAGCGCGAGGCCAGCTTTCGCTGGGTCACCCGGCTGATCACGGCCGAGCGCGCCTTTCTCACCACCGGGCCGCGCATCGACAGCATCGACGCGGCGCGGGGCCTCGCGCGGATCGGCGCGCGCAGCGTTCACGCCCGTTTGCTCGAAGCCAGGGGGTTCACGAACCTCGATCCGGGCGTGGGCAATTCGAGCTTTCAGAAGCTGGCATCGGGCCGTGTCGACGCGGTTTACACGGTGACGGTGCGGGCCCGTTTCGTCTGGACCGGCGAACTTGGCCGCGACATCGCCGATCTCGTTATCGGGGCCCCGATCGAGGCCTCGGATATCTGGCTTGCCGCCTCACCCGATTTCGACCCCGCGCTGATCGAGCGTATCCACGCCGCGAGCCAGCGCCTGATCGCGGACGGCACCTATGACCGGCTGCATCGCCGCTATTTCGGCGACCTGGCGATCGCGCCGCCGAATAACCCCGCGCTCATGCCGAGTTTCTGACGGGGCGGCCCCGAAAAAAATGGCCCCGCCGGTTGAGCGGGGCCAGTCGAGGTGCCGTGGATGGCCACAGGCACAGGCGGTACCTCTGTTATCTCATCTCCGAGCGGATCTGCTGGCGCAGCACGTCGATCGGGATCTGCTGACCTTCGCGCCGGAACATCCAGTAAGTCCACCCGTTGCAGGAGGGGGCACGCTCCAGCGCCGCGCCCACCTGGTGGATCGATCCTTTCACGTCGTCGGCGATCAGCGTACCGTCCGCGCGCACCTTCGCGGTCTGGCCGCGGGGGTTCACCAGCACCTCGCCCGGCCGGAGAAGCCCGCGTTCCACGAGCTGCCCGAACGGCACCCGGGGTTCCGCGCGCTTCGAGACCGACACCTCGAGCGCTTCTGCATCTAGCTTGCGCACCCGTTTCAGCCGCGCCTCCGCGGCCTCGCGATAGGCCGCCTCGCGCTCGATCCCGACGAAGTTGCGCCCCAGCATCCGCGCCACGGCCCCCGTCGTTCCCGTTCCGAAGAACGGGTCGAGCACCACGTCGCCCGGGTTCGTCGTGCCGATCAGTACCCGGTGCAGAAGCGCCTCGGGCTTCTGCGTCGGATGGGCCTTGTCGCCATTGGCGTCCTTCAGCCGCTCGTGCCCCGTGCAGATCGGCAGCACCCAGTCGGAGCGCATTTGCACGCCTTCGTTCAGCGCCTTCAGCGCCTCGTAGTTGAAGGTGTATTTCGCGCCTTCGGATTTCGACGCCCAGATCAGCGTTTCATGCGCGTTGGTCAGCCGCTTGCCCCGGAAATTCGGCATCGGATTGGACTTGCGCCACACGACATCGTTCAGAACCCAGAAGCCCGCATCCTGCATCGCCGCACCGACGCGGAAGATGTTGTGGTAGGAACCGATCACCCAGATCGCCGCATCGGGTTTCAGAAGTCGCCGCGCCTCGGCCAGCCAGGCGTGGGTGAAGCGGTCGTAGGCCGCGAAGGAAGAGAACTGATCCCAGGCGTCATCCACCGCATCGACGCGGCTGTTGTCGGGCCGGTGCAGTTCCCCCTTGAGCTGAAGGTTGTAGGGCGGATCGGCAAAAATCAGATCCACCGACGCGTCGGGCAGGCCCTTCATGGCCTCGATGCAGTCGCCCGCAAGGATCGAATTCAGCGGAAGCTCGGATGCCCCCGGTGTCGCACGTCTTGTCATATCTGCCTCTGTCCCGAGCCCCTTTTGCGGGGTCGCGTTTGTTGACCAGAGGATGAGTCAAAGGTGATTCGCCGTCAAATTCTTTTTTGAATCAGGGGCTTACAGATTTTTCTCGACACAATATATTGTGGACGGGCGCGAAGGAGCGTCTATGCTCTGGGGTCACCCCTAGATCTTCCAGCGCCGCGACATGGGCCTTCGTCGGGTAGCCGGCGTTCTTCTCCCAGCCGTAGCCGGGGTACTGTTGCGCCAAACCCACCATGATCCTGTCGCGCGTGACCTTCGCGATGATCGAGGCGGCGGCGATCGACAGGCAGCGCGCATCGCCCTTCACCACGGCCTCGGCCGGGGCGGGGCAGTCCTCGGGCACGAGGTTGCCGTCGATCAGGCAGAAGGCGGCGCCACCGGCATCGGCGATTGCCCGGCACATCGACAGATGCGCGGCGCGCAGGATGTTCAGGCTGTCGATCTCGGCCACCGTGGCGATCCCGACGCCGACGGTACAGGCCGTGCGGATCTCGTCGAAAAGCGCCTCGCGCCGGCGTGCCGTCAGCTTCTTGGAATCCGCGAGACCCGCGGGGATTGAGGCGGGATCGAGCACCACGGCGGCGGACACGACGGGGCCCGCCAGCGGCCCGCGCCCCGCCTCGTCGACCCCGGCGATGCGCGCGTATCCTTCCGCGCGCCGGGCCTTCTCAAATTCGTATGTCGGCAATTCGTGCCCCATGGGGAGGACAGAACCCCAACCGGGCCCCGATCCGCAAGGCGAATGCGCCACTCCGGAAAAAAATATGGGCGGACCGGAGGGACCGGCCCGCCCTGATACTCGTTACCCCCACAAGCACGCACCTTGGGGTGCGGCCCACCGGACAGCGCGCAAATCGTGCGGGGATGGCGCTGCCCGTATTCTCAAAGCTCAGCGGCGGCGGCTGTGCCTGTGCCCGATCTCGTAGCCGGCCCTTTGCAGGCAGCGCGCACCGTAGACCGTGCGCGGTCCGCGACGGGTGTCGACCCGCCATTCGCAGCGATCCGGCAGGCGTGCGGTCTGAACCCCGTTCCGTTCGAGGCAGCGGCGGCCCAGCACGGTGCGGTCGCCCCGGCGCGTTTCCACCCGCCGCAGGCAATCCTCCGGAAGCACCCAGCGCCGCGAACGACGCTGGTCGTAATACCGGGTGTTCCTGTCGCCCCGATAGGTTCGGTGCGCCGATCCGCGATCGTCGTCATCGTCGAGTTTGTCGGCGATCGCCGCAATCGCGGCGAGCCCGACGATCACGCCCAGGATATCCTCGGCATCCGCGGCCCGCACCGGGGCTGCCGCCGTCATTCCAAGAGAGATCACCGCGATCATCGTCACCGTCTTCAGCTTTCCTATCGTCATCATGGCCTGGTACTCCTCCACCCAGTCCGCCGTTTGAGGGCTGGCGGACAACTGATGGATCGAGCCTCGCGCCGGTTCCCTGAGATACTCAATAACCGGGGCCTGATATGCGATAACCGGGCAAACCCCGGCTCGGTTATTGAATTACCGGGGCAGGTATCGGACAGTCGCCCCATGACCAGATGGTTGATCATCCTTTCGCTTATCGTCTTCAGCGCGGGCGCCGCGCAGGCGGCGTGCTATGCCGATTACAAGGCAAAGAAGGATAGCCCGTTGCGCCTGCACTACGGCGTGATGCAGCTTGACGGCGCGGCCTGCGCGAACCGGAACGCGGCACAGCGGGTTGTCGGGCAGCGGCTCAAGCGGGGTGGGTGGACGCTTCTCAACGTGATGCAGGTTTTCGATCAGCGCGGTCTCGAACAAAGGAAGGCGAGTGCAGGGAAGTTCTTCCTCCGTTACTGACAGCCGGGCGGCCGGCACACGGATTGTCGCTTTCGGGATCATCGCCATCGTGGTGATCCTCGCGGGCGCTGCCGTGTTTCTGTTCGTGAACCTGCCCGACGCCAACGCATTTGACGCGCGGGTGGAGCGGCTGTTCATCGAGAACGACGACCTGACCTCGGAGGCCGAGATCAAGCTTCTGGAAATCCTGGCCCAGTCGGGCACGGCGTTTTCGGAGACGCTCGCCGGTTACCGTTTCGTCATCTTCGTTCTGATGGTGTTCGCGACCGGCCTTTTGATCGCCTCGCTTATCTTCCTTGTCACCATCGTCGTGCTGAACCGGCGGATGGGCGAGATCGAGCGCCAGGGCCTGCAGGTGTCGAACCTGCAGATCAACCGCGAGGCGGGGACGGTGATCGTGAATTCCATGGAGTTCCGGCTGACGGGCGCGATGGTTGAAACCCTGTCGGCGCTCGCAGAGGCGCGGCTTGACGACGACATTCTGTCGGGCGCCGAGCTTGAGGGTGTGATCTCGGGCCGCGATGCGGCGGAATGTGACGAGGCGGCCGGTGCCACGCGGATCAAGCGGCTGCGCGACGCGCTGGGCAACCAGCTTGTCGCGGAACTTCTGGTCAAGACGATCACCAAGCAGGGCTACATGCTGGCCTGCGAGAAGGACGTGATCAGGATCGTCTGACGGTTCAGGCCGCGGCCTGTTCGGGTTCCTTCGCGCCGGTCATGAAGGCCACCGCATCCGACATCGAGTAGTCGCCGGGTTTGATCACGGTCAGCCGACGACCGAGCCGGTGGATGTGAATCCGGTCCGCCACCTCGAAGACATGCGGCATGTTGTGGCTGATCAGGATGATCGGAATGCCGCGCGATCTTACATCGAGGATCAGCTCCAGCACCTTGCGGCTTTCCTTCACGCCGAGCGCGGCGGTTGGTTCGTCGAGGATGATGACTTTCGATCCGAAGGCGGCGGCGCGTGCCACGGCAACACCCTGGCGCTGGCCACCCGAGAGCGTTTCGACCGCCTGGTTGATGTTCTGGATCGTCATCAGCCCCAGTTCCGACAGCTTGTCGCGGGCGAATTTCTCCATCGCCGAACGATCGAGCTTGCGGAACCACGTGCCCATGATTCCGGGTTTCCGGATCTCGCGGCCCATGAACATGTTGTCGGCGATCGACAGGGCGGGCGACATCGCAAGCGTCTGGTACACGGTTTCGATCCCTGCTTCCCGCGCGGCGATGGGCGTGGGGAAGTGCACCTTCTTTCCTTCGAGGAACACTTCGCCCTCGTCGGGCACCACCGCCCCCGAAATCGCCTTGATCAGGGTCGATTTCCCGGCGCCATTGTCGCCGATCACCGCCAGGATTTCCCCCGGCATCAGATCGAAATCGCAATGGTCGAGTGCGGTGACCTTGCCGTACCGCTTCACGAGGTTGCGGCCCTTGAGAATGGGTTCCGTCATGCCGACACCTTTCTGATCCACTGGTCGACCGCGACAGCGGCGATGATGAGAATACCGATGAGCAGGAACGTCCACTGCGCATCAGCGCCGAGAAGCCGGAGGCCCAGCGTGAACACACCAACGATCAGCGCCCCGAAGAGCGACCCGAGGATCGAGCCCCGGCCGCCGAAGAGCGAGATGCCCCCGATCACCACGGCGGTGATGCTTTCGATATTGGCAAGCTGGCCGGAGGTGGGCGAGACCGAGCCGATCCGCCCGATCAGGGCCCAGCCCGCGAAGGCGCAGATCAGCCCCGACAGCATGTAGACCGACATCAGCGTCTTGTGGACGTTGACGCCCGACAGCTCTGCCGCCTCGGGATCATCCCCGACGGCATAGACATGCCGCCCCCAGGCCGTGTGTTTGAGCGCATAGGCCAGCCCGAACATCAGAAGAAGCATGAAGACGACGCCGACGGTGAACCGCGCGGCCCCTATTTCGAACGTGTATCCGAAGAGTTGCAGAAGCGGTGCCTCGGCCTCGATCTCCTGCGAGCGGATCGTTTCGTTCGCGGAATAGAGGAAGTTCGTGGCCAGCACGATCTGCCACATGCCCAGCGTCACGATGAAGGGCGGCAGCTTGACGCGGCTGACGAGCCAGCCGTTCAGCGCACCGATCGCGGTGCCCACGGCGAGGCCGCAGATGATGGCGATCGACGGCGGCAGCCCGTAGCGGAAGGTGAATTGCCCCATCACCACCGACGACATCACCATGATCGCGCCCACCGACAGGTCGATTCCCGCTGTCAGGATGACGAGGCTTTGCGCGGCCGCGACGATGCCGACGATCTGCACCTGTTGCAGGATCAGGGTCAGCGCGAAGGGGGAAAAGAACTTCGACCCCAGAAGCACGCCGAACAGGATGATGGCCACGATCAGAACGATCAGCGGCACGAAGGAGGGGTTGACGTGCAGGATATGCTGAATGGCGGCAACCGCGCCCTTCCGGTGCGGGGCGAAGCTCGCAACATCGGTGGACGCGCCGGATGACGCGCTTTCGTAGTCATCCCTGTCAGTGCTTTGCATGGACATGACAGCCCCTCCCTCCCCAGTGGACGCGCGGATAGTCTATATGGAACAGAATGTTGGCACATCCCGGCGCGAAAGTCCCGGGTGTAATATGGTGGCGGAGGGCGCGCACGCCCTCCGCGCTCAACCGGGGATCAGCCCCAGCAGAGGTCTTTGCCTTCGGCGACCGAGATGGACTCGACGCCGTCAACCGCTTCATCGGTGACCAGCGCAACGCCGGTATCGAAGAAATCCTTGCCCGGGGTCGGCTCGGGCTTCACGCCCTCGTCGGCCCACTTCTTGATCGCTTCGATGCCGAGCGAGGCCATGAGCAGCGGATACTGCTGCGAGGTGGCGCCGATCACGCCTTCGGCCACGTTGTCGACACCGGGGCAGCCGCCATCGACCGAGACGATCAGAACGTCGTTCTCACGGCCCACGGCCTTCAGTGCCTCGTAGGCGCCTGCAGCGGCGGGTTCGTTGATCGTGTGGACGACGTTGATCGTGGGATCGACCGCAAGCAGGTTTTCCATCGCGCGGCGGCCGCCTTCTTCGTTGCCGTCCGTCACGTCGGAGCCGACGATGCGCGGATCTTCCTCGTCCCCGATCACGTTAGGGTCGGCGAGGTCAATGCCGAAGCCGTCAAGGAAGCCCTGGTTGCGGAGCACGTCCACGGTGGGCTGGCTGACGTTCAGGTCGAGCGTCGCGATCTTCGCGCTCTCGGCGGCGTCGCCCAGCTTGGCCCGCGCCCACTCACCAATCAGCTTGCCGGCGAGGTAGTTGTCGGTGGCGAAGGTCGCGTCGGCCGCGTCGATCGGCTCAAGCGGCGTATCGAGGGCGATCACGAGAAGCCCCGCGTCCCGCGCCTGCTGAACGGCGGGCACGATCGACGAGGTATCGGAGGCGGTGATCAGGATGCCCTTGGCACCGTCGAGGATGCAGGTTTCGATCGCCTGCACCTGTGTTTCGTGGTCGCCGTCAACCTTGCCGGCGAAGGATTTGAGCTCGATCCCGAGCTCTTCGGCCTTGGCCGTCGCACCTTCTTTCATCTTCACGAAGAAGGGGTTGGTGTCGGTTTTGGTGATGAGGCAGGCCGAGATGGCGTGGCCGCCCGCAAAGGCCGTTCCGGCGGTTGCAAGAAGCGCAATAGCGGATCCGGCGAGTAGCTTTTTCATTGTGTCCTCCCGTAGGTCAGACCCGGCAAACGGACGCCGGGATGCGGGCAGAGAAACGCGATTCGAGCAGGACTGTCAATAAATAACTCTAGTTGACTTATTAATTCGCGCTGTGCTTACCTCTCCCCGGGAGGATGTCATGACGGTCAATCTCGATGACCTCGACTTCGGCGGCGCGACGCAGAGCGGTCTGAGGAATCATAACGAGAAACTGCTCCTGTCGCTTCTGCGGGATGCCGGCCCGATCGCGGGCCGCGATCTTGCGCGCATGACAAGCCTTTCGGCGCAAACGGTTTCGGTGATCCTGCGCGAGCTGGAACGCGACGGATACCTCGTGCGCGGAGAGCCGGTGCGGGGCAAGGTGGGCAAGCCGTCCGTGCCGATGAGCCTTCGGGGCGATGCGGCCTGGTCGTTCGGGCTGAAGATCGGGCGCCGCAGTGCCGAGGTGGCGCTGATGAACCTGGAAGGCCAGATCGCGGCGCAGACGCGTCTTGGGTACAAATACCCGACACCCGATGCGATCTTCGCCTTCACGGAAACTTCGCTGAAGGACCTGACGCAGAAGTGCCCGCGACCCGACCGCCTTTGCGGAATCGGGGTGGCCGCACCCTTCGAAGTCTGGAAGTGGCATGAGCTGATCGGCGCGCCCGAGGCGGCGCTCGCGGCATGGAAGGGCGTGAACCTGGTGGAGCGGCTGGCCGCGATCTCGCCCTTGCCGGTGCTTATCGCCAACGATGCGACCGCGGCCTGCCGGGCCGAGCATCACTTCGGCCGGGGCCGGGCCTACCGCGATTATGTCTATTTCTTCGTGGGGGCCTTCGTGGGGGGCGGCGTGGTGCTGAACCGCCGCGTGCTTGAAGGCAACCAGGGCAATGCGGGCGCGCTTGGCCCGCTGATCAGCATCGGCGAGGACGGGCCGGTGCCCCTTCTCGACATCGCCTCCATCTTCGTTCTGGAAGAGGCGGTTCTTGCCGCAGGCGGCGACCCCCAATGCCTGTGGTCCGATCCGTCGGCCTGGACACAGCATGCCGATCTTGTCGGTCCCTGGATCGATCGCGCCGGCGCCGCCCTGGCACAGGCGGCGCTGTCATGCTGCGCGGTGATCGATTTCGAGGCGGTGATCGTCGACGGGGCCTTTCCCGAGACGATCCGCACCCGCCTGACCGCCAAGGTCGCGGCGGAGCTGGACACGCTCGATACCCGTGGCCTGATCAAGCCCTCGGTCGTCTCGGGGCTTGTCGGGGAGAACGCGCGCGTGATCGGAGGCGCCTATACGCCGATCTCGCACCGGTACTTCCTGGACGCCGGCCAGGATCTTGGCCGCCGCGTGCCGATGGGCGTTCAGTAGTAGTAGGTCTGCGCCTGGTCGATGTAGTTGCAGCGATTGAGCACAACGCCCATCACGTTCGTCACCTCGGCCAGCTCACGCTCGACCTCGTCCACCTGCGCGATGGTAGACATTTCGGCGCCGGCCACGATGATCGCGCAATCCATGTGCTTCACCAGGCCCAGTGTGTCGTCCGCCGACAGCATGGGCGGGGTGTCGAACAGCATCACGTCGGGGCGATAGCGTGCCTCGATCTCGTCGATAACCCGGGCGGTCTGATCCTGAAGGATGATCTGGCTCGGGTTCGGGTGCACGCTTTGATTGGCCGAGATGATAACAGACGCGCCCAGTCGCACTGCAGTTTCCTCGAAGGGAACAGATCCTTCCAGCACGTCCGAGAAGCCATGCGAGTTGGAAATACCGAAGGGGCGCCGCAGATCCGGACGCCGCATGTCCATGTCGAAGACCATGACCCGCCGGTCCTTCTGGCGGGCGAAGCTGGCGGCAAGGTTGGCGCAGGTCGTCGTCTTTCCGCAGCCTTTGGTCGCCGAGGTGACAAGGACACGCCGCCACTGGTTGTCGCGGCATTGCTGGATCAGCTTGGTGCGAAGCTTGTCGAAATAGCTTGCCTCCGCCGTCCGCCCATCGAGGAACAGCCGGTTCCGCCGCGCCGTCTTGGCCGCCACCGTGTGTTCGGGGATCGCCTGCCAGACATCGCCCCCGGGCTCTTCTGCACGCGATGCAGAGCGGGCCTCGGCCGGGGATTTGCCGGTTGCGGCGGCCGTCGCCTCGCGGCGCTGGCGTGCCTTTTCGATCGCGGCTTGAAGCTTTTCCATTACAGCGCTCCCAATCGCAGGTGCATGGTTATCAAAACCCTGCTGCGCCGAGCAGCCGATCCATAAGAAGATCGAGCGGAATGACGGCGGTGTGCAGGTAGTAGGCCGCGGCGATCGTCGCAGCGGTCGAGAACAGGATCGTCGAGAAGATGAGACCCCGGCGCCGCGCGACCTCGCCCGGCGTGCGAATCAGGGGCAGCGTGGCCAGCGGTGTGATGCCGAGGCCCTTCACGAGATCCGCAGGCCTGCGGATCGACCGGTTCAGAAGCTCGATCAGCGTGACGAAGGCAACGCCGCCGGCCAGCCCGCCGAGAACGGACAGGAGGGCGATCATCGGCCGGTTCGGGCTTGTCGGTTCGCGCGGTGCGACGGGCTGGCTGATGATGCTGATCCGCTCGCCTTTCGACAGAAGTTCGATCCGCTCGCCCGTCGCGGCGCGCGAGGCGGCGTTCACCGCGAGGTCATATTGCTGCTGAAGGTTGCCGTAATCCCGCAGAAGCGCCTCGAGGGCCACCGAGTTGGTGGGCGTCTTCTCGATGTTCTGGCGCAGCTCGACCACCTCGTTTTCGATGTTGGCGCGTTCGTCCTTCAGAAGCTCCACCCGCGTGTCGATTTCCGACAGCTGAAGTTCGAGAAGGCTTTGGCGCGCCTCGCCCTGGCCGCCGTCGCCCGGCGTTCCTTGCGACGAGACGGCAGTTTCAAGGCTGGCGATCCGGTTGCGAAGCTGCTTCACCCGCGGGTTCTGTTCCGAATAGATGGTCAGCGCCTGGTCGAGTTCGTTCCTGAGGGCATCGAGTTCGCGCTGCTCGGGGCTGCGCAGATCGTTGCCGCCGGTCCCGCCGGTGGCGTTGAACACGACGATCAGACGCTCGCGCTGCTGGCCGAGCGAGGCGATCTCGCGCTCGATATCGGAAACACGATCCCGCAGGTCGCCCTGCCGGTCGAGAAGGTAGTTCAGGTTCTCGGGCAGAGAGTCGATATTCGCGTTCTTGAAGTCGAGGATCTCGGCGCTCTTGCGCGCCAGGTCGACCGAAAGCCGCTCCACTTCCGCGGCAAAGAAATCCATCGTGCCTTCGGCGCGGTCGCGCCGCAGTTCTGCGTTGTCTTCGAGAACGCGGGTGACATAGGCGTTCACCACATCCGCCGAGGTGCGCGCCCGCCCGGCGTTGAACTGAATGGTGAAGAGCGAGGCCTCGTTCCGCCCGGTTCTGATGCGGATTGTCGTGTCTTCGCGCATCGCCTCGACGATATCGTCGGCAAACATGCGCGGACGGTCGGAATAGACATCGAATTCGTCGGCGATATCCAGGAGGTTGGTGCGCGTCATCAGGCGCTGTTCGATGATCTGAAGAAGCTCCTGCGGGATTGTCCGAACCGTCGAGGCGGCCAGCTCATCAGGGATCTGCGGCGGTTCGACCAGAAGGATCGCCTCGGCCTGGTATTTCGTCGGCAACATGAAGGCGACAGCGATCCCCGCCGCCGACACCACCACCGCGACCAGCGCGAAATAATGGAATCTCCGCAGAAAGATCGCGAAATAGAACTTCAGATCGTCATTCATCGTCGTTGCCCTCTTCTCCGCGATAGCCCGCAAAGAACACGCCGTCGCTGACCACCTGATCGATGACTGACGACAGAACGAGCTTTTCGTCGCTTGTCGCGGCATAAACCATCGCGAAATCACAGATCTGGTTCACCAGGCGCGGTATTCCGCGCGACACTTCCCAGACCCGTTCACAGGCCTGTTTGGTGAACTCGTTGCCCCGGCCTCCGGCCACCAGAAGGCGATGGCTGATATATGCGGCGACCGTTTCCTTATCCATTCCGGGAAGGTGGAAGTTGGCCACCACCCGCTGCGCGAACTGGCGGAGTTCGGGCAGAAGGATCGTTTCCCTCAGTTCCGGCTGACCGACGAGGACAAGTTGCAGCAGCTCGTCCTTGTTCGAATTGACGTTGGTCAGCATCCGAAGTTCTTCGAGACCTTCAACCGACAGGTTCTGCGCCTCGTCGATGATCAGGATGCAGCGCCGGCCGGCGGCATATTCCTCGATCAGGAAGCTTTGCAGGATCTGGAACAGATCAACGTAATCCGTCGCACCCTCGCAATCGACGTCGAGCGCATAGAGCACCCAGCGCAGAAGCTCGCCCCGCCCGCCCTGGGCGTTCGAGATCAGACCGAGGGTGACGTCATCGGGCAGCGACTTCAGGAGTTTCTGAACGAGCGTCGTCTTCCCGGCCCCCACCTCGCCGGTCACCACGGTGATCGGCGCGTGCGTCAGAATCCCGTATTCGAGGATCGAATAGGCCCGGCGGTGCATCGGTGTCCAATAGATGAACTCCGGGTCCGGCAGCAGAGTAAACGGCCGCTCGTGCAGATCGAACTGCTCAATATACAGGCCGACATCTGAGTTCATGTGCACTCAACTTGCTCCGACACCGTTACACATCCACCATTGACCCCGTCAGTTTTACAGACCGGCAGGCCGGATGCCACGCCCTAATTGAAACGGCCACGATGTGAACGGCCTTTTGGGCATGGGGCGCATATGGCCCCTCGGCATCCGATCCGCAACACGCACGAAATAAAGGGTACACCGGGCATCTGCGGCCCGCCCGCGCGGGGCGGGGCCTCCGCCACGTTTGGGGCAAGGTTGGGGCGCGATCGCCGCACAGTATCCGGGAACCGCGCGAATTGTCGCCGAAGCCGCAACTTGGGCCTTAACAGACACTGAAAATCGCAAGATTAAGATTCGGTAAATTCGCAAGGCATTTGGGCAGCGCGGCGCCGATCCGTGCCGAAGGAGGGGCTTCTGCGGCGTTGCAGCAGACCTATATGGTTGGTAGTCGGGCAAACGGGTTGGCCCGGCGGCGGCGCATCATTCATGTGCGGCGAAATCGGTTCGCAGACCCCGGTGAGATAAGAGAGTGTGTGAAGCCGACATGTCCTCAGGCCCCAACCGCTACCGGATGTCCGGGCGCATATGGCGCGCCGGCCAGGACGGCCCTACACTCGCCCTGAGCTTGAAACTGGAGTGACGAGATGTCCCTGAAGTCGCTGCGCCTTGCCACTGCTGGCTGGATCCTGATCGCAGGCCTGACCCTCGCGGCCTGCGACACGGCGGAGGAACGCGCCGAGGAGCATTACGAGAATGCGCTTGAGCTTGTCGCCGCCGGCGATGTTGCGCGCGCCGCTATCGAATTCCGCAACGTGTTCAGCCTCAACGGTCAGCACCGCGATGCCCGCATGGCCTATGCCCGCATGCAGGAAACCGAGGGCGATTTCCGCGAGGCCTACCGACACTACAATCTCGTTGCCGAGCAGTACCCCAACGATCCGGAGGCGCGGCTCGCCCTGGCACAGCTCGCCATCCGTTTCGGCGACTGGGACGAAGTGCGGCGGCATGGTGAGCGGCTTGCCGAAGTTTCGCCCGACAATGAATCGACCGGGGCGATTTTCGCGCTTCTCGAATACCAGGATGCTGTCGAGGCAGAGGACGAAACGGCCCGCCGCAGCGCTGTTGCGCGGATCATCGAGATCAAGGACGACCTGCCGGACGGTTCGATCGCCTCGCATGTCGCGATCGACAGCCTGCTGCGCGACGGAGACATGCGCGGTGCTCTTGAGCAGGTCGATGCCATTCTCGAGCGTGAGCCTCTGAACGAACGCTTCCACCAGTTGCGCCTGCAGCTTCTGGGCCAGCTTCGCGATCTGGACGAAACGCAGATCCAGCTGGAAACCATGGTGCAGCGGTTCCCGGAGTCAGAGCGCTACAAGCAGGCGCTGATCCAGTGGTACGTGAGTAACCGCAACCTGCCGGCGGCGGAGGCATTCATCCGCGATCAGATCGCCGCATCCGAGGGCGAGACGCAGACGAGCTTCCGCGCCCTTCTGCTGCGCTTCAAGCGAGAGACCGAAGGTGTCGAGCCCGCGCTTGAAGAGGTCGACCGCATGCTTGCAAGCGGCGCACCCGCCGAACTCTTCGGGTCGATCCGCGCCGGTCTGATCTATGACCTCGGCAATCGTGACGAGGCGATCGCGGAGATGGAGGCGATTATCGGCGAGGCCGAGGACACCGACGAGATCCGCAACATCAAGGTTTCGCTGGCCAAGATGCAGATGGGTGTCGGCAACGAAGTGGCCGCCCGCCAGAAGATCGAAGAGGTGCTGGAAGCCGACCCGGGCAACGTGCCCGCGAACAAGATGCGCGCGTCCTGGCTTATCGAGGACGACATGGGCGATGACGCGATCCTCGCCCTTCGGACCGCGCTGGACCAGGCGCCCGATGACGCCGAAATCATGAGCCTCATGGCGCAGGCGCATCTGCGCAACGGCAGCCGCGGGCTTGCGGGTGAAATGATGGCGCTCGCCGTAGAGGCCTCCGGTTCGGGGGCCAAGGAAAGCCTTACCTACGCCCGTTTCCTCATTGCAGACGACGAGTACAACACGGCCGAGCGGATCTTGATCGATTCCCTGCGCCGCGACCCGAGCAACACCGAGATTCTCAACCTTCTGGGCCGGATCTACCTGGAACTGGAAGATTGGGCGCGCGCCGAACAGGTTGAGGGGACGCTACGCCGGTTCGACAGCACACAGAGTGTGAAGGACGCCGACGCGCTTCAGGTCGCCCGCCTGCAACGGCAGGGACGCCGCGACGAGGCGATCGCCTTCCTGGAGGAACTTGCGCGTTCCGATGGTTCGATCGGCGGGCCCGATGTGGCACTTGTGCGCCAGCGGCTTGAAGAAGGCCAGGTCGCAGCCGCGCTGAACTATGTTGACGAGAGGCTCGAAAGCGCGCCGGACGATCCGCTGCTTCGCACGCTGCGCGCGGCCGTTCTGCAATCCGACGAACAGTGGGAGGCGGCCGAGGAGACCTACCGCGAAGTCCTCGCCGAAAATCCGGAGATCGAGGGTGTCTGGCGTTCGCTTTACTCCATGAAGCTGCGCCAGGGAGAGCCTGATGCCGCCCGCGCGGTGCTTCAGGAGGGGCTCGCGGCGATGCCCAATGCGGCCAACCTGCTTTGGGCCTATGCCGGGCAGCTTGAGCGTGACGGGGACATCGATGGCGCCATCACCATCTATGAACGTCTTTACGAGCGTCTGCCGAATGCTCCGGTGATTGCGAACAACCTTGCCAGCCTGATCGCCACCTATCGCGAGGACGAGGAGTCGCTCGACCGCGCCTATACGATCGCCCGCCGCCTGCGCGGCACCGACATCGCGGCGTTCCAGGATACCTATGGCTGGATTGCCCATCGTCGCGGCGATTTCGAGGAAGCAATCGACCATCTCGAGCCTGCCGCACGGGGCCTTCCAGGTGACCCGATCGTTCAGTACCATCTTGCGGCGGCCTATGCGGCGTCGGAACGTTATGACGAGGCGATCGCCCAGTTCCGCAAGGCGCTTGACATCGCGGGACCGGCCGACACCCGACCGCAATTCGAACGCGCGCGGGAGGAAATCGAACGTCTCGAAGCGCTGAGGCAACAGTAATCCGGCGCTTCGTGCACAAATTGTTGCCGGAGTGAGACGAATCCCCAGGGATTTGGGCAAATCCAGCCTTCCTGTGTGGATAAGTCTTCATTGTTACGGAGAATCGCGATCTTAATGCGCGAACTTGGGGGATAAGAGGTGTGCCATGTTGACCAGATTTCTGATGATCTGCGCTGCGGTCGTGTTTGCCACCACGGCCTATGCTCAGTCGGGCTATCGTATTCAGTCCGGTGACCAGCTGACGATCGAGGTTCTCGAAGATCCTTCGCTGAACCGCCAGGTTCTGGTGCTGCCCGATGGATCGGTTTCCTTCCCGCTGGTGGGCGGAATCCGCGCCGGCGGCAAATCGACCGACCAGTTCCGCCAGGATCTGGCCAGCGCGCTTGCGCCGAACTTCGCGTCGTCGCCGTCGGTTTTCGTTTCCGTCGCGCGCCTGGCGCTCGAGGACGTGCCTGGCGCCGGAGAATTCATCACGGTCTACATGATGGGCGAGGTCGGGCAGCCGGGTATGATCCAGGTGGAGCCGGGCACCACGCTACTGCAATCCCTGGCACAATCGGGGGGCTTCTCGCCCTTCGCGGCAACGAAACGTATCCAGCTGCGCCGGGTCGACCCGCAAACGGGCGGCTACGTCAGCTTCAAGTTCAACTACCGTGCTCTCGAGAATGGCGCGGCAATTACAGGCAGGACAGTCCTTGCGGATGGCGACGTCATCGTTGTACCGCAGCGTAGGTTGTTCGAATAGAAAAGAGGCGCGATGACAGGCGGGTGGGGCAAGGCACTCGCGACAGGATTGGTAGCCGCCTTGATGGCGGTTCCTTCCGTTGCGCAGGATGGTGAGATCAGCAGAGACGGCCTCGTCCTGACGGGAGAGGTCGTCCTTGGTTTCGAGGCCGAAGACAACCGGGCGCTGGCAGCGAATTCGAGCGGCACCGACAGCCGGCTTTACGTCGACTACACGCTTGGCGGGTCGCTGGAGAACGAGCTGACCAGCCTGGAATTCTCGCTTGGCGGATCGTTCCAGCAGGAAAACTATGCGACACTCCGCGAAGATGACGGGTTCAGCGATCCGTTCTTCCGGCTGAATTACAGCCGCCGCGGCGCAGGTTCGCAGCTCAGCTTCAACGTAGGCTACCGGCAATCCGAACTCGTCGATTCCCTCGGTCTCGACCTGGACGGCGACCTTATCGACGAGACCTTCCTGCGGTCGGTCGGGGATCGGGAATTCCTGACGGTCGGTGCTTCGGCGGAGATCGGCATCGACGCGCCCGTCGGCGCGCGGCTCGACGTCAACCGTACCGACACCAACTACAGCGGCCAGGTCAATCCGGACGTGTTCGACCGAACGACCGACACCGTTCGATTGAGCACCTTCCTGCGCCCGCGCCAGACGCTGAGCTTCGGGATCTTCGCGGAACGTTCCGAATACGATGCGGAAGATCTCAATCCGCTTCCGACCGGGCAGATCATCGAACGCACGACCGATCGTCTTGGCGTCGCGGTCGAATACCAGATCAACCCGATCCTGAGCTTCTCGGGCTCTGTCTCGGCGGACGAGATCGACGAGGTGCTGGACACGGGCGCAACCACCAACGACAGCGGCATCGGGCTCGACCTCGAGTTGACGCGGCAGGTACCGAACGGCCAGTTCAGCATCTTTGCAAACCGGACGATCGCCACCGGTATCAGCCGGACGCAGGTTGGTATCTCCCGCGCCCTTTCGATGCCCCGGGCGGAAGTCACGTTCTCCGGCGGGTTGAGCAGCAGCGATACCGGCGACACGGTTTTCTTCGCCGGGCTCGATTATTCCCGTGCCTTCCCCTCGGGGATCATGACCGCGCAGCTGACCCAGGATGCGCAGGTGAATGACGATGACGAGGAAGTCCTTCGCACGGTGTTCGAACTTAACTACCAGCACGAACTGACGCCGATCTCCTCGATCGGGGCGAACTTCTTCTACCTGCGCGCCGACGATATCGGTAGCGGTGCGGCGGATGAAGGCGACCGGGCGGAGCTTGAGATCGTTTACAGCCATGCGCTGAACCGGGACTGGGACTGGCAGCTTGGGTTCAGGACCCGCCACAACAATCCCTCGGTCGGGTCGTCCGCAACCTCGAACGCGATCTTCACGACCTTCGGGCGGAGCTTCTCGATCCGGCCGTAATCGCCGGCCCCGGTGCGCGGCATGGATCCTCAGACCCCGACCCCTTCGTCCGGCCTGCGTGTCTCTCCCGCAGCGCTTTGTATCCTGGTGATCTGCGTCGCGGTCGAACTGACGCTTCAGCTTGCCGATCTTGGGCTTCTCGATATCCGGCGTCTGCGGTTGAGATGCTATGAATATGGCGGCTTCTGGCCCGGCCTTCTTGACGACTGGCGGCCGAACTACGCCGCGCAGCCCTGGCTGATGTTCCTGACCTACGGGTTTCTGCACACCGGGCTGGCGCATCTGGTGGTGAACATGATCACGCTCGTGTCGCTTGGGCGCGGCGTTTCCCAGCGTGGGGGCGAACGGGGTTTCCTGATCGTCTATGTGGGCTCCATCCTCGGCGGTGCGCTGGGATACCTCTTTCTTGCCTCGTCGCCACAGCCCATGGTCGGCGCCTCGGGCGCGCTGTTCGGGCTTGCGGGGGCACTTCTTGCCTGGGAATTCCTCGACCGGCGGCGCGCGCGCGAGCGGCTGACACCCGTTTATGCCCTCGTTGCGCTTCTTGCGGTGCTGAACGTCGTTCTCTGGTGGGCGATGGGCGGGCAAATGGCCTGGCAGACCCATCTTGGCGGCGGCCTGGCGGGAGGCGCGATCGCGCTGATCCTTGCGCGCAAGGAGGCCCCTTCGGATTAACGGTTTCGTTACGCCGGGCGCGCTAGGCAGGGGTGTGGGGGCGCTTGGGGTAGGACAATGGTGCCGCAAAACAATGCACCGGTTCTTATCCGGCGCAAGAAAGTCGTGTCTGGCGACGGCCATCATGGCGGCGCCTGGAAAGTTGCCATATTTTTCCTCTATGCCTTCAGGCGCTTTGCGCCGTGACGTTTCCTGTCCGTTTCGGACAGCACTCGGGCGCCGTTCTGACGACTGCGGGCAGGCCTTCGGGCCGTTCCGCGCCACCCCTCAGAGGATGCGGTTAGAGACGCTAGGGCGAATTTCCTTACATCCCCCTAACCGCTTCAGGCCTTCCGCTCGACAGAGGTTCGGGCCGTTCCGATCCGCATTGCATCGCCGGTTTGGGTGTAGCCGCCGATCGGCCCCTGCGCCTCGCGCATCGCCTGCAGGCGCCGCATCGCGTCGCGGATGCCATCCGCCGCCGCCGCCTGCAGCGCGCGGTTGCGTTCCGCATTTCCCTTCAGGTCGCGCAGCGCTTCCGCAGGGGTTCCCTGCAGCTGGCCCAGCAATGCCTCGCGCTCTTCCGCCAGGTCGCCGAGGCCGCCGAAGCGCCCGGTCAGAAGCGCCTCGCGCTCCGCCTCCAGGTTCGCGCGCAGCGCGTCAATGATGCCCGTCTGTGCCATGGGCGGCCTCCGTCATGGATTTGAAAATCGCCTCGGCCAGGCCCAGGCCGCCGCGTTCGGTCAGCGCCTCGGCATGGGCGTCGCGCAGGAAAGAGGCGAACTGCGCCTCGCCCGCGCCGCCCCCGAAGGCGGATCGTGCCTCGCCATATCCCGCCGCTTTCAGCATTTCGGAAAGAAACACCGCTTCGAGGGCCTGTGCCGCGGCGCGCAGCGGCTCCGTCTCGGCAGACGGGGCGGCGCGCGCGGGCCCGGCAAGGGGATCGATCATCGAAAGTTCCGATCAAATTGCGTCGATTTTCCTGCATCTATCACGGTGGCGGTAAAGACCCGGTAACCGCGCCCACTCCATAACCGGCCTCGCGTTGCAGAATGTGCGTGAGATGACAGACCTGATTGCTTTTCTGATCGATCAGCCGGCCCAGATACGGCCCGCCCCCAATGCCAATGCCAATGCCAATGCCAATGCCAATGCCAATGCCGATGGCGCGGTGCCGGGGGCGGAGGCCAGGGCCGATACGCCCGGTTTCTCGGATATCCTGATATCCCTGATCCCCGCCCCGGTTGGCGAGGCCGTGGCGCCTGCGCCGGATCTGCCCGGCCTGGCGGAGGCCGTGCCCCTTCAGTTGGCGTTGCCCGCACCGATCGCTGCCGCTCAGGCGAGCCCGGCGCCTGTGACCCCCGCGTCTGAGGTGCGCGTCGCCTCCGTCCCGCTTGGAGATCAGGCAGTGCCTGCCGCACCGCCCCTGCGGGTGCAGATCACGCTTCCCAGCGATGGCCCCTTGTCAGTTGAACGCCCCGCGATGCCCTTGCCCGCCGTGCCGGGCAATACGGCGGATGCGGCGGAGGCCCGGAATACGGCCCTACCGCCGGCGCCCGCTCAGGCGAAGCAGGGCCTTCCCGCAGGGTCCATTGAATTGCCTACAACGGCTGGCGTGGCGGTTTCCACCGCCGATCGGGACGCTGCCGGTCCCAACCGGCCAGCGCCGCCGCCCGTGGCCGGGCCGCGCGCCGCACCCTCACTGGCGACGCCGCTACCGCCAGAACCGGCGATCACGCGCCCGATCCTTCCCGGCCCGGCGGAAGTGGCGTGGATGCCCGAACAGCCAGCGCCGCCGCCCCCGGCAACGCCTATGACAGGGCCTGTGACAGGTGCGATCCCCGCCGCTGGCGATGCGGCTCGCGTTGCGCCGCCCGCGGGTGCGGCGGGCCCCATCCCGGCCCCAGACGCCGTGCCGTATGCCGCGGCCGATGTGCCACGCAGCGTGCCACCGCCGGCCGCCGCGGGTTTGCCGCCTGTTCCGCCACCCGGGGCGCCAGACCCCGCCCCGGCGCGGCCAGAGCCTGGCGCCGCCCCAGCGGCAGGGGTTTCGCAGGATCCGGCGCCCGATGCGACGCGACGGCAGGCTGCGACAGGGCCCGGAGCGCCGGAGCGGGCGGCGTCTTTGCCTGCCGCGCCCGTGGCACTCATGCCGGAGAGACCTTCGGCGCCCCCTGCGCCCGAGCGCCTTGCCGTGCGGGCCGGCCCCGTTCCTATGCTGCGGGAGGGCAAGCTACCCGAGCCATCTCGTCCTGTGACCGATCTGCGCCCGGGCCGCCCGCGCCGGTGCTGGTGGCCCGGGATCGCGCCACTCCCGTGCCTGCCGCGCCGATCGGCGGAGGGTTCGAGCAGGCCCCGGCCGCACCGTCCCCCGCCGCACCGTCCCCCGCCGCACTGGCCCCCGCCACACCGGCCCCCGCCGCACCGGCCCCCGCCGCACTGGTCCCCGCCGCACTGGTCCCCGCCGCCCCGGCCCCTGACGCGCCCCGGCTTGCCGCACAGCCGGTGCCGGCCTCGCCTCCCACGCCGGTTTCGGTTCCGATCACGCAGATTCAGGCCCGTGCCGAGCGCCCCGGCCCGCCCCGGCCCAGCGATCTGCCTGAGCCCCCCGCGGCTGCCGTTCGGGTCGAACCGGCGGGGTCGGCCCCGCCCCCGCCCCCGTCACAGGCCATTCCCCTCTGGACGGGTGTGCTTGCCAAACCCGTTTCGCAGGTGGCGGACAGCACCTACTCTCTTTCAGCGGATGCCGCGCCGCTTCCCTTCGCCGACGGGTGGGAGCGTAACACGGCAACCCCGCACATCCTTACCGCGGCCGATCCGCAACAGGCGCGTACGGCCGACACCGCCCGAGGCCCCGCGCTGCAGATCGCCGAGGCGTTGCGACTCGGCCCCGGCACCTTCGACATCACGTTGCATCCCGAGGAGCTTGGAAAGCTGACGGTCACCGTCACTGCCGAGGATGGCAAGCTGATCGTCATTCTCGCCGCGGAACGGGGCGATACGCTCGATCTTCTGCGCCGGAACGCCGATCTTCTCGCCACCGAGGCGGCAAAAGGCGGATTTACCGATCTCGACCTGTCCTTCGCGGACAACCGTCATGCAGGCCAGGGCCGCCCTGATCAGGGCGCGGCTCCCGCCACGGCGGATGTCACCGGCGGCACCGTCACCGCCGCCACCGCGATCCAGCCACCCCGCGCGGCCGGGCCGATGGGCGGCGGCCTCGATCTTCGCCTCTAACCTCTCTGAAAAGGGGATTTCTCCATGGAAACAAACACGGCCCTCACCGCCCGCGCCACCACCGGCGCCGCTGCCACTGCGGCCGCGGCGGAAACGCAAAGCTCTTCCTCGGCGCTCTCATCGGACTTCAACACCTTCCTCCTGATGCTGACGACGCAGCTTCAGAACCAGGATCCGCTCAACCCCGCCAATTCGCAGGATTTCGCGGTTGATCTCGCCACCTTCTCGGGCGTGGAACAGCAGATCCGTACAAACGAGCTTCTCGATGCGCTGCGCGCCAACCAGTCGCTCGGCGGGCTTTCGAGCTATGCCGACTGGATCGGGCAGGAGGCGCGGGCCGCTGCGCCCGTGCCCTTCGACGGTCAGCCGGTCGAGATCGCCGTTTCCCTGCCTCCCGGCGCCGATCAGGCGGTTGTCGTCGTCCGTGACGCGGCGGGGCAAGCGATCTCGGAATTCGCGATCCCGCCCGGGGCGCAGACGGCCACCTGGGACGGGCGCGATGCCTTCGGCGTGCCTGCGCCGCCGGGGCTCTACAGCTTCGCGGTCGATGCGGCGGCGGAGGGCGAGAGCCTGCCCGGCGCGACAGCCGAAACCTATAACCGCGTGGCGGAAGTGCGCCTTGAAGGCGGTGTGCCCGTTATCGTCTTCGAAGGCGGAACAGCGGTGGAGGCCGGTGCCGTCACCGCCCTTCGCGCCCCGACCGCGTAGTCCCTCAGCCCTGCTGGCCAATCCCGCCCTGCGCACCTACCATCCCGTGGCGATGCAGCCCGATGATTTCCCGCGCCCCGATCTTGCCCGCGCGCTTCTGCCCCATGCCTTCGACAAGGTCGACGCGGCCCATGACGAAGGCCACCTCGCCCGCGTCTGGCGCAACGTCGCGCGGATCGCCGCAGAGGAGGGCGGCGACGCGGATATCCTCGTGCCCGCCACGATCCTTCACGATTGCGTCTGGGTCGACAAAGCTTCGCCCGACCGCGCCCAGGCCTCCCGCATGGCCGCGCGAAAGGCAGAAACGCTTCTGGCCGGGCTGGGCTGGTCTGCCCCGGCCATCGCCGCGGTGGCCCATGCGATCGCAGCACACAGCTTTTCCGCCGGGATCCCGCCCGAAACGCTGGAGGCGCGCATCCTCCGCGACGCGGACCGGCTTGACGCCATCGGCTTCATCGGTGTCGCGCGCTGCTTCGCGCTCGCCGGCGCGCGAGGCGCAGCCCTTTACGATCCGGCGGATCCGGCGGGCGCGGCCCGCGCCGCAGACGACGGCGCCTTCGCCCTCGATCATTTCCGCACGAAACTCTTCACCCTGGAAGATGGCTTCCTGACGGGCGCCGGTCGGCGCCTCGCCGCCACGCGCGCCGCCCGGCTCCACAGCTTTTACGACGGGCTGCTCGACGAGATCCGGTGAACCTGCCACGCCGCCCGAAGGGCCTCAGCCCGCACCGTCCGGCCGGTCGTTCGACGCCCAGGTCAGCACAAACCCATCGGGCAGATGGGGGGTGAGCCAGCGCCGGAAGGCCGGGTTGAATTCCGCCAGAAGCGCGAGACGATCCGCCCTGTCGCGGATCCAGGTAAAGACTTCACCCTTCCCGGGCGTGTCCGGTATCGGAACGAGATAGGTGCATCCCAGATACGTGCCGTCCGCGTCCCGGATGATCCACGCGAAGGCATAACGCGCCTCGAACTCCCGCGCATGCCGTTCGAGATCGGCGAGATTGGCCTCAAGCGTCAGCCCGGCAGGCCAGTCCGACGCGAAGAGGCCCCCCAGAACGCTCGCCGAGGCCGTGACGATGGCGAAATCCTCTTCGACATGCGCGGGGGTCAGGCGTTCCAGCCTGAAACGGCCGAACGCCGCGTCTTCGGGGGGCGCGCGGTCGCGGAAATCGGGATGCGGTTTCATGGCGTTGAAGGGTAGCCGGTCGCCCGCCCCGCGGCCAGACCCAGGCGCGCTAGAGCCCCGCGATCATCGCACCCGCGAGCGCAGCGGCCCCTGCCCCCAGCACAAACCAAACCACTGCGTAAAGCGGCGAGCGGAGCGGCGCGGGTTCCGGCGTTTCCGCCTGCCGCATCAACGCGGTTTCCACCATCTGCGGCAGCTTCGGCCCGAACCGTGACAAGACCTGCACGGTCTGCGCCAGATCTTTCAGAAGCGCCTTGGGGCCGACGTTCTTCTTGATGTAATCCTCGACCAGCGGCTGCGCGACCTGCCAGATGTTGATATGCGGGTTCAGCGTGCGCGCCACGCCTTCTACCACCACCATCGTCCGCTGCAGCAGAATCAGCTCGGTGCGCGTCTGCATCCCGAACCGTTCGGTCACTTCGAAGAGGTAATTCAGCAGCCGCGCCATCGAGATCCGGCTTGCATCCATCCCGAAGATCGGCTCGCCCACCGAACGCAGGGCGCGGGCGAATTCGTCGATATCGCGGTCGGCGGGCACGTACCCGGCCTCGAAATGCACCTCCGCCACCCGGCGGTAATCCTTGCGGATGAACCCGAACAGGATCTCGGCGTAAACCCGGCGGGTGTATTCGTCGAGCCGGCCCATGATCCCGAAATCATAGGCCGCGATGTTGCCGTCTGCCGTGATCTTCAGGTTCCCCTGATGCATGTCGGCATGGAAATAGCCGTCGCGCAGCGCGTGCATGAGGAAAAGCTGCAGCACCTGCTCTCCCAGCGCCTCGCAATCGTGGCCCTGCGCGCGGATCGCGGCCACGTCGCCCGCAGGGATGCCCTCGACCCAGCCCAGCGTCATCACCCGGCGCGAGGATTGGAACCAGTGCACTTCGGGCACGACGAAGCCCGGGTCGTTCGCGGTGGTGGCGGCGAATTCTGCCGCGCCCGCGGTCTCAAGCCGAAGGTCCAGCTCCCCCATCACCACGCCTTCGAAATGGGCGATCACGTCCATCGGCCGAAGCCGCCGCGCCCCGGGCGCCAGCAATTCAACCATCTTAGCAGCGAAATAGAACGCGTCGATATCCCGCCGGAACGCCCGTTCGATCCCGGGGCGAAGCACCTTGACGGCCACCTCTTCGCCCGTCCCGGCCAGCCGCGCCTTGTGCACCTGCGCGATGGAAGCGGCGGCCACCGGTTCGGAAAACTCCGAGAACAGGGTTTCGACCGGCAGGCCAAGCTCTTTCGCGATCATCCGCCGCGCATCGGCCGCCGGGAAGGGCGGCAGACGGTCCTGCAGGACGCGAAGCTGCTTGGCCAGGTCTTCGCCCACCACGTCGGGCCGCGTCGACAGAATCTGACCGAACTTGATATAGGCGGGGCCCATCGCCGTCAGGGCGCGCGTCAACGGCGGCAGGCTTGCATCGCCCTTGTGGCCGAGCCAGCGGAACGGCCAGGCCAGGATGCGCGCCACGATCCGGATCGAGGCCGGCGCCTCCATCGCACCCAGCACTGCGCCCATGGCGCCCGATCGTTCCAGCGTCGCGCCAGTGCGGATCAGGCGAAAGATATTGTGGGGGCCCCGCACCTAGAGCTTCCACCCCGAATGCAGCGCCGCGATTCCCATCGACAGGTTGCGATACCGCACCTGTCCGAACCCGGCGGTGCGGATCATGTCGGCAAACCGCTCCTGATCGGGAAACTTGCGGATCGACTCAACGAGGTACTGATAGCTGTCGCGATCGCCCGCGATCACCTGTCCCATGCGCGGTATCACGTTGAACGAATAGGCGTCGTAAAGCGCCTGCATGCCGGCATTGGGCAACTGGCTGAATTCCAGCACCATCAGTCGCCCGCCGGGCCTGAGCACGCGGTAGGCCTCCGACAGCGCATCCTCGATCCGGGTCACGTTCCGGATCCCGAAGGAAATCGTGTAGACGTCGAACGTCGCATCCTCGAACGGCAGGGCCATCGCATCGCCCACCACCCAGTCAAGCCGATCGCCCAGCGCCTCGGCCTCGGCCCGGCGCTGGCCTTCGATCAGCATGCTCTCGGTCATGTCGCAGACGACGGCCTCGGCCCCGGGCGCCCGCTTCAGGAACCGGAACGCGATGTCGCCCGTGCCGCCCGCGACATCCAGCAGGCGCTGCCCGTCCCGCGGCGCCAGCCAATCCATCATCGCGTCTTTCCAGAGCCGGTGAATGCCGACGCTCATCACGTCGTTCATCAGGTCGTATTTCGAGGCGACATTGGAGAAGACGCCGTGTACCAGCCCGGCCTTCTCGCCCTCGGGCACCTCGCGGTTCCCGAAATGCGTTTTTTTTCCTGATGTTTCGTCGTTCATCCGATGGTGCCCAAATCTGTCCACACTGTCGATATAGCGTCAGGGGCGCTGACTCAAATGCGTTCATTCGCCGCCTGATAAAAGGGATCATCTGTGACCGACCTTACTTACCTTCTGTTGTATCTCGGGATCGCTGCGGTGATCGGCTTTGTCGCGAACCGAAAGGGAATGGGCCGGTTCCGAGCCTGGCTGGACGGCGCATCGAACAAGCACATCGGAGGCCTGGCCGAGGCGTAGCGGATTTCGATGGTCGGGGAAACCCGCGCGGTGCAATCCTTCGCCGGCCGTGCCGTCCACCGCGTGACGATCGGCACGCGCCTTCTGTCGACGGGCCTGGCGGTCGCGCTGCTTCTCGCCATCAACGGACGGGTCGGCGCCGCACCCGGCACATTCGTGCCTGACGGTTACGAGATGCCCGCATTGATCGCCGCTGTTCTTCTCGCCACCTACTACCTGGCTTTCATCTGGAGCTATCGGCTCATTGTCGAAGATGGTTCTCTCACGGTGCCGACACTCTTTTTCGGCCGCAAGCGCCTCGATCTTCGAAAGCTTGTCCGGGTCGAGGATGACGGCGCCTATCTCCTGCGCCTCTATTTCGAGGGCGGCGGCCGGTCTGATATCCTGAAGTATGTCGAGGGACGGATCGCGTTCATCGATTCACTCGAAGGATATGTCGCATCGAAAACCAAAGGGTTTGGTGACTTGCCCATGGAATTCGCCGAGCGACGCGGTATCTGAGGGCGGGAGGCGACGTTCCGCCTCCAGCGCCGAGACCAAAGACATGCCCGAACTGCCCGAGGTCGAAACCGTGCGCCGCGGCCTTCTGCCCGTGATGGAGGGCCGCCGCATCGAGGTGGCGCATGTGAACCGCCCCGATCTGCGCTGGCCCCTGCCCGAACGCATGGCTGCGCGCCTCACCGGTCAAACCGTCACCCAACTTCGCCGCCGGTCGAAATACCTGCTTGCCGATCTCTCCTCCGGCGAAACCCTGATCGTGCACCTGGGCATGTCGGGCCGGATGCTGATCTCGGGCGTCACGCTGGGCCAGTTCCACTACGACCATCCGGCCCCCGACAAGCATGACCATGTTGTCTTCGAAATGGAGGACGGTGGCCGCGTCACCTTCAACGACGCCCGCCGGTTCGGCGCGATGGATCTCTGGCCCACGGCCACCCTCGAAGATCACTGGCTCCTGAATCGCATCGGCCCCGAACCGCTCGGCAATAGCTTCAACGAGGATTACCTCGTCACCGCCTTCCGGGGCCGCCGCACGCCCGTCAAGGCCGCGCTGCTCGATCAGCGCATCGTCGCGGGGCTGGGCAACATCTATGTCTGCGAAGCGCTGCACCGCGCCGGCATCTCACCCCGCCGCCTGGCGGGCCGCATTTCCGAGCCCCGCGCGCGCGGCCTCGTTCCGATCATCCGCGATGTCCTGTCCGACGCCATCGAGGCAGGCGGGTCATCCCTGAGGGACTACCGCCAGGCCGACGGCGAACTCGGCTACTTCCAGCACACCTTCCGCGCCTATGGGCGCGAAGGCCAACCCTGCCCCACGGCGGGCTGCACCGGCACGATTCGCCGGATCGTGCAGTCCGGACGCTCCACCTTTCACTGCGTCACCTGCCAGCGTTAACGCTTGAAACCCCCGCCCGGCCTGCTAAGCCTGTGCTCCTGACCGGAAGCGACCCGCGAAGGACACCATGGCCTACAAGACCATCATCGTAGACGCCGAAGACCACGTCGCCCTCATCAAGCTGAACCGCCCCGATGCGCTGAACGCGCTCTCGAGCGAGCTTCTGGGCGAATTGAACCAGGCCGTCCGCGAGGCCGACGAAAACGAGAAGATCCGCTGCCTCGTCATCACCGGATCGGAAAAGGCCTTTGCCGCCGGGGCCGACATCGCGGAAATGGCCGAGAAATCCTTCGTTGATGTCTACACCTCCGATCTTTTCGGCCGCGAACTCGAAGCGCTCGAAAACTGCCGCAAGCCGGTGATCGCCGCTGTCGCGGGCTATGCGCTCGGCGGCGGCTGCGAGCTTGCGATGATCTGCGATTTCATCATCGCCGCCGATACCGCGAAATTCGGCCAGCCCGAGATCAACCTCGGCGTCATGGCGGGCCTTGGCGGCAGCCAGCGCCTGACCCGCTTCGTCGGCAAGTCGAAATCCATGGAGATGCACCTCACCGGGCGCTTCATGGATGCCGAGGAGGCCGAGCGCGCGGGCCTTGTAAGCCGCGTCGTTCCGGCCAAGAAACTGATCGAGGAAGCGATGGCCGCCGCCGCGAAGGTTGCCGAGAAATCGACGCTGACCGCCAGCGCCGTCAAGGAAGCGGTGAACCGCAGCTACGAGACCTCGCTGGCCGAGGGCCTTCTGTTCGAACGCCGCCTGTTCCATTCCCTCTTCGCGACCGAGGACCAGAAGGAAGGTATGCAAGCCTTCCTCGACAAGCGCGAAGCACAGTTCCGCGACAAATGACCGGGATCACGATTCTCGATGGCGGGATGGGGCAGGAGCTCGTCTCGCGCACCGAGAACCCGAACACCCAGCTCTGGGCCACCCAGGTGATGATCGATGCGCCGCACCTCGTGCGCGAGATCCACGACGAGTATTTCGTGGCAGGGGCCGAGATCGCGACGGCCAACACCTATGCCATTCACCATGATCGGCTGGTCCGTTTCGGCATCGACGACCAGTTTGCCGAGCTGCACCTTCTGGCCTGCCGCATGGCGCGCGAGGCTTGTGAGGCGCATGGGTCGGGCCGCGTCGCGGGATCCTTCGGGCCTCTCGACCGCACGTATGTCGGCGATGCCGGCCCGCCCCGCGAAAAGGCGGCTGCGCTCTATGCCGAGATCGCGCGCCTCCAGGCCCCGCATGTCGATCTCTTCCTTGCAGAATCCGTGCCTTCGGTCGCGCGGGCCCGCGCCACGATCGACGGGCTTGAAGGGCATGACCGGCCGGTCTGGCTCGCCATCACCGTCGACGATACCGACGGCGGCAAGCTTCGCTCCGGCGAACCGGTTGAGGCGATGCTCGACGAGATCCGCGGCAGAGGCGTAGAGGCGCTTCTGATCAACTGCTCCTTCCCCGAGGCGGTGACGCAGGCGCTCACCGCGCTTCAGGGCGCCGATCTTTCCCTCGGGGGGTATGCGAACGGGTTTACAGAGATCGCGCAGCCCTATTTCGTTCCCGGCGCCACCACCGATGTGCTCGAGGCGCGCCGCGATCTGACCCCTGCGGTCTATGCCGATTTCGCCGAAGACTGGGTGCGCCTCGGGGCCACCATCGTCGGCGGCTGCTGCGAGGTCGGGCCCGCCCATATTGCAGAGCTGTCCCGCCGTCTGAAATCCGGCCAAAACCCCGGTTGACAGTCGCCCGACTCGCGCCTAGAAGCGCGGCTTCAGTTTCAAATCACCCGAACGTGGGAATCCGTACGCATGGCCAATTCGCCTCAGTCCAAAAAGCGCGCTCGTCAGAACGAACGCCGCTACGCCGTGAACAAGGCGCGCCGCTCGCGCATCCGCACCTTCCTCCGCAAGGTCGAAGAGGCGATTGCCTCCGGCGACAAGGACGCAGCGACCGAGGCTCTTCGCGCCGCCCAGCCCGAAATCATGCGGGGCGTGACGAAGGGCGTCTATCACAAGAACACCGCTGCGCGGAAAGTGTCGCGTCTGTCGAGCCGCGTGAAGGCCATCGGCTGACCGTAAAGACACACCGGTTTGAATGGGGCGCACCGTCTGGTGCGCCCTTTTTCGTTCCGGCAAAGGCACTTGGCCGACCGCCCGAATCCGGCCCCGCGGATTCGCAAAACCAAAGTGCGAGTCAAGGTTGAAGATCGGTTGCCTGAGCCGCTTCCAGCGGTCTAGTTTCTTGCAGCGATTCATATCGTCTTGGGGGGACATGGATGACAAAGGACGGCGCTCAAGCGCTGGTTGGAGAGCTGTCACCAACCGAAGCGTACGAGCTACTGGGCGACAATCCCGAAGCCGTTCTCGTCGATGTCAGAACGCGGGCAGAATGGGGTTTTGTCGGCGTTCCTGACCTGGCGGAATTGGGCAGGTCCACGGTCTTCGTGGAATGGGCCCGGTTTCCCGACATGTCCATAAACCCGCGCTTCGTCGCGGAGATGGAAGAGAAACTGGGGGCTGCCAAACCCTCCCACTATCTTTTCATCTGCCGTTCCGGCGCGCGATCCATGGGGGCCGCGATGGCCGTCGCCGATCACCTGTCGCGTACGGGTGAGCCGGTGCCGTGCATCAACGTGGCCGAAGGATTCGAGGGCGATCTTGATGCGGCAGGGCACCGGGGCGGCCTCAATGGTTGGAAGGCCCGGGGGCTGGCATGGCGCCAGTCATAACGAAATGAAGTGCGGGTCGGGACAGAATGACAAACGAAACCTGGGGGGAAATCCGTGAAAATCTTATCGGGCAGGTCGGCAGAAACAACTACGTAAACTGGATCGAACCGCTCGAGTTCTCGGAACTCAAGGATGGCGTCGCACGCTTTGTCGTCCCCACCCAGTTCATGGGGTCCTGGGTGTCGCAGAATTTCGGCGACCAGATCCTGAAGACGCTCAAGGGTAACGGAGAGGCGGTCAAGCGGATCGAATTCACCGTGCCGAAGACGGTCAACGGCAAGGCCCATCGCATGGCGAACGGCAAGGCCGCGCCCGCCAAGGCGAAAGCCGCCGCACCCGCCGAGATCGACGATCTGCCCGGCGCCCCGCTTGATGCGCGCTTCACCTTCTCAAGCTTCGTCGTGGGCAAGCCCAACGAACTCGCCCACGCCGCCGCGAAACGCGTGGGCCAGGGCGGCCCGGTCACCTTCAACCCGCTGTTCCTTTATGGCGGCGTGGGCCTGGGCAAGACGCACCTGATGCACGCCATCGCCTGGGAGCTGAAGACATCCAGCCCCGAGTTGCGCGTTGTTTACCTTTCGGCGGAACAGTTCATGTACCGTTTCGTGCAGGCCCTGCGCGAAAAAGAGATGATCGGCTTCAAGCAGCTCTTCCGCTCGGTCGACGTTCTGATGGTCGATGACGTTCAGTTCATCGCCGGCAAGGATGCGACGCAGGAGGAATTCTTCCACACCTTCAACGCGCTCGTCGATCAGAACAAGCAGATCATTCTCTCGGCCGACCGCGCGCCGACCGAGATCATGGGGATCGAGGATCGCATCGTCAGCCGGATGCAATCGGGCCTCGTCGTCGATCTGCACCCCACGAACTACGAACTCCGCCTCGGCATCCTGCAGCAGAAGGTGGAACAGTATTCCGAACAGTTCCGCGATCTCGAAATCTCCGAGGGTGTGCTCGAATTTCTTGCCCACCGCATCTCGTCGAACGTGCGCGTCCTTGAAGGGGCGCTGATGCGGCTCTTCGCCTTCGGCTCGCTCGTCGGGCGCGAGATCACGCTTGAACTGACGCAGGATTGCCTGGCCGACGTGCTCCGCGCGTCAGAGCGCAAGATCACGGTCGAAGAGATCCAGCGCAAGGTGTCCGACCACTACAACATCCGCCTGTCGGATCTGATCGGGCCGAAGCGCGTGCGCACATTCGCCCGGCCCCGCCAGATCGCGATGTATCTGTCGAAGCAGCTGACGTCGCGGTCGCTGCCTGAGATCGGCCGCCGCTTCGGCGGGCGCGACCATACGACGGTGATGCACGGTGTCCGCCGGATCGACGAGTTGAAGGACAAGGACAGCCAGATCGCCGAGGATCTCGAACTTCTCCGCCGGTCTCTCGAAGGCTAGCCGTCCTGGCCCGGGCCGGTCTTACATGCCGTGAGACCGGTCATAGGGGTTGGCCCCCGGCGCCTCCCAGGCCCGAAGGGCCTCCGCCGGTGTTTCGAACACCTCAACCAACAGCGGATAACACGCCGCCGCATCGCTTGAATGCGTCGTGCTGCAATCCCCGCCGGGGCAGGCCGACAGCGCGCCGACAAGCTCCATCTCGGCGAAGAATTCTATGAAATCCCCGGGCCGCACGGGGCTTGCCTTCATGAAGTACTGCCCGGTGTCGCGCGTGAACCCGGTGCACATGAAGACGTTCAGCACGTCGTGCACATGCATCTCCGCCTCCTGAACCGGCAGGCCCGTCTCCGCCGCCAGGGCCCGCGACAGGTTCGAATGGCAGCAGCGGTGATAATCGTCCTCCGCCAGAAGCCGGTGGGTATAGGGATCGCACCGCGTGCCGATCACATCGTGCACCCCGCCCCCATAGGCATCGATCCCGTACCAGCCCAGCGTGTCTTCGGTGATCGTCGCCATCGGTTTCAGATGCGGAAGCGACGACCAGAGCCTGTCGCCCACCGACACATGCGTGCCGTGCAGAGCGCGTGTCTTGCCCGAAAAGAACCGCTCCCCCAGATCCAGCGCGTTCCAGAGGTTCAGGTCCCCCACCTGCGGCCCGTCGACCGAGGTGATGCGGAAAAACCCACCCGCCGGCACCCGGAAGGTCCGCCCGTCGCGGGGCGGCACCGTCACCTCACACGCCTTCCGCGCCTCTGCCCGCGCCGCGCGGTAAAGCGGCAGGTTCGCGGGCGGCAGCGTGTCGGTCGGATAGCAGATCACCGGCGCGACGGCGCGGCGGGCCTCGGCATCGGCTGGACTGTCTGGCATGGTTCGTCTCCCCCGGGATCCTCCGGGATTGAGCCTGTCGGCCCCGCGCGGAAACGTCCAGCCCGAAACCCGCTTGCACCGCCGCGTTCGGGCGGGTAGCCGATGCCCATGCTCGCCTTCGCCGCCGCCGTGTTCTTTCTGATCATCACGCCGGGCCCCGGGGTTCTGTCGACCGCCGGTGTTGGCTCGGCCTATGGGTTCCGGCCCGGGCTCAAGTATGTCTTGGGGCTGATGATCGGCACCAATCTCGTGGCGCTCGCCGTCGTCAGCGGTCTTGCGGCGATCCTTTTCGCCGATGACAGGATCCGCACGATCCTTCTCTGGGCCTCGGCGGCCTATCTTGCCTACCTCGCTTTCCGCATCGCCTTCGCGGGCGCGAAGATCGCCTTCATCCACCGTGCCACGGCGCCGGGCGTGATGGGCGGCATCCTCCTGCAGACGATCAACCCCAAGGCCTATGCGGTGAACACCACCTTCTTCACCGGTTTCCCGTTGGCGGAGATGAGCTTTTCTGCCGAGATCACGCTCAAGTTCCTGATCATGAACGCGATCTGGCTTCCCATTCACCTAGGCTGGCTCTGGGCCGGTGTCGCGTTGCACCAGCTTAACCTCGCCCCCCGCACCCAGCGCGCGATCAACATCGCCATGGCGCTGTCGATGCTTGCCGTGGTGGCGCTCGCCGCCCTGGCGCAGATCTGAAGGAGGCCCCCTTGGCCAAACGACCCGAACGCACCTTTCCCGCCCCCTACCGCCCCGCGCAGGACCGTTACGATCGCATGGCCTACCGCCGCTGCGGCCGCTCTGGCCTTTTGTTGCCCGCGATCTCGCTCGGGCTGTGGCACAATTTCGGGGGTGACACGCCGCATGAGCTGAAGCGCAGCCTGTGCCAGACGGCCTTCGACAACGGCATCACCCATTTCGACCTCGCCAACAATTACGGCCCCCCGCCGGGCAGCGCGGAACAGGCCTTCGGCGAGATCCTGAAAACCGATTTCGCGGGTTACCGCGATGAGTTGGTGATCTCCTCCAAGGCAGGCTACCGCATGTGGCCCGGGCCCTATGGCGAATGGGGAAGCCGCAAGTCGCTCGTCACCTCCTGCGACCAGTCGCTCAGGCGCATGGGGCTCGACTACGTCGATATCTTCTATTCCCACCGCTTCGATCCCGACACGCCGCTCGAGGAAACGATGGGCGCGCTTGATTACATCGTCCGCTCGGGCCGCGCGATCTATGCGGGGATTTCGTCGTACAACAGCCAGCGCACGGAAGAGGCGGTGGCGATCCTGAAGGATCTCGGCACGCCCTGCGTGATCCACCAGCCGAGTTACAACATGTTCAACCGCTGGGTGGAGCGTGACGGGCTTCTCGATACGCTCGACACCCACGGCATCGGCTCCATCGCCTTCACCCCGCTCGCCCAGGGTCTTCTGACAACGAAATACCTGCAAGGCATCCCCGAAGACAGCCGCGCGGCGCAGGGCAAGACGCTGGATGCAGGCCAGATCACGGATGACATGGTCGCGAAGCTGAACGCGCTGAACGATATCGCCGCGGCGCGGGGGCAAAGCCTCGCGCAGATGGCGCTGGCCTGGGTTCTGCGCGGCGGGCGCGTCACGACGGCCCTGATCGGCGCGTCGAAACCCGAGCAGATCGCGGAATGCGCGGGCGCGGTGGCGAAGCTCGACTTCACCGACGACGAACTCGCGGCCATCGAGGAGATTGCCGAGGATGCCGGCCTAAACCTCTGGGCCCAGTCTTCCGAAGAGGTCTGAGGCCCGCCGAAACGACAACGGGCGCGCCGGTCAGGCGCGCCCGTCTTTGTTCCGGGGGATATCCTACTTGAAGACGTCGGCCATCGAGTCGACGCTCACCCCTTCCTTGATCTCGCGCAGGCGCGCATAGATCAGGGCGATCGGAATGGCGGCAAGGCCATAGCTGATGCCCGAGGCCAGCGCCTGGGTGATCAGCGAGGCCAGGATGCCCATCGTCCCGTCACCGCCCGCGGCGAACAGAAGGCCGATCGGCAGGCCGATGATCAGAACCAGCGCCAGCGAAAGCACGAACATGATCAGGCCAAGCACGATCATCAGGCCGACGATCGGCCAGCGGTAATCCTTCGTCAGCGAGCGGCTGCGGCCCAGCGCCTTGAACCCGGCACGCTCGACGACGATCGCGGGCACGAAGACGCTCAGCATCGCGTAGATCCAGAGGCCCGGGATCACGAAGAGGAAGAAGCCGATCATCGCGATAACCGTGACGATCAGCGTCAGGATCGAAATCGGGATGATGTTGCTGAGGGCTGCCTTGATATAGGTGCCGGTCCGCGCGCTGCGGCCAAGCTTGGCGTCATAGGCCAGAAGCACCATGGCCCCGATCAGAAGGCCGTAGCCGGCGAACTGAAGCAGCAGCATCAGGAAGATGCCCACCACGTCCATCGCGCCGACGACCTCGGGGCCCGCCAGGGGATCGCCCGAGCCGGCCACCATGTCGAACCCGACGATCAGCCCCGAAAGGGCCATCGTCGCAAAGGTGATGATGAACCCCAGTGAAATGATCTGAACGATCCGCTTGAAGAATATACCGAACGTATCCCCGATGATTTTCCCGACGCCCAGGCTTTCGCCCGCACCGGCGTAATCTGCTGTCATATCTGCCATAACCTTGTCCTTCCGGTTCCCGATTGCAGTGCGCACCCCGCGCGCGGGCAGGGTGATCGCCGAAATGCGGCCAGAATGCGCACGGTCAGGCGCAGAACTGGCTCGGGACAGCCGGAGTTGCCTTCATACAACACTTACTCGCTCTCATCCGCCGTGGCGTGGTACTTGTCGCTCCGGCGGTCACCGAACAGCTGCCGCGCCTCCAGGTGGCGGCGCTGGGCGCGATAGAAATCCGACAGGAAGCGCCCGTGATCCTCGGGGTTCACCGCTTCGGCATAGCCGATCTTGAGCCGGATCGCCTCGACGATAGATGTGATTTCACGCACCAATGTCGCCGATTTCGCCTCTGGCCGTTCGATCTTGCGCAGTATCGCCTCAAGCGTCTGAAGCTCGAACGCCCCGTAATGGTCAAGCTGGTGGGTCTGGAAGCTGAAGCTCTGGCTTTCCAACTCCACCGGCGCCGTCGCGGCATCGGGAAGGAGGATCGCCACGGGCTTCCGGATCACCACGGTGCCGGCGAGAATGTCGCCGATCCGCTGCCGCTTCCGGTTCGTCATCGGCACGATCAGCGCGATCAGTGTCACAAGGCCCGAAACGATGGCCGACACCGGATCCTGCTGCACGTTCACCAGCAGGAAAAGGATCGGCAGAAACACCTCCGCCTCCTTCGTCAGGTTCCGCGCGACGACGGCATAGACGCTCAGCGTCCGCCCCTCCGCGCTGATCACCTGAAGCCCGAGCATCCGCTTGCCCAGCGTCGCGCCGTTCCAGATCAGTTCGGTGATCGTGTAATACGGGATCCGCACGAAGAAAAAGGCCAGCGAGGCAAAGCCCACAAGCCACCAGCCGAAGGTGAAAAGCTGGGCCAGAAGAAGCACAAGCGCCCCGATCGCCAGAAGCGTCAGCACGAGATCGAGAAGCTGCGCACCCAGCCGTGCGCCGAGGCTCGCCACCTCGAACCGGATCGGCACGCCTTCGGGCGGCGTCACTTCCATGACGTTCCCGATCACGTCCGCGCCCCCCGGCCAACGCCCAGAAGCCACAACAGCCACAGCGCCCCGATCCCCCAGCCGATGGTGTAGCGCAGCGTCATGTCCTGCACCGTCTGCCGCGCGAACCCTTCGAGAATCGCGGCGGCGAACAGCATCAGCGCGGCGATCAGCGCCAGTTTCACCGCATCGCGCCCCTGGTGGCGCAGCGCATCGCGCCGGGTCATCTGGCCCGGAAACAGCACCGCTGAGCCAAGCCTGAGGCCCCCCGCGGCGGCGATACAGATCGCCCCGATCTCGGTCACCCCGTGGATCGACAGCCAACCGCCGATATCCCAGCCCAGCCCCCGATCGACGTGAAGCGCCAGGAAGGCCCCCAGCAACGCGCCGTTATAGACGGTCAGAAGCACCGTGGGCAGGCAGAGGAACGCGCCCAGCCCGAACACGAAAATCGCGATCCGGGTGTTGTGGGAAAAGAGGAAGCTTGCAAAGCCCAGGAACCCGCCGCTGTCGTGATCGCCATAGATCCCTTCGCGCAGGGTCTCTGTCGAGGCGCCGGGCCCCCGTCCGCCGGCCAGTTCCGGCGGGACGAAGACGTGATACCAGCTTTGATCCTGCACATAGAGGCCATAGCCGATCGCAACGCCCAGAAGCATGCAGAAGACCGCCAGCACGATGTGAAGAAGCGAGGCGCGGAACGCCTGCGGCGCGCCCGATGCCAGGAATTTCTGCACCACGCCGCCCACCGTCGCCTGCGGCGCATAGACGGCAAGATAGGCCCGTGCCACCAGCGCATCGAGGTATTCCAGAAGGTTCTTGTCGAGGGAAATCTCGCGCGCCACCGACAGCGAATTCGCCGCCTGCTGATAAAGCCGCGCCATCCGCTGCGCCTCGGTCCAGCCCAGCGAACGCACGCCCTTCTGCTCGGATTTCCGCACCAGCATCTCAAGTTGCCGCCAATCCGCCTCGCGCTCCCGCCGGAAGCGAACGGATCGGATCGCCGCGGCGCTCACCGGATCCATCAGATCACCTCCCTGAGCTTGAGGTCGAGATAGGCGGAGATCACCCGCGTCGTCACCGTCCCCGGCGCACAGTCGAGCACGGTGATCCCAAGCCGGTTCAGCGCTTCAAGCACCCGCCGCCGTTCCGCCAGCGCATCGGCGCGGACCACGGCGCGGGCCACGTCGTCGAGGCCAACGGCTGCCCCCGCCCCGACCTTCGCCTCGTCCGGATCACGGATCGCAACGAAGAGGATCGCGTGCCGCCGCGCCAGAACGCCCAGATTCTCTACCAGAAGTTCCGCCGTCGTCGTATCCACGAAATCCGAAAAGACGACGAGAAGGCTGCGCCTGGGCGAGCGGGCGTTCAGTTCGGCGAAGGCCAGCGTGTGGTTCGCCTCCGCGCCCGCATAGTCGATTTCGGCGCTGAGCGACCGGATGCGCGCGAAGGCCAGCCGCCCCGGTTCGGGCGGCGCGTAGATCCGGGGCCGCGCGTCATAGGCGAAGAACCCCGTCAGGTCGCCGCCCACCGCCGAGGCCCAGGCCAGCGCCAGCGCGGCGTTGATCGCATGGTCGAGTTTCGGCAACCCGCCGATCTCTTCCCGCATCAGCCGCCCGCAATCGACGCAGACGACGACATGGTGGTTGCGTTCGGCGCGCATATCCTTCGCCACGAGCGATCGGTGCCGCGCGCTGCGCTTCCAGTCGATGGAACGGATATCCATCCCCGGCACGAAATCCCGAAGCTGGTGAAACTCCGATCCCTCGCCGATCAGGGCATTCTCCTTCACGCCGTAAAGCTCGGATTTCACCCGCACGGTGATCTCGCCGCTCTGAACGGGGCGGATATCGGGAACGACAGCCACGCTCAGTTCCGGCGTGACGCTCGGTACCAGTTCGAACAGGGCGAACCGGCTGGGCCAGGTCAGCCAGATCGCCCCGATCTCCCACATCCCCCGGCGCACGCCCCGGAACGGCACGCTGAGGAAGGCGCCGTCCATGCCCGCCTCGCGCGGCTCCGGCGTCAGCCCCCCGGGCCAGTCGACGGCGACCTCCACGCCCTGAAGTTCGCGATTGCATTCGATCGTCAGGGCCGCGGTCTGCCCCACGAAAACCTCCGCCGGCGCGTCGATCCGCACATTGGGGCGTACGCGAAGCGCCAGGACGAGATCCACCACCGCCGCGATGCCCAGCATCAGCCACAGGAACACCGGGCCCTGCCGCGGGATGTCCAGCGCGATGGCCAGCGCGGTCAGCGCCAGCGCCCCGGCGGTCAGCCAGAGCAGGCGGGGGGCGGGACGGATCAGCGCGGGGCCTCCACCAAGTTCAGGATGTTTTCCAGAACGTCCGCCGGATCGCGCCCCTCGATCTCCGCCGTCGGGCCAAGGACGACGCGGTGCCGCATCGCGGGCGTGAAGAGCTGCTTCACATCGTCGGGGATCGCGTAGTCGCGCCCGTCGAGCGCCGCGGCCGCCCGCACCGCACCGGCCAGCGCATCCGCCGCGCGGGTCGAGGCGCCATGCGCGATATCCGCCGCCTCCCGCGTCGCGCGCACAAGTTTCAAGATGTATTCGACGATATCGTCGCTCAGCCGGATCGTGTCGATCAGCGCCCGCGCCTCCGCCAGCCCCGCGCGGCTCAGCACCGTCTGGGCGGCGTTGGCGCGCTGGGTGAAGCCCAGGGGTTCCGCCGTGTGCCGCCTGAGGATCTCAAGCTCTTCCTCGAGCGACGGGAAATCCACCACCAGTTTGAACAGGAACCGGTCAAGCTGCGCCTCGGGCAGGGGATAGGTGCCCTGCTGCTCGATCGGGTTCTGCGTCGCGATGACGAAGAAATCGGGGCCAAGCGAATTGTCCGTCCCGTCGATCGTCACCACGCCCTCGTTCATCGCCTGCAGAAGCGCGGCCTGCGATTTCGGCGGCGCGCGGTTGATCTCGTCGGCAAGCAACACGTCGCAGAAGACCGGCCCCTTGGTCAGCCGGAATTCGTTGGTCTGAAAGTCGAAGAGCGACGTGCCCAGCACATCCCCCGGCATCAGATCGGGCGTGAACTGGATTCGCCCGAAATCAAGGTCGAGCGTCCCCGCCAGCGTGCGCGCCAGAAGCGTTTTCGCTGTGCCGGGTGGCCCTTCGAGAAGTACGTGCCCCCGTGCGAAAAGCGCGATCATCAGGTGATCGATCAGGTGCGCCTGGCCGTGCACGGTCTTGCCGATTTCGCCGCGCACCGTCTCGGCCATCTGTTTCAGGTCATCTAACGTCATGGGTCACCTGCTCGATATCTCGTTCAAATCGTTCAATCCGTTCCGCGGCGGCGCCTGCGCCCGATCCGCTTCGCAAGGCCGCGGCACTGGCGCGCAAGTCCCGCGCCGCCTCGGGTTTCTGCCGTTCGAGGAAGGCCCAAAGCGCCCGTTCCGACGCGCCCGCCTTCAGCCCGAACACCCGCTCCGCCAGCCTGAGAAGCCGCGCATCCGCATAGGCCCTCAGAAGGGCCGGCGTGTCGCCCGTCAGCCTCAGAAGCCGTGCCTGCGCCTCGACCGACACGCTGCGCGCCGCGCCAGGCCCGTCGCGGAACGGCCTGATCGGCGGGCCGAACCGCACGCCCGCACGCCAGAGCGACAGCACCGCCGCAATCACCAGCCCGAGCCAGAGCACCGCGAAGGGCCGCCCGAACAGCGCGAGGAAATCCGACCACGTGCGCGGCGTGGCCTCTGCCGTGTCGCCGCTGCGGGTCCAGAACCCCTCGGAATAGTCGATCAGGATGTCCTGGCCCCCGCTCAGGTCCTTCAGAAGCCCCGCCGCCACCTCTGCCGTCCCGCCCAGCCTCAGTCCGTGGGTGTTCAGAAGATCGGGGTCGGAGACCACGATCGCCTCGGCCTGCCAGTCGCTTTCATCCCCAAGCGTCACGGTGCAACGGCCTGCGATCATCGCGGGCCCCGGCCCGACGCGGGGTGCGGGTGCTTCGATCAGCGGGGTACAGCCCGGCGCGGTGAAACTGCGCGGCAAATAGATTTCGGCAGTGCCGTAGTCGCTCGGGATCGTAACGAATCCCCCCTGATCGGTGCGCAGCCGCGCCTCTTTGCCCAGCATCCTCTGCAACAGAAGCTCGGCCCGAAGCGGCGTGTTCAGGAAATCGGAATGCGCGGTGCCCGAAAGCCGCACGCTCGACTGCCACTTCGGCAGCACGATCACGGTCGGAATGGTTTCCGCCTTGCGAGCGACGATCTGCCAGTCGGTATTGCGCTCGTCTTCCTGCTTCAGAAGCGCATCCCGGGTTTGCGGCGGCGCGCGGTAGGTGCCTGGCTCCAGATCATAAAGGGGCAGCACCCTCAGCCCGATCTCGGATGGATCCAGCGGATAGCCGCCCCGGAACGTCCGTGCCGGCACCCCGCTTGCCAGAAGCTGATAACGCAGGCCCTCGAACCCTGTGGCCGACTGGATGAGATCGCGTTCTGACGACCGGATCAGCATCCCGATCCCCACGAGCGCCAGAACGATCGCCCCGCCGATCAGCATATTGGTGCTGTCGCGCCCGCTCATGCGCCGGCCTCCCGGAAGACCGGCACCATCGCCTGAAGGTGGCGTTCAAGCTGATCTTCGCTGATGGGGCGCCCGCCGAAATGGGCAAGCTCGGCATCGCGGGCCAGTTGCGAAAGCTGCGATCGGAACGGCCACGACGCCGGGATGCGGCGCATCGCGTCCCGCACCGTCCAGCTCGGGTCTAGCCGAAGGCCCGCCGCCCGCGCCGCAAGCGACAGCGCCGCGGCGAGCAGGCGGTTCAGCGCCTCGCCCCTGTCGGCAATCGCGCGGATCGCCTCCAGCGCCTCGATGCGGTCGTCGCCCATGGGCCGCCCGTCGCTCTGCCCGGGTGTAACCGTCGCTTCGCCATCCTCGCGCCTCAGCCCGATCACGCTGATCGACCCGAACTTCATGGTCAGCGCCAGGATCGCCAGAAGGATTGCCACGATGATCATGACAGTCGTCCAGTCGATTTCCCTCGGGTCGCCGCGCTCTGTATTTTCGGGCGGCAGTCTTGGGGTGACGGTCAGCTCCGGCGCAGGGCGGTCGGGATCGAAATAGGTGATCTCGGGTTGCAGCCAGCGCCAGCGCACCGTTTCCAGGTAGGCCGCGCCCGCCGGTTCCATCTCGACATCGAGCGGGCGCGCACGATCGGACTGTGCCGCGAGGGGCGGCGCCGCCAGGCAGAGCACGAAAACGAGGGCCAGTCTGCTCTTTATCATTGCGCGCGACGCTAGGCGCGGCGCCCCCGCCGATCAACGCCGCGTGTCGCCGGAGGGCAGAGTTTTTGCAGAACCGCTGCATTCCTGCTCCATCCCGCCTTGCGGAAGCGCGTCCGAGGCGACACTCTCGCCCCTGACCCACCCATTGACCACCGGAGAGAAACCATGTCCGACCCCGTCGTGATCGTTGGCGCCGCACGCACCGCCATGGGCGGGCTTCAGGGCGTGTTTGCCGGGCTCTCAGCGCCCGAACTCGGGGCAGCCGCGATCTCGGGCGCGCTCGAAAACGCGCGCGTCGCGCCCGACGAGGTGGACGAGCTTCTGATGGGCTGTGTCCTGCCCGCCGGTCAGGGACAGGCCCCGGCGCGGCAGGCAGGGTTCGGCGCGGGTCTGCCGGAAGGTGTGCCCGCCACGACGCTCAACAAGATGTGCGGCTCCGGCATGAAGGCCGCGATGATGGCCCACGATCAGCTGGCGCTCGGCAATGGCGAAATCGTCGTGGCGGGCGGGATGGAAAGCATGACGAATGCCCCATACCTCCTGCCCAAAATGCGGGGTGGCGCGCGCCTGGGCCACGGGCAGGTGATCGATCACATGTTCCTCGACGGGCTTGAGGATGCCTATGACAAAGGCCGCCTCATGGGCACCTTCGCCGAGGATTGCGCCGAGAAATATCAGTTCACCCGCGAAGATCAGGACAGCTACGCGCTGGCCTCTCTCGATCGGTCCCGGCGCGCGATATCCTCCGGCGCCTTCGCCGCCGAGATCACGCCCGTCACGGTGCGAAGCCGGGCGGGCGAAGCTGAGGTGGCCGAAGACGAACAGCCCGGCAACGCCCGCCCCGAGAAGATCCCGCATCTGAAACCGGCTTTTCGTGAGGGCGGCACGGTGACTGCCGCCAACTCCTCGTCGATCTCCGACGGGGCGGCGGCCCTTGTCCTGATGCGCGAGAGTACGGCGAAGGCCCGCGGCCTCACGCCCCGCGCCCGCATCCTCGGCCACGAAAGCCACGCCCAGGCGCCGGGCTGGTTCACCACCGCCCCGGTGCCCGCGATGAACCGGCTGATGCAGAAGGCGGGCGTTTCCGTCGGCGATATCGACCTCTGGGAAGTGAACGAGGCCTTTGCCGTCGTCCCCATGGCGGCCATGGCAGAGATCGGCATGGCGCACGACCGGCTGAACGTGATGGGCGGGGCCTGTGCGCTGGGCCACCCGATCGGGGCCTCAGGCGCGCGCATCGTGGTGACGCTTCTCAACGCGCTCGAGCGCCGCGACGCGACGCTCGGCATGGCCGGGATCTGCATCGGCGGCGGCGAAGGCACGGCGCTTCTGATCGAGCGAATGTAGCGGGACCGAAACTGCTGAAACAACATGCGGTTTCCCCGCTGTGCCGCGCCTTGCCGGGGCAGGCTGGCGCCCGTGAAGCATCATATTTGAGAATGGGCTTTCCTTGCGCTGTCGGAACGATCTAACATTTCCATGAAGATGGGCGCCTCAGAGCGCATAGTCCGGGGGATACAAACTGACCAGTAACGATGGCCGCAGTGCCAGCGTAGCGGTTAGCGCACGGTCCGTTGTCAAGGAATTCGGCAGCGGCAATTCGGTCGTGCGCGCGCTGGACGACGTCGATATCGATATCCGCGAGAACGAATTCTTCACGCTCCTGGGCCCATCTGGCTGCGGCAAGACAACGCTTCTGAGGATCATCGCGGGGTTCGAACTGCCGACAAGCGGCACCGTCCTTCTGGGCGGAAAGGACATCACCGCCCTGCCACCCAACGAACGGCCGGTGAACACGGTGTTCCAGTCCTACGCGCTCTTCCCGCATATGACCGTGGCGCAGAATATCGGGTTCGGGCTTCGGATGCTCGGCGAACCAGCCGGGAAAATCGACGAACGCGTGTCCCGCATGCTCCGCCTCGTCCAGATGGAGCCGATGGCGGACAGGCGCACCGATCAGCTTTCCGGTGGGCAGCAACAGCGCGTGGCACTGGCCCGCGCGCTGGCCCCTGCGCCGAAAGTGCTTCTGCTCGACGAACCGCTCGCGGCGCTCGACCTGAAGCTTCGGAAGAACATGCAGATCGAGTTGAAAAGCCTTCAGGCCGAAACCGGCATCACCTTCATCTTCGTCACCCACGACCAGGAAGAAGCGCTGACGATGTCGGACAGGATCGCCGTCATGCGCTCGGGCCAGATCCTTCAGGTCGGCAGCCCGCGCGAGATCTACGATGCCCCGACCCACCGGTTCGTGGCCGACTTCATCGGCGAGATCAACATCCTGAGCGGCCAGATCGGCGCGGCTTCGGGCGACCGGGCCAAGGTGACGCTGAAGGACGGCACCGCGCTCGAAGCCCGGACGCCTGAGGGCTGGACGGGCAGCGGCGAGGTGGCCGTCGCGGTCCGCCCCGAAGCGGCGCGATTGGCGGTGGGCGGCGAAGCGGCGACGATCGAGGGCACGCTTGAAAACCTCGTCTATTTCGGCGCGGCAAGCCATCTGCACCTGCGCCTCGGCACGGGCGAGGAGTTCGTGATCCGGCACTCGGGCGCGACACCCGGCCTGTCGCTGACGCCGGGGGCGCGGATCGGCGCCGTGATCCCGCCCGATCAGGCCCGGGTGCTCGAGTGAGCGAGGAAAGCCTCCTCCACGCCCGCGCCGTCACGGCCCGGCGCGAACGCCGGACACGGCAGTTCCTCCTTGCGCCCGCGATCGTCACGATCCTGGCGATCAGCGTCCTGCCGCTTGGCATCACGGTGATCTATTCCTTCCTGACGCCCGGCACCTATGGCGGCGTGACCTGGGAGTTCTCGGCCGACGCCTATGTGCAGTTCCTCTTCGAGGAAGACATCTTCGACGGCACGCTTGCCTTCAACGATGCCTATATCTCGATCTTCCTGCGCTCGATCGGTCTCGCCCTCGGGGCGACGCTGGGCGCGCTGCTCCTGGGCTTCCCGACGGCCTATTTCATCGCCACGAAGCCACGCGATCAGCGCAACTTCTGGCTTTTCGTCATCACCCTGCCGTTCTGGACGAACCTTCTTATCCGCACCTACGCGATGCTTCTGATCATCCGCGACGAAGGCTTCGTGAACATCGTGCTGATGGGGGTGGGCCTGATCGACCGGCCTCTGTCGATCCTCTACACCGACACCGCCGTCTTCATCGGGCTGATCTACACCTACCTGCCCTTCATGGTCCTGCCGCTTTACGCGAGCCTCGAAAAGCTCGATTTCCGGCTGGTCGAGGCGGCCTACGATCTTTACGGCAACCGCTGGCAGGTGCTGCGCAACGTCATCGTGCCGCTGGCGAAACCCGGGATCGTCGCAGGCTGCATCCTCGTCTTCATCCCCGGCCTCGGCGCCTACATCACTCCCGAGCTTCTGGGCGGCGGCAAGAAGCTGATGATCGGCAACATGATCGCGATCCAGTTCGGCTCGTCCCGGAACTGGCCCTTCGGATCGGCCGCCGCGCTGATCCTGATGGCGCTCGTGGTGATTGCGCTTCTGATCTATGCCCGCGCCGCCGGGCGGGAGGCGCGCGCCCATGGCTGAGATGACGGCCCCCGCAGCGCCCGCCTCTACCCGCCGCTACAAGGCGCGCGATCTGAAGGCCATGCCCGGCTTCAAGACAGTGGCCTGGCTTTGCATCTTCTGCCTTTACCTGCCGCTCACCGTGCTGGTGATCTTCTCTTTCAACGACAACCGTTCGGTCGTGAAATGGACGGAGTTTTCCTGGCGCTGGTACGCCGCCGCGATGGAAAACGACGGGATTCGCGCCGCAGCCTGGATGTCGGTGAAGGTCGCCGCCGTGGCGACGATCCTGTCGACCATCGCCGCCACCATGGCGGCCCTCGCCACCGCCCGCGGCGCGGCCTTCCGGGGCAGTGCGCTGGCCTACGGCATCATCAACCAGCCGCTCATGATCCCCGAAATCGTGACGGCCATCGCCACCCTTTCGCTCTTCTCGATCGTCAAGCAGGTCACGGGGATCACCGGCGTGGGTTATCTCATGGCCGCCCATACCGCCTTCTGCATCCCCTTCGCCTACATGCCCATCCGCGCCCGGCTTCAGGATATGACGCTGACGCTGGAACAGGCCGCCGCCGATCTTTACGCCACGCCTTGGCAGGCCTTCCGCCATGTCACGCTGCCGCTTCTCGTGCCCGGCATCGTCGCCGGCGCGATGCTTGCCTTTGTCGTTTCGCTCGATGACGTCATCATCACGCTGATGGTGGCCGGACCGGGCGAAACCACCCTGCCCATCTACATCCTCGGCGCCATCCGCCGCGGTATCACGCCCGAGATCAATGCCGTCTCGACCATTCTGGTCGGCGTCTCGGTGCTGCTTGTCGTCCTGCTCTTTTTCGTACAGCGCAGGATGCAGAAATCAGACGGCTGAACAGGAGAGGAACCATGAGTAAGACCATCAAGATACTGGTGCAGGCCTCGGCCGTCGCCCTGATTGCGGGCACCGCCGCCGCCGAGGGCGAACTGAACATCTACAACTGGGGCAATTACACGAGCCCCGAGATGATCGAGAAGTTCGAGCAGGAGTATAACGTCGAGGTCAACCTCGACAGCTACGACTCGAACGAAACCATGCTCGCCAAGGTGCAGGCCGGGAATACCGGCTACGATATCGTCGTGCCGGGCGACTACATGATCAAGGTGATGATCGAACAGGGCCTTCTCGAAGAGGTGAAGCCGAACGAGATGGAGAATTTCGGCAATGTCGATCCGAACTGGGTCGATGTCTGGTGGGATCCGGGCCGGAGTTACTCGATCCCCTACCAGTGGGGCACGACGTCCTTCACTGTCGATACCGCCGTTTATGACGGCGACATCAATACGCTCGCGCTCATGTTCGACCCGCCGGAAGAACTCAAGGGCCGCATCAACATGCTCAACGACATGAACGATGTGATCAACGCAGGGCTCCGCTACCTCGGCTATTCCCGCTGCAACGGCAACGAGGAAGAGATGCGCGAAGTGCTCGATCTTCTTCTCGAGGCCAAGCAGCACTGGCGCACGATGGATTATTCGACCATCGAAAAACTGACCTCGGGCGATGTCGACCTGTCGCAGAACTGGAACGGGGCCGCCATGCGCGCCCGTGCCCAGCGCCCGACGCTGGAATATGCCTATCCGAAGGAAGGCTTCACGGGCTGGATGGATAACGTCGCAGTTCTGAAGGGCGCGCCGAACCTCGAAAACGCAAAGCTCTTCATGAACTTCATGATGGATCCCGAGAATGCGGCGATGACCTCGAACTTCGCCCGTTACGCCAATGGCATCAAAGGATCTGACGAATTCATGGATCCCGAGATGCTCAGCGCCCCTGAAATCGTGATGCCCGCCGGCGCGCCGGCGCCCGATTTCGTCACCCCCTGCCCGCAGGAGGTCGTCGACCTCTACAACCGCGTCTGGACGCGGCTGAAGCAGTAAGAGACCGGGCCGGCGCGGGGCACTCCTGCGCCGGGCACCCCTTCTTTCCCAGACATAGGCGTGCGGTCGAAGGAGACAGGCCATGACGGCTGAAACCATCATCGTGAACGGTGCGGTGCGGACGATGGATCCCGCGCATCCCGTGGCCGAAGCCGTTGCGATATCGGACGGCTGCATCCTCGCCATCGGCACCACGGCCGAAATCGAGGCGATGGCCACCGGCGGCACCGCCCGCATCGATGCAGGCGGCGGCAGCGTTCTGCCCGGCTTCATCGAAAGCCACGCGCATCTCTTCATCGGCGGGGCCGAGCTTGAAAACCTGCAACTCGACAATTGCGCCGACGCGAAGCTCATGGGCGAGATGATCCGCGATTTCGCGGCCGCCCATCCCGACCGCCCGATGGTCGTCGCACAGGCCCCCGATTACGGCGTCTTCGGCGACCGCGCGCCCCGCCTTCTTCTCGACGAGATCCTGAAGGACAGGCCGCTCGCCCTTGTCGCGCACGATCACCACACGGTCTGGGCCAACACCGCCGCGCTCGAGGCCGCGGGCGACCTTCACGGTCGGGCCACGTCGCCCGGCCACGAGGTGGTGATGGGCGACGACGGCCTCGCCACCGGCGCGCTTCTCGAACCCGAGGCGTTCGGACCGGTGATGCGCCTGTCGGGGCAGGAGCGCACGACGCTCGGCCTCAGAACCGGCGGCGAACCCGACAGGCCGCCCACGGACGCCGAACGCGAAAGCGATCTCGCCCATCTTGTCCGGGGCCTCGCCCATGCCGCGCGGCTGGGGGTCACGAGCATCGTGAACATGGATGGCAACGTCTACACACTCGAACTGCTGGAAGAACTGAAGCGCCGGGGCGAACTCATCGCCCGCGTCCGCGTTCCTTTCCATTTCGTGCCCGAGATGGAGGCGGGCGATCTCGACACCGCATGCGAAATGGCCGAGCGCTGGAACGACGAATGGCTCTCCTCGGGTTTCGTCAAGATGTTCATGGACGGCGTGATCGACAGCCGCACCGCCTTCATGAAAAACGACTATCCCGGCCAGTCCGGCTACCGTTCCCATGGCCGCTTCGAGGCGGATCGTTTCGCCGATCTCGCCACCCGCATCAACGCCATGGGCCTGTCGATCGCCGTGCACGCGATCGGCGATGCCGCGATTTCGCGCACGATCGATGCCTATGCGGCCTCGGGCGCGGCGAACGGCGCACACGGGATGCGCAACCGGATCGAACACCTCGAACTCGTGGCGCCGGAGGATTTCGCGCGCATCGGTGATCTGGGCATCACCGCCTCGATCCAGCCGCCGCACGCGCCGGGCACCGCCGGCCTGCCGCTTCAGCCGACGCTCGATAACATCGGGCGGGCGCGCTGGGCGGATGCCTTCGCCTGGCAGCGCCTGGTGGAAGCGGGTGCCCCCATCGCGCTTGGCTCCGACTGGCCGGTTGCCGATCTGAACCCCCTCGTCGGCCTTCACGCGGCCACGACCCGCGACGCCTGGGCCGATGACGTGCCCGATCACCGCTTCACCCTTGATGCCGCGCTTTCGGGCTGCACGATCGGCGGCGCCTGGGCCGAGGCGACGGATGACATCAAGGGCAGCCTCACGGCGGGCAAGCTTGCCGACCTCACGATCCTCGACCGCGACATCGGCAGGATCCCCAATGCGGCGATTCCCGACGCCGAGGTGGCGGCTACCATCGTCGGCGGTAAAACGGTGTATCGCAGGCTCTGATCGGGCCCGGAAGCGTTCCCGATGATGTTCTGAAATCTGGTCGGAGCGAGAGGATTCGAACCTCCGGCCCCTGCCTCCAGAAGGCGAAAAGGCGGTGGATCTGAGTTCAGGAGCCGCTGTCTTGTTCAGTTTGAGATCAGTTGAGATCGCTTCAGATCATTTGAACCGTTGCGGTATCGTTGCAGATTTCACCGGATGCCTGCCGGGGGACAGTGTCTCAATAGAAGTGCCGGATGACCGCTTCGAACCGCGAAGCAGAAACCAACCCGACGATCGACCGTTCATCGATAAAGGAAGTGATCGGAGGCCGGTCAGGGCCTCCACGGGGTGAGGCCACCCACTGTCCATCCAGCGTTGATGTCCGCTGCTTCGTCAGAGCGCGACAGTCCTCGCAAGCCAATGTACAATCACGGGTCTCCGTTCAGAATATGGCGGCGGGAAGCCAAGTCGCGAGCGCAGGAAAGAACCAAACCAGAGCGACGCCGAGTGCCTGCAAACCAATGAAGGGGATCACACCGCGATAGATATGACCGGTCGTGACTTCCTTGGGGGCTGCGCCCCTGAGGTAGAAGAGCGAAAATCCGAAGGGTGGCGTCAGAAACGAGGTCTGAAGGTTGATGGCGAGGATGATGCCCAGCCAGATCGGATCGTGCCCAAGCAAAATGAGCGACGGCGTGACCAGGGGCAGGACGATCACGGAGATCTCAACGAAATCGAGGAAAAAGCCCAGGAAGAAGACGATGAGCATCGTCACGAGCAGAGCACCGGTTGCGCCTCCAGGCAGGTTTGCCAGCCAGTGCGCGATGCGCTCCTCCCCGCCGAGGCCGATGAAGACGAGCGAGAACATGCCCGCGGCAAGGATGGTCGCGAAGATCATCGCCGTCATCGTGAGGGTCGAGGTGACTGCGCCGTGCATGATGCGTGTCCCAAGGGTATTCCGCAGCGCTGTGAAGACACCGACGAGGCCGATAACGGTCAGAACGACATACAGGCCGCCCATCAGGGTTGCGGGTAGGGTGATGTCCGATCTTTGCAGTCGGACGGGAAACAATCCGGCGGCAATGGCCAGTGCGATGAGGCCCGCGGCACCGACGAGGATGAGACGTCGGTTCTCGGGAGACCTCGCCCCCGCCATCAATAGCGCGCCGATCGCACCGACGGACGCGGCTTCCGTCGGCGTGGCAATGCCACCGAGGATGGAGCCCAGCACCGCGAAGATCAGGAGGATTGGCGGGATGACCGCGCTCAGGACCTCGGCCCTGTCCGGTCTTCTCCCCTCGGTGGAAATCCCAGGCATCTCGTCCGGTCGAATCCACCCGCGAAGCAGGACGTAAACGAGATAGAGGCAAACGAGCACGAGGCCCGGAACGAGCGCGGCGGCAAAGAACTGCCCGACCGAAAGCGCCTCGACGGCAAACTTGCCCTGTTCGTACTGCGCCTGCTGGTAGGCGTTCGACATGACATCGGCGAGGATGATCAGAAGTGTCGAAGGTGGAATGATCTGTCCCAGCGTTCCCGCCGTGCACACTATCCCGGACGCCACACGAGGATCATAGCCTGCACGCAGCATCGTGGGCAGCGCGATCAACCCCATCGCGACCACCGTTGCACCGACGATCCCGGTGGATGCCGCAAGAAGTGCGCCGACCAGTATGACCGAGATGCCAAGACCGCCATGCAGCTGACCGAAGGCCCGGCCCATGGTGTCGAGAAGCTCTTCCGCGATCCGGCTCTTTTCCAGCAATGCGCCCATGAGAACGAAAAGCGGGATCGCGATAAGAACCTGGTTCGAGATCAACCCGAACACACGCTGACTGAAGGCGCCCAGAAGCGTGATATCCATCGCACCGAGCGCCCAACCGAAATAGGCGAAGACGACGGCTACGCCGGCGATGCTGAATGCCACGGGAAACCCGAGCAGGATCACCGCAATCAGCGCGGCGAACATGATGAGATCGAGATTTTCCATCATTGCGGCGGTCTTTTGCTCAGGAGCCGCAAGAGGGCGGCGATGGACTGCAGGGCCACCAATGCGCAGAATGCCGGAATCAGGGATTTCAGAAGGAACACGGCCTCGATCCCGCCGACAGAGATCGGCCCTTCGAGAATCTTCCAGGAGTTTCGAACCGAGGCCCAGGACCACCACGCGAGAGCGGCCATTGCTGGCAGCAGCAGTAGCAGATGACCCGCGATGTCAATCGCCCTTCGCTTTCCGGGAGACGCCTTTGCGTAGAATATGTCGACGCGGACATGCTTATCGACCAGGAGCGTGTATCCCGCCCCCAGCATGAACAAAGCCGCGTGCAGATAGAGAACGCTTTCCTGTACGGCGATCGAGTTGATGCCGAACACGTACCGGCCGATCACGATACCGAATTGAATCAGCGCCATTGCCAGAACGAACCACCGTACGACGACGGCAATCTTGGCATTGACCGAGTCCAGGTGATCCGCGAGGCGCAGCATCCGTTGGAGTGATCAGGACGGCGCGCGCATGGATCTGCACGCGCCGAACCTGTTCAGTAACCCATGACCGAAGCGCGGGCGTTCATCTGGCCGTTGTCGGCATAGGTCATGTAGGCACCGATGCTGTCGCGGTAGGCAGTGAAGCTCTCGGTAATCCGTCGGACCAGCTCGTCTTCGTCCGCTCCGAGTTCCTCCATGACTTCCGCCGCTGCCGCTCCCATCGCCGAAATGACGCTTTCCGGGAACATTCTGACCTGCACGCCGTCTTCTTCGACCAGCTTCTTGAGGGATGCGGCGTGCTTGGTCGTGTACTCCGTCCAGACCGGGTTGTAGAGGCTTTCGCAGGCGAGCGAGACGGCTTGCTTGAGATCGTCGGGAAGCGCTCCGAAGACTTCCGCATTCACCCCGCATTCCTCGGCCGACGACGGTTCGCCCACGCCCGGCCAGTAATAGTTCTTCGCGACCTGCTGGTAGCCGAGAGCACTGTCGGTCCAGGGGCCGATGAATTCGCCGGCGTCGAGCGCGCCAGTCTGAAGCGCCTGGAACATGGCAGGGCCGCTCATTGCTTCGGCGGCCATGCCCATCTTGCTGGCCATTTCCGACGCCAGTCCCGTCGTTCTGAACTTCAGGCCCTTGAGGTCGTCGACTGAATTGATTTCTGTCCGGAACCATCCGCCCCACTGAGGGCCCGAATTGCCGCATAGGAACGGCTTGATGCCGAAGCGGCCGTACATTTCATCGTAAAGCGCTTGTCCGCCTCCGTGGTACATCCAACCGAACTGCTCATCCGCGCGCAGGCCGAAAGGCTGCGATCCGAACAACAGGATTCCCTTGGACTTCGAGCCCCAGTAGGCCGGCACCGCGTGATAGAGTTCGGCGGTTCCCTCACTTACGGCGTCGAAGACGCCTCTGCCCGGAACAAGCTCACCCGCAGCGAACAGCTTGACCTCGAGGCGCCCGCCGGAGAGGGCGGTAATGCGATCTGCAAGCGTTTGGGCGGCCACACCGGGGCCCGGCAGGTTCTTCGGCCAAGCAGTGACCATCTTCCATTGCTGAACGCCCTGTGCCAGTGCGGGGGCCGCTAGGGTCGTTGCCGCGACTCCGATCGCACCGGCTCTCAATAATTCTCTTCTTTGCATGACGTCGACTCCCTGTTGGTGGCACTATCGCTCCGAGTTTCGTTTCCAAAGTCTTCCACGTAAACAACTTTCCCCGGAGCTCGCGGTAGAGCCGGGGATCGATGTCAGATCGCGGTCACGGCCGCCGCACCAAAGCCGGAGGGAATCGGTCCGATCGTGCCTGGATCCAACCACTCGGTTATTGGGTACGGAGATCGAGGCCCGGCGCCCGCCTTGTCTGCTCTGAGGACATGGATGCTTGCGTGCCAATAGTCTTCACCAAGGCAGCAGCAGACTCGTTTCATTGCAGCGAGGCAGTGCTCAAGAACGCCACTGCGAAGACCGATCCCTATCGCCCACAGCAAATTAACGCTCTGATTTCCTTGTAAACTGGTCGGAGTGAGAGGATTCGAACCTCCGGCCCCTGCCTCCCGAAGACAGTGCTCTACCAGGCTGAGCTACACTCCGACCGTGCCGGGGGGCGTAGCGCCATTGCGCATCCGATGCAAGGGCCGTGTCATTCGATGGGCACGATCTTCTCCAGCGGTTTCGTGCGCGGGCTCGTGCCCGACGAGGCCCGTGCCTTCGTGCGCAGAACCGGGGTCGTCGTCGACCGGCCGCCGAAGGTTTCGCGCAGCACGATGTAAAGCCCGCTTGCGATGATCAGCCCCGCGCCGATCCATGTCATGCGGTCGGGCGTCTCGGAAAACAGAAGCGTGCCATAGATCGCGGCCCAGATGATCTGTGAATACTGCATCGGCGCGACGACGGCCGCTGCCGCCGTGCGATAGGCCGAAATCAGAAGCATCCCCGCGACGAAGGCGAGGATCGACATGAAGGCCAGCCCGCCCAGATGCTCCACCGGCATCGGTTCGTAGACGAAGGGCATCAACGCGCCCATCACCACGAAATTCGCGAGCATCGGGAAGAGCATCAGCACCGCGCTCCGCTCGTCCCGCCCGATCTTGCGCACGACGACCGAGGCCATCGCGCTGAAGAGTGCGGAGGCCACCGCCGCGGCATGGCCAAGCCCGATCTCTCCCGATCCGGGGCGAAGCGCGATCAGAACGCCGGCAAGCCCCAGGATCACCGCGCTCCAGCGGTGGATTCCCACACGCTCGCCCAAGATCGGGATCGACAGGATCGTGATGATCAAGGGCGCGGCGAAAAGCGCGGCATAGACCTGCGCAAGCGGCACCGTCGAGAAGGCATAGAACGCGCAGCTTCCCGAAATCAGGATACAGACGGTGCGCAGCGCGCTCCACCACGGGTGCACGGGCCGCAGCGTGCCCTTCTCTGCATCGCCGATCAGCGAGAAGATGACCCAGGGAAAGGACATCAGCACGCTGAAGAAGATGATCTGGAACGGCAGATACGACTGACCGAGGCTTTTCACCACCACGTCATGGGTGGCGAAAAGCGCGAAGGCCACGAGGGCCAGACCTGCGCCGCGCAGGTTCGATTTTCCGGTATCGGTCACGGGAGATGGCCCGTCAGTTTGAACTGTTACCGCTAAAGCATCGGCCCGGGGCCGGGACAATGTCAAATACCGAAAGGCACCGTCCCGGTCAGGTCATGGCTTGGGCCCGGGCCCGGGGATCAGGCCCCGAGCTTCGCCACGATCGCGTTGCCCATCTCGGCGGTCGATACCGGCGACCCGCCTTCGGGGCCCATCAGATCCGCGGTGCGCAGCCCGTCGGCCAGAACCGCTTCGACGGCCTCTTCCAGCTTCGTCGCCGCGTCGCCCGCATCGAAGGAATAGCGCAGCGCCATCGCGAAGCTCAGGATGCACGCGATCGGGTTCGCCTTGCCCTGCCCCGCGATATCTGGGGCCGAGCCGTGGACGGGCTCGTAAAGCGCCTTGGGCCGGCCGTTCGCCATGGGGGCGCCAAGGCTCGCCGACGGCAGCATGCCAAGCGATCCGGTCAGCATCGCGGCCAGATCCGACAGCAGGTCGCCAAAGAGGTTGTCGGTCACGATGACGTCGAATTGCTTCGGCCAGCGGGTCAGCTGCATCGCGCCCGCATCCGCGTACATGTGGCTGAGCTCCACGTCGGAATACTCGGCGGCGTGCACTTCCGTCACCACCTCGCGCCATAGAACGCCGGATTCCATGACGTTGGCCTTTTCCATCGAGCAAACCTTGTTCTGCCGCCGCCGCGCCAGTTCGAAGGCCGACCGCGCGACCCGGGCGATTTCGCTTTCGGTGTAGCGCTGGGTGTTGATCCCCACCCGCTCGTTGCCTTCCTTGATGATCCCGCGCGGCTCGCCGAAATAGACACCCGAGGTCAGTTCGCGGACGATCATGATATCAAGCCCGCCGACCACATCGGCCTTCAGCGACGAGAAATCCGCCAGCGCGTCAAAGCACTGGGCGGGCCGCAGGTTGGCGTAAAGATCCATTTCCTTGCGAAGCCGCAGAAGCCCCCGCTCGGGCTTCACCGAAAAATCGAGAGCGTCGTATTTCGGCCCGCCCACGGCACCGAGCAGAACCGCGTCGGCATCCTGCGCGCGGGCCATGGTTTCGTCCGACAGAGGCACGCCGTGCACGTCATAGGCGGAGCCGCCCACCAGATCCTCGGATACGTCCAGCACCGGGCCGCCATTCGCGCCGAACCAGTCGATCACCTTGCGGACCTCGACCATGACTTCGGGTCCGATCCCGTCCCCCGGAAGGATAAGAAGCGATGGATTGCTCATGGCCGCGTGTCCCCTCGAATTATCTCGCGCGCCTCGCCTATCCCGGGGTTAACGGGGGGTCAAGTCGGCCCAGACAAGGCCATGGCGGCTTGCCCCCTCGCCCGGCGTTTCGGGCCAGAGGATCCCGGCCGCGGCAACGTTCCAGTCGGCGGACGGGATCACGTAATCGACCCTCAGGTTGCCGGGCCCGCCCTCGCCATCGGCCCAGTCCGCCGTGTCGCCGGCCGGGTCGCCGCCGTGGGAAAGATTGGCGCCTTTCTGCGCGTCGGCGGCCAGAGCGCCATAGGGGCTTTCGGGCTGCGGATCCTGAAGGCGCGGGTCGGACAGAAGCCAGCCGATCCCGCCCTTCAGCCCCTCGCCGTCCGACGGATCGGAATTGGCGACACCGGCCAGAATGAACCGCGTTTGCGGCGGGTCCGCGCCCAGTGCACCGTCGAGGTAGGCCCGCCAGAGCAGCGTTTCGTCGCGGTTGCGCCGCCCGTTCAGATCCTCCGGCCCATCGAAAACCGGCGGGGTGGCGTGCCATGTCATCAGGGTGATGGGCGGCCTGTCATTCGGCGTCACGGTCAGAACCCAGTGCGCCACCGAGGACAGCCGCCGTGTGCCGGCCCCGGGGTCTTCCGGTGTCAGCCCGGCCTCCGGCAGATCGGCCCAGCGGAGTGCGGTGAAATCGCTGCGAAGCGCGATCGGCCAGCGCGACAGAACGGCCATTCCGCCCTGCCCGGCGAAGCGGCCGTAGCCATGGGCGTCGCGCGCGCCGTCGCGCTGCCCGTTGCCGTCGAGATCCATCCCGCTGCGCAGTCCCGCATTGGGCACGGCGCTGAAGAGATGGGTATAGCGGGGACCATCGCGGGCGATCCGGTCGCGGAAGGCGACAAGGGCGTGATTGCCGTAGTCGTAGTCAAAGCCCTGTAAAACAACGATATCTGCATGCGCCAGAGCAATCAGATCGCGGGCGGAGGTGATGTCGGGCGCGGCATCCTTCAGAAGGTCGCGCAGAAGAAGGCCCGGGCCCTCGCGGGCCAGTTCGGCGTTGAAGGTGGCGATGCGGATCGTCTCTGCCGCCGCGCCGGGTGCGGCGGCGAGACAGGCTAGGATCAGGCCGGTGCGAAGGTGCTCTCGCGCTCGGCCTGATCGCCGTTCAGCTTGCGCTTGTGTTCGATCATCGCGGCGATCCGACCCATGGCGATGCCGCGCATGAAAAGAGAAGCCGGCAAGAAGGCCCATGCCGCAACCGTCCAGATCAGAGTTTGCGGGTTCATCAGCGAGACCGACCCGAACGTGGCCGCCGCCGCCTTGATCACCGCGGGTGTCAAGAATGGCAGCAGAAACCCTAACGCAATGTTAAAGCGGGCGTCGCGCTCCAGCCGGTCCACCACGTCGCCGCCTGCGGTCGGGTCGAAGGTGGGCAGGTTGACCCAGACGTTGAACGCGCCGGTCTGCTTGGGCCATCCCTGAATTCTGAGGATAATCAAGAAGATAGCCAACGTCAGAAGCGAAACGAGATAGGCGATGCCCGCCGAGGTGCGCACCAGCGCGATGTTTTCGGTGCTCGTCCCCGGCGGCAGCATCAGCACGACGAGGCGCACCGGGCTGTAGGGAAAATCGATGGCGTGGCCGATCAGCGTGCCCACAGCCGCGATCAGGTTCGTCAGTGTCGAGGGCGCGTAGGCCCCGCGCACCAGAAGCGTCAGCAGAAGAACCGTGACGAAGAGCGAGGCGAAGCGGATCCTGTTGAACGGCGGCGCATCGCGGAATTCGACGAGACCGGGATAGGTCGAGGCATATTCGAAGATGACAAGCGCGGCGGCGAAGATGCCCACAAGGGCCACGATCTGCGCGGCATCGGAGTTCACGCCCGGCAGCATCAGCGAAGGCAGGGCAATCAGGAGGATCACCAGAAACGCGCGCGCAAGCGTACCTGTCAGACGGGAAATCACCGCTTTCTGCCCCATTTGCACGCGCTCTGCCGCAGACCGGCCAAACGCGCAATTTGTTCTTTGTCCCGCGAATTGTGGCGGGTTGCCTTATTTTCGCCCAATTTCTGTCACCTTTCCCCAGATCCGGCAACGACCCGTTAACCATGGTGTGACTCTTGGGCATTTTCGTGGACAAAGTGGTGCGGCATTGCATCAATTTCGTAGCGAAATCAGGATATTCCGTTAACAGATCCAGATATTGTGGGTGCGGGCGGCCAGGCACACAAATGAAAATGGCCGCGCATCGGGTCATGCGCGGCCACTTTGCCTGAACAGGGTTAACGGGGTGTCAGACCCAGGGGCGGGCCTCCGCGGCCTTCGCCTCGAAGGCGTCGATCGAGGCGGCTTTCTCCATCGTCAGACCGATATCGTCGAGGCCGTTCAAAAGGCAGTGCTTCTTGAAGGCGTCGACCTCGAAGGTGATCTCGCCGCCATCGGGCCCCGTGATCGTCTGGTTCTCGAGATCGACGGTGATGACCGCATTCGCGCCGCGTTCGGCATCGTCCATCAGCTTGTCGACGTCTTCCTGCGGGAGCGCGATGGGCAAGATCCCGTTTTTGAAGCAGTTATTGTAGAAGATATCGGCGAAACTCGTCGAGATCACACAGCGGATGCCGAAATCGAGAAGCGCCCAGGGGGCGTGTTCGCGGGACGATCCGCAGCCGAAATTGTCGCCCGCGACAAGGATCTGCGCCTCGCGGTATTGCGGCTTGTTCAGCACGAAATCGGGGATCTCGTTGCCGTCGTCGTCATAGCGCATCTCGTCGAACAGGTTCACGCCGAGACCCGAGCGCTTGATCGTCTTCAGGAACTGTTTCGGGATGATCATGTCGGTGTCGATGTTCATCAGCGGCATGGGCGCCGCGATGCCGGAAAGCTTGGTGAATTTTTCCATGTCGGAGGCTCCGTCAGCGGGGTGTTGCGCGAAAGGTTAACGGCGAAAGGCCGGAGTCACACGGCGTACACAGCGCGTACACACCCCGTACACAAAAATTCGCTGTTAACCATTTCACGCCGTTCGCGGCGTTAAGAGTGAATCGGGCGTTCGATGCCCTGTCAGACGAGATCCCGCACATCCGTCAGCCTCCCCGTTACGGCCGCCGCCGCCGCCATGGCGGGCGACATCAGGTGGGTGCGTCCGCCACGGCCCTGCCGGCCCTCGAAGTTGCGGTTCGAGGTGGCGGCGCAGCGTTCGCCGGGCGACAGCTGATCGGGATTCATGGCAAGGCACATCGAGCAGCCCGCAAGGCGCCATTCGAAGCCGGCCTCCTTGAAGATATCCGCAAGGCCTTCTTCCTCGGCCTGAAGCCGGACGAGGCCCGAGCCGGGCACGACCATGGCGCGCAGGCCATCCTTGATCTTCTTGCCCTTCAGAATCTCGGCGGCGGCGCGCAGATCCTCGATCCGGCCATTGGTGCAGGAGCCGATGAAGACCGTGTCGATCTCGATTTCCGAAAGCGGCGTGCCGGGGGTGAGCCCCATATAGTCGAGCGAACGCTTCGCGGCCTCGACCTTGCCGCCCTTGAAATCCTCGGGCGCGGGCACGGCGCTGGTGATCGGCAGCACATCCTCGGGCGAGGTGCCCCATGTCACCACGGGCGCGATATCCTCGCCCCGGATGGTGATCACCTTGTCCCAATGGGCGTCGTCATCGGAATAAAGCGTCTTCCACCAGTTGAGCGCCGCTTCCCACTGTGCGCCCTTCGGGGCATGGGGGCGGCCCTTGACGTAGTCGAAGGTTTTTTCGTCCGGGGCGATCAGGCCCGCGCGCGCGCCGCCCTCGATCGCCATGTTGCAGACGGTCATCCGGCCTTCCATCGACAGCGAGCGGATCGCCTCGCCGCAATATTCGATGACATAGCCGGTGCCGCCCGCCGTGCCGGTCTTGCCGATGACCGACAGCGTGATGTCCTTGGCCGTGACGCCCGGGGCAAGCTGCCCCGTGATCTCGACCTTCATGTTTTTCGATTTCTTCTGGATCAGCGTCTGGGTGGCCAGCACATGTTCCACCTCGGACGTGCCGATGCCGTGGGCGAGCGCGCCGAAGGCGCCGTGGGTGGCCGTGTGGCTGTCGCCGCAGACGACCGTCATGCCCGGCAGCGTCCAGCCCTGTTCGGGCCCGACGATATGGACGATGCCCTGGCGGATATCGTCGACCGGGTAATAGTGAATGCCGAAATCCTTCGCGTTCTTGTCGAGCGCGGCCACCTGGATGCGGCTGTCTTCCGTCATGTTCTCGGGGTTTTCGCGGCCGGGCGTGGTGGGCACGTTATGGTCGGGGACCGCGATGGTCTTTTCCGGCGCGCGCACCTTGCGGCCGGCCATGCGGAGGCCTTCGAAGGCCTGCGGGCTGGTGACCTCGTGCACGAGGTGGCGATCGATATAAAGCAGCGAGGTGCCGTCTTCGGCCTCGTGGGCGAGGTGGGCATCCCAGATCTTGTCGTAGAGTGTCTTGCCGGACATGAATGTCTCCCGGGCTTCTGAATGTCGGATGTCGTAAACGGAGGACGGGCGCGCGGCCTCAGCCCCGCGCGAGCGCGCTGTGCGCGGCGCCGTAGAAGCGCCAGGGCAGGCGGGCGCGATCGCCGATATCGAAGATCCGTGTCATCGCCGGAGTTCTATCCCCGGCGGGAGGGCCGCGCAAGATGGCGGCAGAGGCCGTCAGTGGTTGCGCAGCGCCTCGATCAGCTCGTCCTTCGTCATGTCGGAGCGGCCGTCGATCCCGATCTCCTGCGCGCGGTCGTAAAGATCGTCTTTCGTCCAGTCCTCGTAAGGCGGGGCCTTGCCGCCCTTTTCCGAGGGATCCTGATCGTCGGAGGCCTGGGCATTCGCGATGCGGGCGGCCTTTTCCTTCGACGCGCCGTCGTCGCGCAGGCTTTGATAGGTTTCGTCGTCCTTGATCGAGGGGCCGTGGTTCTTGGCCATGGTATGCTCCTGCTTTCCGGTCGTCGGGAGGACAACGCGGATGCGGGGCCCCGCGTTCCAAGGTGGTGAGGAAGGTCAGGCGTCGGGGACCGCTTCGAGCAGGTCGCCCGGCTGACAGTCGAGCGCGGCGCAGATGCGGGCGAGCGTTTCGAAGCGCACGCCCTTCACCTTGCCGGATTTCAGGAGGCTGAGGTTCTGTTCCGAGATCCCGATCTCGGCGGCGAGATCGCGGGAGGTTTTCTTCCGAAGCGCCAGCATCACGTCGAGGCGGACGACGATCTGCATCAGACGAAGCCCGCGTTGTCTTCGGCGATGCGGGCGGCATCGGCCATGACGGCGCCGATCACCAGCATCAGCCCGCCGGAGAGCAGGAAGCCCACATCGGAGGAGGCGATGTGGAACGCGAGGATGCGTTCGCCCGGCGGGTTGGCGGCGGTGAGCGCGAGGGCCTGAAGCGTGCGGGCGGCGAGCGCGAGGGCCGCGGTGGCGAGAAGCCCCGCGCCGATGCGGCGGATCTGGCGGGCGGCGCCGTGGCCGAGGGAGGCGCCGCGGCGGTAGAAATCGAAGAGCCCGCGCATCTGCCAGAGGACATAGGCGACCGCGAGGGCGGGCAGGAGCCCGGCGGCGATGCCGGCGGCGAGAAGCGGCGCGGGGAGGCTGGCCGGCACCGCGAGACCGGGGAGTGCGGTGGCAAGCGCGCGGGGGCCCGAGAGCCAGAGGGGCAGGGCGATGACGACGGGCAGGGCCGCGAGCGCGGCGGTGGTGGCCCAGTAGAGGGCGGCGGAGAGGCGGAGGGCTTTGGGCGACATGGGCAGACCGGGGCTTGTCAAGTGATTTTTCATGTTTAAAGATAAACATTAGTCGAATCAAGTAAAAGAAATCATGTAGAAATATATGCTTCCGCTGGCCGTTGCGGCCTGCGGGTCGGTCGATCTCGCCACCATGGCGGGGCTTCGCGGGATCTCGCCGCTGGATGCGGATCCTGCGGCGATCCTCGTCAGGGCCGAGTTGCCCGATGGCATCGCGCTTTTGCCCGAGGGCACCTTCCTGGAGCTTGGCGCAGAGAGGCCCGGCGGGGCCGTGGCAGAGGGCCGGTTCGCGCTGGTGCCCGATCCGGCGGTGCCGGATGGCTGGCGGATCGACCCGGGCGAGGTGGCGGAGCTGCGCGCGCTGCAGGCCGAGATCCGGGGCATGAAGGCGGCGGCGCCCGGGGCGACGGTGGGCACCCTCGCGGTCCGGACGGCACCCTGCGGCGCAGCCGTGGCGCCGGACGACACCCTGTCGGTCTGGCTGCGGCTGATGCCCGATGCGCCGCTGCGCCCGATGCTGAGAGACGTTCCGGTGGCAGACGTGCTGGAGGAGATCGGGCTTTCCGCCCTGCCGCCCTGTCCGGCCTAGCGTGCGTTTCCCTGACGGCTCAGGGCAGAATGAGCTTCGGCCAGCGGACGAACATCATGAGGAAGGCGGCGATCGGGTAGGCGGCGAGACCCCAGACGATCAGGGTGCCGTAGGGCGGGTGGCGCGAGAGGTCGCCGCATTCCATTGTGGCGAGCATCCCGATGGCGAGGGTGAGGAAGACGGGAACAAGGGCGAGTTCGCCCAAGCCGATATTCCTTCCCAGGCGCAGAAGGCGGATGAGCGCGGGGACGGCCATGACGACGATGAGCTGCACTGATAGGTCCGCCTCGGAGGCATTGGTGGGGACGTCGCGGCAGAACTCCCGCGGATCTAGGCCCGTGGTGAGCCCGCCCGTCAGCGGGACCCAGAACCCGCCGATCAGGGAGATGCCGCCGCAAGCGGCGATGATCACGAGAGAAAGGGCGAGGCGCAGCCGGTCTTGCATCGTCGGATCCTAGCGCAGGGGGTTGTTGCGGAACACCTCTCTGCCTGCCATGATTCCGGCGGGAGGCGCGTATGGAGCAGGAAACCCCTCCGGCCGATCTGATCGATCAGGCGCAGGAGATTGCGGAGCTGGGGCAGGGCCTTCTGGGCCGGGCGGAGATTTTCCTCGGCCAGCTTCTGAGGCCCTGGGTGGCCTACCAGTTCGCGATCATCGTTGCGATCTTCGTGCTTGCCTTCCTTCTGAACCGGTATTTCAAGCCGAAGCTGCACGAGTGGATGCGCAGCCGCGAAGGCTGGCCGAAATGGCGGCTTCGGCTGCTGGTGGTGGTGCACCGCCGGCTCTGGATGATCTTCCTCGTCCTGCTGTTCTGGATCGTTCTGCAGATCATGCGGGAAGTCACATGGCCCAGCCGATCCTACCTGATCGCGATCGGCGCGAACCTTGCGACGGCCTGGCTGGTGATCGCCTTTGCCTCGCGCCTGATTTCCAACACCGCGGTGCGGGGGATCGTGCGGACGGCGGCGTGGGCCTGGGTGACGCTGAACATCCTGGGGATCACCGAGGAAACCGAGGCGATCCTCGACGGGATCGCGATCTCGCTGGGCGGGATGCGCCTGTCGGTCTGGCTGATCCTGCAGGGGATCGTGCTGGTCGCGCTTCTGTTCTTCGCCGCGCGGTTCATCTCGCGCACCAGCGCCTCGCAGATCGAGAAGATGGAGGATCTGTCGCCCTCGATGCGGGTGCTGGCCGTCAAGGCGCTTCAGCTTCTGCTGTACGGCACCGCCTTCTTCATCGGTCTGAGGGCCATCGGCATCGATCTGACGGGGCTTGCGGTTCTGTCCGGCGCGATCGGCGTGGGCCTTGGCTTCGGCCTTCAGAAGGTGGTGTCGAACCTTGTCTCGGGCGTGATCATCCTGCTCGACAAGTCGATCAAGCCCGGCGACGTGATCAGCCTCGGCGACACCTTCGGGTGGATCAATTCGCTGGGCGCGCGCTATGTCTCGATCACCACGCGGGACGGCAAGGAATACCTGATCCCGAATGAAGACCTGATCACCGGGCAGGTGGTGAACTGGTCGCATTCGAACGATTTCGTGCGGCTGGATATCTATTTCGGCACCGCCTACGGGGATGATCCGCACCTTGTGCGCAAGATCGCGATCGAGGCGGCGGCCAGCGTGCCGCGGGTTCTGGCCGACCGCGCGCCGGTTTGCCATATCGTCGGCTTCGGGGACAGTTCGGTGGATTACATCCTGAGATTCTGGATCCGCGACCCCACGGGCGGGCTGACCAATATTCGCGGAAATGTGTACCTCGCGCTTTGGGATGCGTTTCAGGAGCATGACATCTCGATTCCCTTCCCGCAGCGGGAGGTTCGTATGCTCAACGAGGACGGCGGGACACCGCCCGGCGCGGCGGTGGCCCCGGATTGACGGTGGTCCTTCCCCGCACATCGCACTAGGTTCGATGATGCGGTGAGCATCTTGGGGCAGAGCGTGACAGTCAGACAGATATGTGCCGGTGCGATTTTCGCGGCCGCCCTTGGCATGGGCGCGGCCGGGCCGTCGGCTGCGCTTGAACCCGTCAGGATCTTTGCGCCAGGGGCCAGCAGGGATCTGGCCAGCGCGCTGGAGCAATCCTCGCTTGTGGTGGCGGCCTGGCGTGACGGGGTGACCGCCGCGCCCGATCTTCTGGCGGCGGCGCGGGCGGATTATCCGCGCTTCGTGGGGGCGCTGTATTCCGAAGGTTATTACGGCGGCACCGTATCGATCCTGATCGACGGGCAGGAGGCGGCCGATATCAGCGGGCTGAACGCGCCCACCCGCATCGACCGGATCGTGGTGCGGGTGACGCCGGGCCCGCTGTTCCGTTTCGGCCAGACGCGGGTGGCCCCGGCGGGCGGGTTCCGCGACATGCCCGAAGAGTTCCGCCCCGGCGCCCCGGCGCGGTCGGAACTGATCCAGGAGGCGGTGACGGAGACGATCACCGCGTGGCGCGATATCGGCCATGCGAAGGCCGATGTGGCAGCCCAGCGGCTGGTGGCCGATCACGATCGCGCGCGGCTTGATGCGGATGTGGAGATCGACCCGGGCCCCCGCCTGCGCTTCGGCGACCTGCGGATCGAGAAGCAATCGCGGATGAGCGAGCGGCGGATCCGCAAGATCGCGGGCCTGCCCACCGGCGAGGTGTTTTCGCCCGCCGATCTTGACCGGACGGCGCGGCGCCTGCGGGATACCGGTGTTTTCAGCACTGTCGCGCTGAGAGAGGCGGAGCGGCCCAACCCGGACGGCACGCTCGACATCACGGCGCGGATCGTCGACCAGAAGCCCCGGCGCTTCGGTGTCGGCGCGGAATATGCGACCGACGAGGGCCTGAGCCTGTCGGGGTTCTGGCTGCACCGGAACCTGCGCGGGGAAGGCGAACGGCTTCGGATCGGCGGCGAGGTGTCGGGCATTTCCGGCGAGACCGGGGGCGAGGATTACGAACTGACCTTCGACCTGACCCGCCCCGCGACGCTTGATGCGCTGACGGATGCCTATCTGTCGGCCCGGCTGGCGCAGGAGAACGAAGAGGATTTCCTGCAGAAGGGCGGAAGCCTGGAGCTTGGCTTCATCCGCCGGCAGACCGACGACCTGACGCTTCAGGCGGGCATCGGCTACAGCTATGCCGATGTGTCGGACGACCTGGGTGAAGAAACCTACGAGCACCTCTATTTCCCGATCGGCGCGACGCTTGACCGGCGGGAGGATCTTCTGGACACCACCGACGGGTATTACGCCGATTTGCAGGTGACGCCCTATTTCGGGCTGGGCGGTTCGGAAAGCGGAACGCGGATCACCGGCGACATCCGGGCCTACGAGGAGTTCGGGGCGACGAAAGGCACGGTTTTCGCCGCACGGGTGCAGTTCGGGTCGATCACCGGCGCGTCGCTGACCGGCCTGCCGAACGACCTGCGCTTCTATTCCGGCGGGGGCGATACGGTGCGGGGCCATTCCTATCAGTCGCTGGGTGTCGATCTGGCGCCCGGGGTGACGACGGGGGGGCGGAGCTTCCTTGGCCTGCAGACGGAACTGCGCCAGGAGGTGCGGGAGAATATCTGGATCGTGGGCTTTGCGGACTGGGGCATGATCGGGGCCGACAGCGTGCCGGGCGTCGATGGCGACAGCCATGCGGGCGCGGGAATCGGGCTTCGCTACAACACAGGGATCGGGCCCATTCGCGTCGATGTGGGCGTGCCGGTGAGCGGCGAGGACGACGGATCGAGCTTTCAGATTTACATCGGCATAGGGCAGGCATTCTGATGCGGTGGCTTGGGATATTCCTTCTGGGATGGATGCTGGCCGGGCCGGTTGCGGCGCAGGGCTTTCTTGAAGGCACGCTGGAAGAGGCGCTGTCGGGCGAAGGGCGGATCGTCGAGGTCGAGGGGTTCGAGGGCGCGCTGAGTTCGACCGCGCGGCTTGACAGGATGACCATTGCCGACGATGCGGGCGTGTGGCTGACGCTTGAGGATGTGGAGCTTGACTGGAACCGCTCTGCCCTTCTTCGGGGCCGGGTGGAGGTGGAGCATCTGAGGGCCGCGGAGATCGTGATCGCGCGCCCGCCCAATGCGGCGGAAGGCGGGGCGCCGCCCGCGGAGGCATCCGGCTTTTCGCTGCCGGAGTTGCCGGTGTCGATCGAGGTGGGCGAGATCTCGGCGGCGCGGGTTGAACTTGGGGCGCCGGTGATCGGCGTGGCGGTCGACCTGTCGCTTGAAGGCATGCTGAGCCTCGAAGGCGGCGAGGGCGCGGGCCGGATCGCGGCGGAACGGATCGACGGGGCGCGCGGGACGTTTCTTGTCGAAGGATCCTATTCCAACGAGACGCGCGTGCTGGCGCTTGATCTGACGGTGGACGAGGGCGCGAACGGGATCGTTGCGACGCTTGCGAACCTTCCGGGGCGGCCGAGCCTTGAACTGACGGTCGCGGGCGAGGGCCCGGCGGCGGAATTCGGAGCGGATCTGCGGCTTGCCACCGACGGGGAGGACCGGCTGACGGGCCGGGTGCAGTTGTCGCGGCAAGGCGAGAACGGGCTCGACACCGGGTTTCTGGCCGAAGTTTCGGGCGACGTCTCGCCGCTGTTCCTGCCCGAGTACCAGGCGTTCTTCGGGCGCGACGTGGCGCTGACCCTGTCGGGCGCGAAGCGGGCGGACGGGGTGCTGAGCCTGTCGGAGTTCGCGCTGAAGGGCGCGCAGCTTGAGCTGCGGGGGGGCCTCGTGATCGACGCGGACGGGCTGCCCCTTGCGATCGATGTCGCGGGCGAGATCGCGGCGCGGGACGGCACGCCGGTGCTTCTGCCCGCCGCGGGCCCGCCGACGCGGGTGGGGCGCGTCGACCTTGATATCTCCTATGACCGGGCGGCAGGGGACCGCTGGACCGGAGAGGTGGCCGTGGAGGCGCTTGACCGCGAGGGGTTCGCCGCGGAACGGCTGACGCTGAACGGCAATGGCCGGATCGAGGCGGAGCCGGTGGCGCTGGTGACGGCGGAGCTGGATCTTTCCGCCGAAGCGCTCGATTTCGGGGATGCGGCGACGAAGGAGGCGCTGGGGCAGGCGGTGACCGGGCGGATGTCGCTGGGCTGGCGGGCGGACAACCCGCTGGAGATTTCGGCGCTGTCGCTCAGGGGCGAAAGCTATGAAATTGCCGGTGCGGCCACGGTGACATTCGAGGAGGCGGGCCCCCGGATCGTCACGGATCTTTCGGCGAGTGCCGAGAACCTCGCGAATTTCGCGGGGCTTGCGGGGCGGCCGCTGACCGGCGCGATCGACGCCGATCTGAAGGCCGATGTGACGCCTGCGGCCGGGTTCATCGATGCGACGCTTGCCGGCACGGGCCGGGGCCTCGGGATCGGGATCGCGGAGGTCGACAGGCTTCTGGGCGAGGAAACCGTGCTCGACCTCGCGGTGCGGCGGAACGAGACCGGCAGTTATCTCGACCGGCTGGAAACCCAGAGCGTGGCGGCGGAGATTTCGGCGCGCGGACGGATCAATTCCGAAGGTGGGGCCGCGACGGCGACGGCGCGGCTTGTCGATACGGGCGTGATCGCCGAAGGCGTGCCGGGGCCGATCGACCTGAGCCTGGAGGCGGAGGGCGCAGGCGAGCTCTGGCAGATTGCGCTCGAGCTTGACGGTGCGGCGCTGAGTTCGACCTCGAACCTGACGGCGGATCTTTCGGGCGATGTGCCGCGGGTGTCAGGGACGGCCCGGCTTCGGGCCGATGACGTGGCCCCCTTCTCGCCCCGGGTGGGGCGCGAGATCGGGGGCGGGGTGAACCTGGCGGTAACCGGGTTCGCCGATGCCGATCTTGCGGCATTCCGCGCCGATGTGACGGGAACCGTGACGGATCTGAAGACGGGGGTGGCGGAGGCCGACGCGCTTCTGACCGGCCCGGTGGAGGTTGCGCTTGAAGGCGGGCGGGATGCCGAGGGCTTTGCCGTGCCGCGCCTGACGATCCGGGGCGAGGCGCTGGTGGCCGAAGGATCGGGCACCTACCGGGAAGACGGATCGGGCGACGTGACAGCGCGGGTGACCTTGCCGGAGCCGGGACGCGTGGCACCGGGGCTTCCGGGGCCGGTGAGCCTTGCCGGAAGGGTGGCGGGCGGCCCGACGCTTTGGGAGGTCGAGGCCGATCTGACCGGTGAAGGGGCGACGGCGCAGGCCGACCTTCAGGTGACGCTGGGCGAGGGCGCGCCGGCGGCGGAGGGAACCCTGCGCGCCGATGTGGCCGACCTGTCGCCGTTTTCCGAGATCGCGGGGCGGAGCCTTGGCGGCGCGCTCGACCTGCGGGCCGCGGGATCGGCGCGGGCCGATCTTTCGGCCTTCGATGTGGAAGCCGAGCTTGGCGGCGAGAGCCTGCGGACCGGGATCGCGGAGGTCGATGCGCTGCTTCGCGGTACGCTGACCGCGGTGCTTGACGCGGCGCGGGCGGGCGAGGTGATCGAGATTTCAACCGCGCGGGTCGAAACGGCCGCTTTGCAAGCCACGGCGGAGGGGCAGGTGGGGCGCGAGGCCAATGCGCTGACCTTCGATGCGCGGCTTGCCGATATCGCGCGCTATGTGCCGGGTGTTTCGGGGCCCGCGACCGCATCGGGCCGGGTCGAACAGGCGGCGGGCGGCGACTGGACGCTGGATGTTTCGGTCGAGGGGCCGGGCGGCGTGGCGGCCGATATCGAGGGCACGGCGTCCGAGGCCTTCGATGCGCTTGACCTTGCGGTGCGGGGGGCGGCGCCCCTGGCCATCGCGAACCGGTTTATCGCGCCCCGGGCCGTGACGGGCACGGCGCGCTTCGATCTGGCGGTGAACGGGCCGCCCGCGCTTCAGAGTGTTTCGGGGCAGGTGCGCGTGGCCGATGCCCGCGCGGTAGCGCCGACGCTGGGCGTGACGCTGACCGGGATCGACGCGACCGTGGCCCTGTCGGGCGCGCGGGCCAATCTTGATGTGACGGGGGCCTTCGCGGAGCGCGGGCGGCTGGCCGTTGCGGGCGGCATCGGGTTGACCGGCCCCCTGCCTTCGGATCTGGAAATTCGTCTGATCGGGGCCGGGCTGCGCGACCCCGAGCTTTACGAGACAACCGTCGACGGCACGGTTCGGATCGACGGGCCGCTGGCCGGGGGCGCCACGATTTCAGGGGCGCTGAGGCTGAACGAGACCGAGATCACCGTGCCATCGGGCGGTGTGGGGGCCGTCGGCTCCCTTCCCGATATCGTGCATGTGGGCGAGCCGCGGGACGTGCGGGCGACGCGGCGGCGGGCGGGCCTGATCGGCACGCCCGGCAGCGGCGGGGCGTCGGACGGCGGGGGCCCGGCCTATCCGCTTGACCTGAGGATCGACGCGCCGGCGCGGATCTTCGTGCGGGGCCGCGGGATCGAGGCCGAACTGGGCGGGTCGATCCTCGTTCGCGGAACCACGGCCAATGTCATTCCCGCGGGCGAGTTCGAGCTGATACGCGGGCGGCTCGACATCCTCGGCAAGCGGCTGACGATGGACGAGGGGCGCGCGACGCTTCAGGGCGATTTCGACCCGGTGGTGCGGCTGGTGGCGAGCACCCAGGCCGATGACACGCGGATCCTGATCATCGTGGACGGCCCGGCCTCGGCCCCCGATATCCTCTTCGAATCGAATCCGTCCCTGCCCGAGGACGAGGTGATCGCGCGGCTTCTGTTCAACCGGGGGATCGACACGCTGTCGCCCTTGCAGGCCGCGCAGCTTGCTTCGGCGGTGGCGACCCTTGCCGGGCGGGGCGGCGGGGGGATCGTGTCGCGCCTGCGGCAGTCGACCGGGCTCGATGACCTCGACGTGGCCGGCGATGGCGAGGGCGGCACCAATGTACGCGCCGGGAAGTACATTTCGGACAACATCTATACCGATGTGACCGTGGGCAATCAGAACACCAGCGTGTCGATCAACCTTGACCTCACCCCGTCGCTGACCGTGCGGGGCACGACCGAAAGCACCGGGGGCACCGGTGTGGGGATCTTCTTCGAGCGGGATTACTGAAGGCCGGCGCCGGAGGGGGCGCTGCCCCCGCCGCCCGTGCCGGGCGGCCCCCCGGGATACTTGTGGCCACATGAAGCCATTGGGATCACAAGATGTTGGGGGCGACCTATCCGCCACAGGGGTGAGCCGCAAGATGTGGTGTCATTGAGATTTCATGTGCGCGTTGCTACATTTAGGGTGTTCCGCGCCGGGTATGTCGGCGCTCAGAGAAGGAGGACAATGTCCTGTCTCAGCTTCACGATGCGGTCCGTGACCAGACCGCCGAGGACGGCCGTGTGATGGCCGGACCCACCGAACCCTCAAGCCGGTTGCTTGATCTCATTCTCACATCGCTTGACGACGACAAGGCCGAGGACGTGACCGTCATCGACCTGAAGGGAAAGTCCGAGATGGCCGATCACATGGTGATCGCGTCGGGCCGGTCGACCCGGCAGGTCGTCGCGATTGCCGAGAAGCTTGTCGATCGCCTGAAGCAGGAGCTTGGCGTCCTGTCGAAGGTGGAAGGCAAGGAGGCGGGCGACTGGGTGCTGATCGACATGGGCGACGTCGTCGTTCATGTCTTCCGGCCCGAAGTGCGCGAGTTCTACCAGCTCGAAAAGATGTGGCTGGCGCCGAACCAGACATCGGGCCAGCCCGCCGCCGCCACGACCTGATGCGCGTGGCGATCGCCGCAGTGGGTCGCCAGAAGGGCGGCCCCGATCGGGCGCTTGTCGAGGATTACCAGGCCCGGTTCGACCGGACCGGCCGGGCCCTGGGCCTCGGACCCCTGACCATCACCGAAGTCGATGACCGGAAGGGCGGCGGACCCGCCGGGGAGGCCGCGCTTCTGCGCCGCGCCGTGCCCGAGGGCGCGGCGCTTTGCGCGCTGGACGAGCGGGGGACGGTGATGTCGTCGCCCGATTTCGCCGCCTGGCTGGCGAAGCTGCGCGACGAGGGGCGGCAGGATGTGGCCTTTCTGATCGGCGGCGCGGACGGGATCGACCCCGCGCTTCGGGCCGAGGCGGATCAGCGGCTGTCCTTCGGGGCGATGGTCTGGCCCCATATGCTGGCGCGTGTGATGCTGACCGAGCAGCTTTACCGTGCCGCCGGCATCCTGGCCGGCACGCCCTATCACCGGGCGTGAGACGCGCGCGGGCCGAGACGGAGACCGAGCGATGGCGCGTGACCCCTATCTTGCGATGGCCCTGAACAACGCCTGGGCGAATGCGACGCTTTACGGGGCGCTCGCCGGCCTTGCACCGGGCGCGTTCGCCGCGCCGGCGCCCGGCTTCTTCCCCTCACTTGCCGCGACGCTGAACCATATCCACGAGGTGGACCTTTACTACATCGATGCGCTCGAGGGTGGCGGCGCGGGTCGGTCGGTCTACGAGCGGGAGATGGAGGCGGATCCGGTGGCGCTGGGCCGCGCGCAGGCGGAGGCCGATAGGCGGCTCGCCGCCTTCTGCGGCGGGCTGGGCCCGGCCGCCCTCTCCGCCCGGCGGGCGACCGAACGCCCGGGCGGCCGTGTGCTCGAGGAGCGTGTGGACGCGCTTTTACTGCATCTCTTCCAGCACCAGATCCACCACCGTGGCCAGGCGCATGTGCAACTCCAGGCAGCGGGCCTTGCCCCGCCGCAACTGGACGCGTTTCACCTGGATTTCGAGCGGGCGCCGTCGGCGGCGGCCTATCACCCCTGACGGGGGCGGAGCGGCACGCGCCCGGCCTCGCCCAGAACGAACACCTCGGTCCCTTCGAAGACCGCCGCGGTCAGGGCGCGGCCATAGCCCGCCCCGGTGTCGAGGTTGATGCGGTTACCCCAGTGTTCGGGCGTCTCGCAGGGTGTGTGACCGTGGACGATCACCTTGCCGTGGTCGCGGGGATCGCCCAGAAACTCGTGCCGGATCCAGATCAGATCCTCCTCGATCTGTTCGGTGAGCGGCAGGCCGGGGCGGATGCCCGCGTGCACGAAGATATGGGTTTCGGTTTCGTGGAAGAGGGGCAGCGATTTCAGGAAGGCGTGGTGGGCCTCGGGCACCGCGCTGCGGAACTTGCGCGCGGCGAGGCCCGCGAATGTCCAGCCCGGAAGGCTGACGCCATAGCTTTCGGCGGTGGCGAGACCGCCCATGCCCGGCGAGGTCCAGAACCGGAACGGCGCGCCCGGCGCATCGTCGAGCTGATCGAGGAAAACGCGGTCGTGATTGCCCCGGAGCGTGATCCAGGGCGCGCCGCGGGCCTGTCCGTCGATCAGGAACTGAAGCACGCCGCGGCTGTCGGGCCCCCGATCGCAATAATCGCCGAGATGAATGACGGGCGCGGCGGCATCCCCCGTGCCGCGCCGGTCGGCCGCGATGCGGGCATGGGCCTCTTCGAGCTTGTCGAGATGGCCGTGGATATCGCCGATGGCGTAAACGCGCATGCCCCCAGCCCTAGCGCGGGCCGGGGGCTTTGAACAGGTCAGGCAACCTCGAACCGAAGCGGGCGGATCGACTGGAACAGCCCGGTCTTGTCAAGCTGATCGATCACGGCCTGGGGGATCGGATCATCGACATAAAGCAGCGCGATGGCATCCTTGCCCCGGGTCGAGCGCCCGAGGGTGAAGTTCGCGATGTTGACGCCGTTCTGGCCCATCGTGTTTCCGAGGGCGCCGATGATGCCCGGCACATCCTCGTTCGTGGTGTAGAGCATGTGTTCGCCGATCTCGGCATCGATGGTGATGCCCTTGATCTGGATGAAGCGGGGCTTGCCGTCGGAAAAGACCGTGCCGGCGATGGAGCGTTCGCGTTCCGCCGTGACGACGGTGACCTTGATATAGGCGTCGAACACCCCGGTTTTGCCCTGCGTCGTCGTCGAGATGTCGATGCCGCGTTCTTTCGCGATCACGGGGGCCGAAACCATGTTCACATCCGGGTTGGTGGCCTTCATGACGCCGGCGATGACCGAAGCGTTGAGGGCCGCGGTGTTCATCGCGGCGACGGCGCCGTTGTAGAGGATGTTGACGGCGTTGATCGGCTCGTCCGTCATCTGGCCGATGAAGGCGCCGAGGTGGCCGGCGAGCTTGACCCAGGGGCCCATGACCTTGGCCTCTTCGGCGGTGACGGACGGCATGTTGAGCGCGTTCGTCACGGCGCCGGTCAGCAGGTAATCCGACATCTGTTCGGCGACCTGGAGGGCCACGTTTTCCTGCGCCTCGCAGGTTGACGCGCCGAGATGGGGGGTTACCACCACGTTGGGCAGGTTGAAGAGCGGGCTGTCGGTGGCCGGTTCGACGGCGAAGACATCGAAGGCCGCCCCCGCGACGTGGCCGGATTTCAGCGCTTCGGCCAGCGCCGCCTCGTCGACGAGCCCGCCGCGCGCGCAGTTGACGATGCGCACGCCCGGCTTCATCCGCGCGATGGCCTCGGCCGAGAGGATGTTGCGCGTCTTGTCCGTGAGCGGCACGTGGAGCGTGATGAAATCGGAGCGGGCCAGAAGTTCGTTCAGGTCGACCTTTTCGACGCCGAGCTTGGTCGCGCGCTCCTCCGACAGGAAGGGATCGTAGGCGACCACCTTCATCTTCAGGCCAAGCGCGCGGTCGATCACGATCGCGCCGATATTGCCCGCGCCGATCACCCCCAGCGTCTTGGCGGTGAGTTCGACGCCCATGAAGCGGGATTTTTCCCACTTGCCGGCATGGGTGGACGTCGAGGCTTCGGGGATCTGGCGCGCGACGGCCATCATCATCGCGATGGCATGTTCCGCGGTGGTGATCGAGTTGCCGAAGGGCGTGTTCATCACGATCACGCCGCGGCGCGAGGCGGCGGGGATATCGACATTGTCGACGCCGATGCCGGCGCGGCCGATCACCTTGAGGTTCGGGGCGTGTTCCAGCACCTTTTCGGAGACCTTGGTGGCGGAGCGGATGGCGAGGCCGTCATAGTCGCCGATCACCTCCAGGAGCCTGTCCTTGTCCTTGCCGATGGAGGGATCGAAGGTGACGTCGATGCCGCGATCGCGGAAGATCTGGACGGCGGTTTCGGAGAGCTTGTCGGATACGAGTACTTTGGGCATGGGTTCGCTCTTTGTGGTGGGGTGCAGCCCCGGACCTGATCCGGGGCCTCTTGCGATCGAAGGGAGAGGTCCCGGGTCAAGCCCGGGACGGCGCGTGTCTCAGGCGGCTTCCGTCAGTGCCGCGATCTCTGTCGCGAAGGCCCAGTCGAGCCAGGGCAGAAGCGCCTCGATATCCGAGGTTTCCACCGTGCCGCCGCACCAGATCCGAAGCCCCGGCGGCGAGTCGCGATAGGCACCGATGTCGTAGGCCACGCCTTCGCTTTCCAGCCGCTTTGCGACGGCCTTGGCGAAACCCGCGCCGTCGGTGATGCGGGGATCGGTGAACTTGAGGCACACCGAGGTGTTCGACCGCGTGGCGGGATCGGTTGCCAGGAATGCGATCCAGTCGCGGGCGGCCACGAAGCCTTCGATTGCGGCGGTGTTGGCATCGGCCCGGGCGATGAGGCCCTGAAGCCCGCCCACGGAGCGCGCCCAGTCGAGGCAGAAGAGATAATCCTCGACCGCGAGCATCGAGGGCGTGTTGATGGTCGCGCCCTCGAAGATGCCTTCGATCAGCTTGCCGCCCTTCGTCATGCGGAAGAGTTTCGGCAGGGGCCAGGGCGGGGTGTAGCTTTCCAGCCGCTCCACCGCGCGGGGGCTGAGGACGAGCATGCCGTGCGCCGCCTCGCCGCCCAGCACCTTCTGCCAAGAGAACGTCACGACATCGAGCCGGTCCCAGGGAAGATCCTGCGCGAAGGCCGCCGAAGTGGCGTCGCAGATCGTCAGACCGCCGCGTTCGGCCGGAATAGACACTGTTTCCGGGACGCGGACGCCCGAGGTGGTGCCGTTCCAGGTGAACACCACGTCGCGGTCGAAATCGACCTCTGCGAAATCGACGATCTCGCCATAGTCGGCGGTGCGGACGGTGGCGTCGAGCTTCAGCTGCTTGACCGCATCGGTCACCCAGCCCGCGCCGAAGCTTTCCCAGGCCAGCATCTCGACGGGCCGGGCGCCCAGAAGCGACCACATGGCCATTTCGACCGCGCCGGTATCGGAGGCGGGCACGATGCCGATGCGATAGTCGTCGGGGATGCCGAGGATTTCTCGCGTGCCGTCGATGGCGGCCTTGAGCTTCGATTTCCCGATTGCCGCGCGGTGCGAGCGGCCAAGCGCGGCATCGGACAGCCTATCGAGCGTGAATGCGGGGGGTTTGGTGCAGGGGCCCGACGAAAAACGCGGGTTTGCCGGCCGTGTGGCCGGAAGGGTCTTTTCCATGTTCCATATCCTTCCAGATACATGCCCCTCGTTGGGGAGGGGTGTCCCACGGACCGCATTAGTGGCGTCTTCACCCTTTCGCAAGCGCGAAGTTGCCGCTATGGGCCGGGGCCATGAAGATCGTGTCTCTGATTGCCGCGCCGGGGGCGCTTGTGCCGGATCTGGTTGCCTCGCTTCGGAATGCCTGGGGCGGGGGGGATGCCCAGTGGCTGTCGCCCGACGAGGCGGCGGAGTTCGCCGTGGAGGCGGTGCCGGGGAATGTCGGCGAGGTGCAGGCCGAACTGGACGGGATGGGGGTGGATCTGAATGTTCTGCCCTCCGCCGGGCGGCGCAAGCGCGTGCTTCTGGCGGATATGGACAGCACGCTGATCGAACAGGAATGCATCGACGAACTGGCGGATATGGCCGGGGTCGGCGCGCGGGTGGCGGAGATCACCGCGCGGGCGATGAACGGGGAAATCGGCTTTGAAGGGGCGCTTCTGGAGCGTGTGGGGCTGCTTCGGGGCCTTGACGCGGGCGTGATCGGGCAGGTTCTGGAAGAGCGGATCACCTATCGCGCCGGGGGGTGCACCCTGGCGCGGACGATGCGGGCCCATGAAGGCGCGCTGTCGTTCCTTGTTTCCGGCGGGTTCACGGCCTTTGCCGAAGCGGTGGCCGGGGCGCTGGAGTTCGACCGGTTCCGGGCGAACACGCTGCTGGTCGAGGGGGGCAAGCTGACCGGCGATGTGGCGCGGCCGATCCTGGGACGCGAGGCGAAGGTTGCGACGTTGGAAGAGCTGGTGGCGGAATTGGGCCTTTCGGAAGCCGATGTTCTGGCCGTGGGCGACGGGGCGAACGATCTGGGCATGCTGGGGCGTGCGGGCCTGGGCGTCGCGATGCACGCAAAGCCCGCCGTGGCGGCGGAGGCGCAGTGCAAGATCAACCACGGCGATCTGACGGCGCTTCTGTACCTGCAGGGCTATTCGCGCGACGCGTTCGCGTAGGCCTCTTTCAACCGGTAGATCGCATCGAGCGCTTCGCGCGGCGTCATCTCGTCGGGGTGGAGCGCATCGATGAGTTCCGCTGCAATCGTGTCTGTTTTTGCGGGTTCCGGCGGCGGTGGCGGGGCCGAGAAGAGCGGCAGATCATCGATCAGCGCCTCGCGCCCCGGGCCGCCTTCCCGCGCACGGCGTTCGAGGGTGTCGAGCACCTGGCGGGCGCGTGTGATCACATTTGCGGGCAGGCCCGCAAGGCGCGCGACCTGGACGCCATAGCTGCGGTCGGCCGCGCCCATCGTGACCTCGTGGAGGAAGATCACGTCGCCTTCCCATTCCTTGACCGCAACGGTGGCGTTGGAGACACCCGGCAGCGTTTCGGCCAGTGCCGTCAGTTCGTGGTAATGCGTGGCGAAGAGCGCGCGGCAGCGGTTCGTCTCGTGCAGGTGTTCGAGCGTTGCCCAGGCGATGGACAGCCCGTCATAGGTGGCCGTCCCGCGCCCGATTTCATCCAGGATGACAAGCGCGCGGTCGTCGGCCTGGTTCAGGATCGCGGCGGTTTCGACCATTTCGACCATGAAGGTGGAGCGCCCGCGGGCCAGATCGTCGGAGGCGCCCACGCGGCTGAAGAGCTGGCTGACAAGCCCGATATGCGCGCTTTGGGCGGGCACGAAGCTGCCCGCCTGGGCGAGGATTGCAATGAGCGCGTTCTGGCGCAGGAAGGTGGATTTACCGGCCATGTTGGGGCCGGTCAGAAGCCAGATCGCTGCGCCCTTTGCCGCGCTCAGGTCACAATCGTTTGCGATGAAGGGGTCGCCCGTGTCGCGGCGGAGCGCGGCTTCGACCACCGGGTGACGGCCCGCGTCGACGCGGAAGGCGCGGGTTTCGTCGATTTCGGGCCGGGTCCAGCCGTCTTCCTCGGCGATCTGGGCGAAGGCACAAGCCAGGTCGATTTCAGCGAGCGCCCGGGCGGCGAGGCCGATGGGGCCCGCGTGATCGAGAATCTGGCGTTTCAGGCTGGAATAGAGACTGTTTTCGATCTCGATCGCCCGTGCGCCCGCGTTCAGGATACGGGTTTCGAGACCGCTGAGTTCCACGGTGGTGAACCTCACCGCGTTGGCCGTGGTCTGGCGGTGAATGAAGGTTTCCGACAGGGGCGCCGACAGCATTTTCTCGGCATGGGTTGCCGTGGTTTCGATGAAATAGCCCAGCACGTTGTTGTGCTTCACCTTGAGCGAGGCGATGCCGGTCTCCTTCGCATAGGTCGCCTGAAGGCCGGCGACGACGCCCCGGCCTTCGTCGCGCAGCGTGCGGGCCTCGTCGAGATCCGCATTGGCCCCCTCGGCGATGAACCCGCCGTCGCGGGCGAGAAGCGGGGGTTCGGCGACGAGCATGGCGTCGAGCGTGTCGGTCAGCGCGTCGTGGCCCTGAAGATCGCGGGCGGCGGCTGTCAGGAGGGCCGGGGCCTCGCCCGGAAGCGTCGCGGCGAGGGTGCGTGCCTGGGCAAGCCCGTCGCGCACCGCGGCCAGATCGCGGGGGCCGCCCCGGTCGAGCGCGAGGCGCGACAGCGCGCGGTCGAGATCGGGCACCTGGCGGAGCGCGGCGCGCAGATCTTCGCGCAAACGCCTGTCGTCCAGCAGCCAGGCCACTGCCTCGTGGCTTCGGCTGAGTTTTTCGAGGTCGCGGGAGGGGCTCGACAACCGACGGTCGAGCAGGCGGCCGCCCGCCGCCGTCACCGTGCGATCGATCGTCGACAGAAGCGCGCCCTCGCGGCTGCCCGAAAGGCTTCGCGTGATTTCGAGGTTGCGGCGGGTGGCGGCGTCGATGGCCATCGCGCTTCCCCGCGCCTCGCGCTGCGGCGGGCGGAGGAGGGGAAGTTTGCCGCGCTGGGTGATGTCGATGTAATCGGCCAGCGCGCCGAGGGCCGCGATATGGGGCCGCTCGAACGCCCCGAAGGCATCGAGCGAGGCCACCTTCCAGAGATCGAGAAGCCGCTTTTCCCCCGCCGTGCTGTCGAAGCTGGTGCGCGGGCGTTCGGTGACAGATCCGCCGAAATCAGACACTGTTTCGGCCAAATCCGCCTCAAGCCCTTCGGAGACGAGGAGTTCGCTGGGCGCAAGGCGCGCGAGATCCGCGGCAAGGCGGGCGGGGCCGGTATCGGTGACATGAACGTCGCCGGTGGAGATATCGGCCCAGGCCAGCGCCAGCGTGCCCCGGATCTCGGCGAGGCTGGCGAGGAAGTTGTTGCGCCGGGCGTCGAGCAGGGTGTCTTCCGTCAGCGTGCCCGGCGTCACGAGCCGCGTCACGCCGCGTTTCACCACCGCTTTCGATCCGCGTTTCTTCGCCTCGGCCGGATCTTCGAGCTGTTCGCAGACGGCGACGCGAAAGCCCTTGCGAATGAGCGTCAGCAGATAGCCTTCGGCGGAATGCACAGGCACGCCGCACATCGGGATATCTTCACCCAGATGCTTGCCGCGCTTCGTCAGCGCGATGTCGAGCGCCTGAGCGGCGGCCACGGCATCGTCGAAGAACAGTTCATAGAAATCGCCCATCCGGTAAAACAGGAGCGCATCCGGGTAGCCGGATTTGATTTCGATGAATTGTGCCATCATCGGCGTGACGGCTGCGCGCGGATCGCTCATGACCCACCCCCCGGATATAGTGTCTGGCGAGGTTAACCTGCCCCGGATGTTGTGTGAAGGGCGCGCAAGGGGTCTTTCGCAAAGGTTTCTGTGGAAAACTCGGGGCGCGCGGCCCGACAGAAGCGGTTGTTGCCGTCATGGCCCCCCGCTAACAATCTAAGACCGGCGGGAGGAACCACATGCCCAGAATGAAGATCAGACCCGAGGACGCGCTGCAGTTTCACATGGAGCCGCAGCCGGGGAAGTGGGAGATCATGGCAACGGTGCCGATGACGACCCAGCGCGACCTGAGCCTGGCCTACAGCCCCGGTGTGGCGGTGCCCTGCGAGGCGATCTTCGAAACCCCCGAAACGGCCTATGACTATACCAACAAGGGCAATATCGTGGCGGTGGTGTCGAACGGGACGGCGGTGCTGGGGCTTGGCAACCTCGGCGGGCTGGCCTCGAAACCGGTGATGGAAGGCAAGGCCGTGCTGTTCAAGCGGTTCGCCGATGTCGATTCGATCGATATCGAGCTCGATACCGAGGAGGTCGACGCCTTCTGCAACGCCGTGCGGCTGATGGGGCCGACCTTCGGGGGTATCAACCTCGAAGACATCAAGGCGCCCGAATGCTTCATGATCGAGCAGCGCCTGAAGGAAGAAATGGATATTCCCGTCTTCCACGACGACCAGCACGGCACCGCGGTGATCTGTGCGGCGGGGCTGATCAATGCGCTGCATCTGACCGGCAAGAAGATCGAGGATGTGCGAATCGTCCTGAACGGCGCGGGGGCGGCGGGAATCGCCTGTATCGAACTTCTGAAATCCATGGGCGCGCGGCCCGAGAACTGCATCGCCTGCGATACGAAGGGCGTGATCTACCAGGGCCGCAAGGACGGGATGAACCAGTGGAAATCGGCCCATGCGGTAAAGACCGACCTGCGCACGCTCGACGAGGCGATGAAGGGGGCGGACGTGTTCCTGGGCGTCAGCGTCAAGGGTGCGGTGACGGCGGAGATGGTGGCCAACATGGCCGACAACCCGGTGATCTTCGCCATGGCGAACCCCGATCCCGAAATCACCCCCGAAGAGGCGCAGGCGGTGCGGGCCGACGCGATCGTGGCGACCGGGCGGTCGGACTACCCCAACCAGGTGAACAACGTCCTGGGCTTCCCCTATCTTTTCCGCGGCGCGCTCGACATCCACGCGCGCGCGATCAACGACGAGATGAAGATCGCCTGTGCGGAGGCGCTGGCGGAACTGGCGCGCGAGGATGTGCCCGACGAGGTGGCCATCGCCTATGGCCGGAAGCTTCACTTCGGGCGGGATTACATCATCCCCACGCCGTTCGACCCGCGCCTGATACACCGTGTGCCGCCTGCCGTGGCGAAGGCGGGGATGGATACGGGCGCGGCGCGGCGGCCGATCGTCGACATGGCGGCCTATGAGCTGACGCTGAAGGCCCGGATGGATCCGACGGCGAACATCCTGCAGGGCATCAACGCGCGGGCGCGCGCCGCACAGGCGCGAATGATCTTCGCCGAGGGCGACGATCCGCGGGTGCTGCGCGCCGCCGTGGCCTACCAGCGGAACGGGTTCGGCAAGGCGATCGTCGTCGGCCGCGAGCCCGATGTGAAGGCGAAGCTCGAGGCCGAGGGGCTGGGCGACGCGGCGCGCGAGCTGACGGTGGTGAACGCGGCGACGACCGGCAACCTCGAACAGCTGAAATCGTTCCTCTACGAACGGCTGCAGCGGAAGGGCTTCGACCGGCAGGATGTGCACCGCCTGGCGGCGCGCGACCGGCATGTCTTTTCCGCGTTGCTTCTCGCCCACGAGGCGGGCGATGCGCTGGTGACGGGCGCCACGCGGAAATCGGCGCAGGTCCTGCAGATGATCAACCATGTCTTCGACGCCCGGGCCGAGGACGGCGCGGTGGGCGTGACGGCGGTTCTGCACAAGGGCCGGATCGTGCTGATCGCCGATACGCTCGTGCATGAATGGCCCGACGAGCACGACCTGGCCGATATCGCCGAACGCGGGGCGGAAGTGGCGCGGATGCTGGGGCTCGAGCCCCGGGTGGCGTTCCTCAGCTTCTCGACCTTCGGCTATCCCGTCAGCGAGCGGGCAACGAAGATGCACGAGGCGCCCAAGGTGCTGGACGCGCGCGGCGTCGATTTCGAATACGAGGGCGAGATGACGGTGGACGTGGCGCTGAACATGCAGGCCGCGGCGCAATACCCGTTTTCGCGCCTGACGGGGCCGGCCAATGTGCTGGTCGTGCCCGCGCGGCATTCGGCCTCGATCAGCGTGAAGCTGATGCAGGAAATGGCGGGGGCCACGGTGATCGGGCCGATCCTCGCCGGCGTCGACAAGCCGATTCAGATGTGTTCGACAGTGTCGAGCGTGAATGACATTCTGAACATGGCGGTGCTGGCGGCCTGCAAGGTGAGCTGACGGCAGAGGGGGCGCTGCCCCCGCCGCGCGTGCCGCGCGGCCCCCCGGAGTATTTTCGCCAAAATGAAGGGGCGGGTTACGACTTGCCGCCCGCAAAGGGCGCGTCGCGGCCCCAGAGTTCCTTCACGCGGGCATCACGGCCGCAGGCGGTGCGGTAGAACTTGTAGGCCTCGGCCTTCGATTTCGGCCCGCGGCGGGTGAGGACGAGTTCGCTCTTCTTGTAGTAATCCTGGTGATACGCCTCGGCCTCGTAGAACGGCTTTGCCTCGAGCACGGGTGTCACGATCTTCTGGCCGAGATCGCGGCGCGCTTCGGCGATGGCGGCCTCGGCGGCGGCGCGCTGTTCGGGCGTCTCGACGAAGATCGCGGTGCGGTAGCTGTCGCCCCTGTCGCAGAACTGGCCGCCCGCATCTGTGGGATCGATGGAGCGCAGGAAGAGATCGAGGATCTGTTCATAACCGATGACCGAAGGGTCATAGGTGATTTCCACCGCCTCGTAATGCCCGGTGCCGCCGCGGGTGACCTGTTTGTAGGTCGGGTTCGCCGTTGTTCCGCCGGTATAGCCGGAGACGACCTCGCTGATCCCCCGGACGCGCTCGAAATCCGCCTCGACGCACCAGAAGCATCCCCCCGCCACGACGGCGGTGGCGCGATCCTGGGCGCGCGCCTGGCTGCATTCGACAGCGAGGCCGGCGAGGATGGCGAGGGCGAGCACGAGGGGTTTTGCGGTCGGGAACGAGAAGGTCATCGCATATCTCCTTTGCAGCGGAGTTGTCTCAGGGAAAGCGTGGGCCGGCAATTCACCGGGCCGTGAGGTCACGAACAGGTGACACGCGTTACAGCTGGCGATAGCGTCGCGGACGAATCGCCGGCAGGGAGGGTCAGGGATGCGCATTGCCATGTGGTCGGGGCCCCGGAACCTGTCGACCGCGATGATGTATGCCTTTGCCGCGCGGGGGGATTTCGCGGTCTGGGATGAACCGTTCTACGCCCCGTATCTCAGGGCGACCGGGATCGATCACCCGATGCGCGACGAGATCCTCGGCTCCCATGAATGCGATCCCGCGGCGGTGGCGGCGCGCTGCGCGGGGCCGATCCCGGGGAAGAAGCCGAACTTCTACATGAAGCACATGGCCTTCCACATGCTCGAAGGTTTTCCCATGGGCTGGGCGGAAGGCGCGACCCATGTGCACCTCATCCGCCACCCGGCGCGGGTGGTCGCGAGCTATGCAGCGAAGCGCGAGCGCCCGACGCTCGCCGATATCGGCTTCGAGGCGCAGGCGGAGATCTTCGCCCGTTGCCCGGGCCCGGTGATCGACAGCGCCGATATCCGGCAGGATCCGGAGGTGGCGCTTGCCGCGCTTTGCGCCGAGATCGGGCTTCCCTTCGATCGCGCGATGCTCAGCTGGCCGCCCGGCGGGCATCCCGAAGACGGGATCTGGGCCGCGCATTGGTACGGGGCGGTGCACCGCTCCACCGGGTTTGCCGGGGCCGAGGGCCCGCTGCCGGAGCTCGACGGCGCCTATGCCGATCTCGCCCGCGCCGCGATGCCGTTCTACGAAGCGATGTCGGCCCGCGCCCTCACCTTCATGTGGCCGTAAATATCCCGGGGGTCCGGGGGCAGCGCCCCCGGCCGGGGGGGGGGGGGGGGGGGGGGCGCCCCCCGCGACGCGCCCCACCTGTTCCGAAAACGTCTTTCCGATCGCCGGCGCCTTGAGGCGCAGGGCCGCGAGCGCGGCGG